>CAYZSG010000193.1:0-10322 GCA_964481045.1 uncultured Candidatus Odyssella sp. | reverse complement strand
GCGCCGGTGAACATCAAGCTCGCGCAGAGCGGCGCCGAGCGCGCATTCCTGATGGCGCACGATCCCGATCCTTTCGCGCGCTGGGAGGCCGGCCAGCAATACGCGACCGACCTCGTGCTGGCGCAGGTGGCGGCGCGCGCCCGCGGCGAGGCGATGCGGTTCGATCCCGCCTTCGTGTCGGCGATCGGCGATACGCTGCGCGACGAGAAGCTCGAGAAGGCCTTCGCGGCCGAGGCCATTTCGCTGCCGAGCAGCCTCTACCTCGCCGAGCGCATGGCCAACGTCGATGTGGACGGCATCTACGCGGCACGCGAGGCGCTGCGCCGCCTCGTCGCCACCTCGCTGAAGGCGGACCTGCTGCGCGCGTACGAGACGAATCGCGACACGGGTCCGTACAGCCCCGACGCCGGCCCCGCCGGCCGCCGCGCGCTCAAGAACGCCGCGCTGTTCTACCTCGCCGCGCTGGCCGATACCGATGCCGCCGAGCGCGGCCGCCTCGCCGCGCAGTATCGCGGCGCCACGAACATGACGGACCGCATCGCGGCGCTGCGCCTGCTCGTCGATCTCGACGGCGCGGAACGGATGGAAGCGCTCGACGATTTCTATGCGCGCTTCAAGGACGACGCGCTGGTGATCGACAAGTGGCTGGGCCTTCAGGCCGTCTCGGCTCTGCCCGACACCCTCGCGCGCATCACGGCGCTGCTGACCCACCCGGCTTATTCGCTCAAGAAGCCCAACAAGGTGCGCGCGCTGGTCGCCACCTTCGCCTCCTCGAATCCGCTCCGCTATCACGCGGCCGACGGCTCGGGCTATGCGTTCCACGCCGACCGCATCCTCGAGCTCGATCCGGTCAATCCGCAGGTAGCCGCGCGCATCCTGGCGCCGCTGGGCCGCTGGCAGCGGATGGACAAGGCGCGCCAGGCGCTGATGAAGCGCGAACTCGCGCGAATCCTGCAAGCGCCCAAGCTCTCGCGCGATGTTTACGAGATCGCGTCGAAGTCGCTAGGGTAGAATGCGTGGACCAATCGTGGAGACCGTGAGCTTGCGTCCATCCTTCGAGGCGGCTCCTAGAGGGGCGGCACCTCAGGATGAGGCTGTTTTTGCTCGAACAGAAACGACCTCATCCTGAGGTGCCGCCCTTCTCAGGGCGGCCTCGAAGGGGCGACGCGGACGAAGCGGTCCCGCAAACATCGATCAAAACCCGAGGGGAACCGGAATGAAGCTGTATTTTTCGGCGCTGTCGCCGTTCGTGCGCAAGGTTCGCGTGGCCGCGATGGAGCTCGGCCTCGACAAGAAGATCGAGCTCGTGACGGTGGCCACCACGCCGGTGGCGATGAGCGCCGATCTCGTGAAGGTGAACCCGCTCGGCCGCCTGCCGACGCTGGTCACCGACGACGGCGACCTGCTGATCGAATCGAGCCTGATCGTCGAATATCTCGATACGTTCGCCGGCGGCGGGAAGATCATTCCGGCGAAAGGCCCCGATCGCTGGCGCGTGAAGCGCACCGAGGCGCTGGCCGACGGCCTCATGGATTCTGCGATTCTCGTCCGCTACGAGACGTTCCTGCGCCCGGCCGACAAGCGCTGGCCGGAATGGATCGCGGGACAGCAGCAGAAGGTGAACCAGTCGCTCGACGCGCTCGAAGGCCAGGCCTGGGTGTTCGACGACAAGGTGGATGCCGGCAAGATCGCGGTGGGCTGCGCGCTCGGCTATCTCGACCTGCGCTTTCCCGATCTGGGCTGGCGCAAGAAGTGCGAGACGCTCGGCCGCTGGTACGACGCGTTCGCCAAGCGCCCCTCGATGGAGGCGACGAAGCCGCAGGCCTGACCGCGCGCCCGCGATGCGCTGGACGCTGCACTGGTCGCCCACCTCGCCCTATGTGCGCAAGGTGATGGTGGCGGCGCACGAGCTCGGCCTCGCCGATCGCTTCGATCTCGTGGCCACGCGGCCCGAAACGGTGGTGGCCGACGTTTCGGCCGCCAACCCGCTCGGCCGCGTGCCCGCGCTCGTGCTGCCCGACGGCACGACCCTGTTCGATTCGCTGGTGATCGCCGAGTTCCTGAACGAGACCGCCGGCGGCGCATTGTTTCCGCGGCCCGGCCCCGCGCGCTGGCGGGTGCTCACATTGCATGCGCTCGGCCAGGGCGTCATCGACGCGGCGATCGCCATCGTCGGGGAAGGCCGGCGCCCGGAGAGCGAACGATCGCCGGTTTTCGTCGCCGCGCGCCACGCGGAGATCGCGCGCGCGCTCGATGCCGCCGAGGGCGCGCTGCCTTCGCCCACCGTCGATATCGGCACGATCGCGCTCGCCGTGGCGCTCGGCTACCTCGATTTCCGCCACCCCGCGCGGCCGTGGCGGCCGGGCCGGCCGCGGCTATCGGCGTGGTACGAGGCCTTCGCCGCGCGCCCCGCGATGCGTGCGACGAAGCCACCCGCCGCCTGATCCGTTCCCGCTTCATTCGCGCTCTGGCCGCTTGGCGAAGCGCCGGGACGGAGCTAGTCTTTCCGTGCTTGCTCGTGCCAACCCCAACGGAAGGAGCGCGCGTTGAGCTCAATGGAGCGACTGGATTCGCTGAAAGCCCGCCACGCCGGTCTCGAAGCGCAAATCTCCGAGGAAACCAAGAAGCCTAACCCGGACGATACGACGATCCACGCCCTCAAGAAGGAAAAGCTCAAACTGAAGGACGAGATAGCCCGCTTGGAGCGCACCACGACGCACTGACGTCGGCCGGGCGCCGCCTCAGGCGCCCAAGCGCTCCTTTGCCCATTCGCGCAGTTTCGCGCGCTGGATTTTGGCCCCGTTCGCGCTTTCCGCCACCGGGAAGGCGTCGAGGAAGATTATGGCCTCCGGACATTTGAACGACGCGAGTCCGGAACGGCAATGCGCGATCAGCGCGCCCTCTTCCGCCACCGCCCCCGCGCGCTTCACGACGAACGCCACCGCGCGTTCGCCCCGTTTCGTCTTGGCGCCGACCACTTGGCATCCGACCACGGCGGGATGCGTTTCGATGTGGCTCGAGATCTCGACCGGATTGACGAGATAGCCGCCGAGCCGCAGCGCATCGCCCATGCGCGCGAGGAACACGAACCCGCCCGGCACCGTGTAGCCGAGATCGCCGGTGCGCAGATATCCGTCGTCGGTGAAGGCCGCTTCGGTGGCCGCCGGATCGTCGGCATAACCGGCCATGAGGCTCGGCCCCTTCGCTTCGATCTCGCCGCTTTCGCCATCCGGCAGAATCTTGCCGCTCTCGGGATCGCGCACGCGCACCCGCGCTTCAGGCGAAACCGGCGTTCCGCCGCCGCGCGCGCGATCGGCCGCCGGCGCATCGGGCGACTGGCTCGCGAACAGCGCCTGGATCTCGCTCATGCCATAGAGGCCGGCGAGCGGCAGGCCACGCGCGTCGCCGAACGCCACGAACTCCGCCGGATCGCTGTTGAACGCGGCGAAGCCGGCGCGGCGCAGGGTCGGGAACGGACGCGCGCCTGGCGCCGCCTCGAGCATGCGGCGATACATCTCGTCGCTGCCGTTCATGTGGGTGACGCGCTCGGCCGGAATGGCCCGCGCGGCCGCCTCGGCGTCGAACGCCGGCAGCAACGCCATCGGCCGGCGCGCGGCGAACGTGGCCAGCGCCTGCGAGAGTCCGAACACGCCGCAGAACGGCAGCGCCTGCAGCATCACCGCGTCGGGCGCGCCGTAGCCGAACGCGGGCGCCACCGCGCGCGCGTGATCGACGAGGCTGCGCTGCGTGTGCAGCACGAATTTCGGCGCCTTCGTCGTGCCCGAGGTGGTGAAGATCGCGGCGCCGGAATCGGCGGTACCGGCGGAAGCGGCGAGCGGCGGCGCGGCGGCGAGATCGGCGTAGCGCAGCACGCGCTTGCCGGCGAGAGCGGCGGGCAATTTCGGCGGCGCCTCGCCTTCGTCGTAGAGGATGATCGCCTCGAGCCGGTCGAGCGCCGCGGGATCGACGGCTTCCAGGATGCCGAGGAAATCGATGTTCCTGAATCCGGGCCACAGCACGAGCGCGCGCGCACGCGAACGGCCGACGATGTCGGCCACCTCCACGGCGCGGAAGCGCGTGTTGACCGCGACCACCACCGCGCCGAGATGCCCGAGGCCGAACAACATTTCGAGCCAGGCCGGCGCGTTCGGCAGCCACAGCGCCACGCGGTCGTTCGGACGAATGCCAAGCGCCGCGAGCCCGCCGGCGACTTGCGCTGCGCGGCGCGCGAGATCGCCATAGGTAACCGCGCGGCCCGCATAGCGGATCGCTCCCGCCGTCTCCGGCGCGGCGCCGATCAAAGCGGCGAGTGTCGAGGTCATGGGTGGCGGGACGATGGAGTACGTTCGGTTGGAGGCATTGGCTGCGGCAGCATCGAGTTCGCGTCCATCCTTCGAGGCCCGCCCAAGATGGGCGGGCACCTCAGGATGAGGAGTACTGGTTGGAACATAGCAGCCTCATCCTGAGGTGCGCGCCGTCTTCGGCGCGCATCGAAGGATGGACGGAAACGAGGCGGCGCCACGGCTTGCGCGCTTCCATCTGAACGGCCTTTGATCCAGTGATTGCGTCCACGGCGTCGCGCGCCCTCACCCTCACACGTTCAGCGCGCGCCAGCCGTTCCAGATGATCTGGATGCCGATGCACAGCAGGATGAACGCGGAGAGCCGCACCAGGACGTTGGTGCCGCGCTCGCCCAAGGCCGCGGTGATCTTCTCGGCGTACCGGTAACAGAGGAAGATCGTGACGGCGACCGCGAGCAGACCGGCCACGGCCGCGCCGCCGAGCAGCGCCAATTGCGCGAGATCGGGCGCCTGCGGCCGCTGGCTGCCGAGCGTGATCGCGACCGAGATCGAGCCCGGCCCCACGGTGAGCGGCATGGTGAGCGGATAGAACGCATCGACCGGCACCGCCGGCACCGCGGCGGCGCCGCGCTGATCCTCGAGCTTGTCGCCCTCGTGCAGCAGCTTCCACGCGAAGGCCGACACCACAATGCCGCCGGCGATGCGCACGACCGGCAGGGTGATGCCGAAGAACTGCAGCACGTGCGAGCCGATCAGCAGCGAGCCCAGCAGCAGCAGGAAGCCGTTGAGCCCGATCCGGCGCGCGAGCGAATGGCGCTCGGCAACGCCGAGATGGCGCGTGAGCCCCAGGAAGATCGGCGCGCCGCCGACCGGATTCACGATCGGGAACAGCGCGGCATAGACGAGCAGAAACGTGTTGAGGGCCTCGCTCACCGGCGCTCCCCTCCCCCTTCAGGCCGCCAGATGCGTAGTTGCCCATGCGGCGCAGGCGCGTTCAAGGGGCGCGACGGAGCCGCACGCGGCAGGCGAGCCATGCGAATTCGGCATCGCCGCCATTGCCGCGAGAACGGGTTTTTCCACAACCTGCTGCGAATTCTTGGCCGCGCGCGCGGCGGAGTTCGGCGCGGCAAACCTCTGCGGCGCGTTAGAAAATTCTAAGACGGAATTGAAAGCGCGGAACGAACGCGCGAGAAAGCCAATAAAAACGGCCTGAAAATGAGTGGGCCCGGAGCCGAAGCCCCGGGCCCGACGCGCGTGAGGGAGGAGGACCGCGCGTGTTCTATGCGATTACTATAACGCTCGATTCGCGCGCGAATCTAGCGTCATCGCGCCGCAAGCGTTGAAATCTTAGGCGGCGACGGGCTTGCCGTACTTCTCGACCACCTTCGCGACGCGAGTCTGGATCGGCTCCACCGCTTCGTTCGCGGTCTTCACCGAAAGCTCGGCCATCTTGGTGGCGCCGGAGAACGCCATGTCGAACGCGGCGCGCGCGAAGCCGGTCTGGATCTCGAGCAGGTCCTGCACCGACTTGATGCCCTGGAGAGCCTTCACGTTCGCGAAGCTCGCCTCGGCGGCCTTCTTGCCGTAAGCCGCGACTTCGTCGGCGAGCGCTTCGAAACCCTTGGTGGCGATCGCCGCGCTGGCGAAGCTGGCGTCCATGCTCTCCTTCGTGAAAGCCGTCGCCTCGTCGAACTTCGTCACCGCCTGCGGGAAGGTCTTCTCGACCTGCTCGCGCGTGAACGCCGTGCTCTTCTCGAAGCCCTTGAGCGCGGCGTCGCTGCCGGCCTTGTAGAGCTTCTCGGCCGTGTCCTTGCCGGCCTTGAACATCTTGAGAGCCGTATCCTGGCCCGTCTTCACCGCCGCTTCGATCTGCTCGAGGCCGGCGACCTTCGTGAAATCCTGCGCGATCATGGGTTCGTCTCCTGTCCGCGCCGCCGGTTGGCGGCTGATGGTGTGTGACTTGCTGCGCTGCAACGTCTATGCTGCGCTGCAACATTGCCCAATATAGGGACGCGCTGCCGCCTGTCAAGGCAAAAATGGTGCAGCGCACAAAATCCGGGGTGCTGGGGCTGCGTTAACCATCTAATTTATTGCGCGAATTGCCGATTTCGAGGCCTGAAGTGCGACATTCTCGACCAAGCGCCGGACAATCCGCCGGGCCGCGCCTCCACGGCCGGCCTCACGCAGCCGCGAGATTCTCGCCGGCGAGCGCGCGGCGGACGAGGGCGCGGAACTTGTCGGGCCCGTAGAGCGCGATGAAGGTGCCCATGCGCGGGCCCTGGCTCTGGCCGAGCAGCACTTCGTATTGCGCCTTGAACCAGTCGCGCAGGTTCGCGAAGCCGTGGCGCTTGCCGACTTCGTACACCGCGTTCTGGATGTCCTCGGGCGTTGCGCCGGCCGGCACCGCGGCGAGCGCCTGCTCGAGATCGGCGAGCGCCGCGCGCTCCTGGTCGCTGGGCGCGCGGTATTTCTTCGCCGGCTTCACGAAGTCGCGGTAGTAGGCGAGCGCATAGCCGACAAGCCGGTCGAGGATCGGCATCTTCTCGGGGCTCGCGCCGGGGCGGTAGCTCGTGATGAAGCCCCACAGCACGTCTTTCGAGTCCGCATTCGCGACGCCGGCGAGATTCTGCAGGATGCCGAAGGTGAGTGGAAGCTCGGCCACCGGCGGCTTGCCGTTGTGGATGTGCCAGACCGGGTTCTCGAGCCGCTTCGCCTCGTCTTCCGCCACGAACGCATCGAGATAGCCGAGATACTCGTCCACCGCCTTCGGGATCACGTCGAAGAACAGGCGCTTCGCGCGGCGCGGCTGCTGATACATGAAGAGCGCGAGCGATTCCGGCGGCGCGTATTGCAGCCACTCGTCGACCGAGAGGCCATTGCCCTTCGACTTCGAGATCTTCTCGCCGTTGTCGTCGAGGAACAGCTCGTAGGTGAAGCTTTCGGGCGGCTTGGCGCCGAGGATGCGGCAGACCTGACTCGAGAGGCGCACCGATTCGATCAGGTCTTTCCCCGACATCTCGTAATCGACGCCGAGCGCCGCCCAGCGCATCGCCCAATCGGCCTTCCATTGCAATTTGCAGTGGCCGCCGGTGACCTTCTGCTCGAAGCGGCCCTCGACCGCGTCCTCGAATACGATCGTGCCGGATTCGGGCTTCACCTCGACCGCGGGCACTTCGAGCACTTGCGGGCGATTGTCGCGCATGCGGATCGGCAGGAACGGGCAATAGGTGGCGCGGCGCTCGGGGCCGAGCGTCGGCAGGATCACCTTGTTCACGTCGTCGATGCGGCGAAGCAGCGCCAGCAGCGTCTCGTCGAAGCGGCCGCTCTTGTAGGCCTCGGTCGAGCTCACGAACTCGTATTCGAAGCCGAACCGGTCGAGGAAGCCGCGCAGCCGCGCATTGTTGTGATGGCCGAAGCTCTCGTATTCGTTCGAGAACGGATCGGGGATCGACGTGAGCGGCGAGCCGAACGAGCGCACCTTATCGCCGATGTAGCGCGCCATCATCTCCTGATTCGGCACGTTGTCGGGCACCTTGCGGAGGCCGTCGAGATCGTCGGAGAACGCGAAGAGGCGCGTCGGGATGTCGGGGCAGAGGCGCTGGAAGGCCTGGCGCACCATCGTCGTGCGCACGACCTCGCCGAACGTGCCGATATGCGGCAGGCCCGAGGGGCCGTAGCCGGTCTCGAACAGCACATAGCCTTTCGCCGGCACCTTGCCGCCGATGCGCTCGACGATCTTGCGCGCCTCCTCGAAAGGCCAGGCGCGCGCCGCCTCGGCCAGTGCCCGTTCGCCGCTCATCTCATGTCCGCTGGAATTCGCGCGGCAAGCTAGGCGCGGCCCTCCGGCCCGTCAACGCCTCACACCCATTGCGAGTTGCCGCAGAGCGTGCAGGCCTCGTAGCGCCGCGCGCCGAAATTCAGGCCCATCAGCGGCGCCTTGTCGTCCTTGCCGCAATGGCGGCAGAGGCGCCCCGGGGCGGAAAGAAGCGCGCGCCGGTCGCGCGGGCGACGAAGAAGATCAGGAACGCCATCGCCACCGCGTAGGCGATCGTCCACGCGAACAGCAGAAGCTGCCATTCCGCCGGCCCGAGGCCGAACAGGCGCAGCGCCGCGAGATAGATCGGGAAATTGCCGAGGACGTGCAGCGCCACCGAGCCCGCAAAGGCGGCCGGCACGCGCGACAGCGCCAGCGACGCCGCGGCCACGGTGACGGCGGTGAATGCCGCGTGCCACAGGCACACCATCAGCCGCTCGGCGATGAAGCCGCCGAACATGTACCAGGGCAGCGGCGCCATCGCCGGCACCGCCGCCACGCGCGCGGCGAGGAACGCGATCTCGCCGATCCCGAAGCCGAGCCCGAGCGCCAGAGCCACGCGCACCGCGTTCTCGCGCCGGAGATTCCGCCACACGAAAGGCAGCAGCAGCGGCCAGAGCTTGGCCGGCTCCTCGGTCAGCGGCGCGTAGAACAGCGTGATTGCCTCGTAGGTGCCGAGATCGGTGATCAGCGGGCGCAGCACAAGGTCGAGCGGCACGCGGAAATACTGGAACGCGAGCCAGCTCATCGGAAGCTGAAGCACGATCAGCGCGAGATAGAGCCGCCGCTCGGCGGGCGAAGCGCCCTTGATGAGGAAATTGCCGATGACGAGCAGCGCCAGCGCGGCGGCGACAACGGCCGCGATATAAATCCCGGGCATCGGCGGCGCGGACGGCCGGGCTTCAGCGCCCCTTGCGGGCCCAGGCGAAGTAGAGCTCGCGCGCCTTGGTCGCGACCGGGCCGACCGGCAGCGTGCGCGAGTCGACGCGGATGCAGGGCTTCACCTTGGCGTAATTGCCGGTCGAGAACACCTCGTCGGCCGCCATCACGTCGGCATAGGTGACGCGACGCTCTTCCACCGTCATCCCCGCCTCGCGCAGCAGCGCGATCACGCGCTGGCGCGTGATGCCGTTCAGGAACGTGCCGTTGATCGCCGGCGTGGCCACGCCGCCGTCTTTGACGATGAACAGGTTCGACGACGCGAACTCGGCCACATTGCCGGCGGGATCGAGCACGATCGCGGCATCGAAGCCGCGCCGCTTCGCATCGCCCTCGCAGCGCGCAACGTTGGGATAGAGGCAGCCCGCCTTGGCATCGGTCATCGCCATGTCGGTGGCCGGGCGGCGGAACGGCGAGAGGCACGCCGAGAATCCGGCGAAGCCCGGGATCTCCATCGGCTCGATCGTGAGCGCGAAGCGCGTGCTGTCGGCATCGGGAATGACGAAGCCGGTGCCGGCCCACATCAGCGGGCGGATATACACTTCCGTGCTCTTCGGGAATTTCGCGAGGCCCTCGCGCGCGAGCTTCTCGATCTCGGCGGCCGTCACCGGCGGCGTCATGCCGAACAGCTTGGCCGAGGCGATCGCGCGCGCGCAGTGCTTGTCGAGATCGGGCGCCACGCCGTCGAAGCCGCGCGCGCCGTCGAAGATCGAGGCGCCGAGCCACGCGGCCGGGCTGTGCACGGTCATCACCTTGATGTCGCCCTCGTGCCACTTCCCCTCGAACCACGTGATCGGCGGGAGCGCATTCGGCTTGGGCGCGTGATCCGGCTTGCCGGCGGATGCCGTATGAGTGGCGGAACTGGACATTGTGATGCGACAAGTCTCTGTTGCCTGACAGCGGCTTAGCGCGTTCCGGCGGCGAGACCAAGAGGGCATCGCCGGGATGTCCTGTGACATGCATCACTGCGCGCCATCCCCGCTTGGCGTAAAAATATCACCGCGATACCGAACCCGAGGGAAACTTCCATGCGCAACAGGCAAGCCACCGACTGCAGGCGCGAGAAGCTCGAGTGCCTGGGACCGCTCGCCGTGAAGGCGATCGCGCTGCTCGCCGGCACCGCCGTGTTCGTGCCGCTGGTCGCGGCGTTCGCGGCGCCCTTCGTCGGTTGAGCGGCCGCTACGCGCGCGCCGAAAGCGCTTCCCGCCGATAGAACGACGCCGCATCGAACAGACGCAGGATCGCGCCGGTTGCACGCTTCGCCCGCC
>CAYZSG010000192.1:0-10370 GCA_964481045.1 uncultured Candidatus Odyssella sp. | reverse complement strand
TCTGCTCTGCGTCACCGGCTTCGGCCTCAGCGTCATCGTGTTCGCGCTGTCGACGAATTTCTACCTCTCGCTCGCGGCACTCGCGCTGAGCGGCATGTTCGACGGCATCAGCGTCGTGATCCGCCGCGCGATCCTGCGCCTGCATTCGCCCGAGCAGATGCGCGGGCGTATCGCGGCGGTGAACATGATGTTCATCAGCGCCTCCAACGAGCTCGGCGCGTTCCAGAGCGGCATGGCCGCCGCGGCGTTCGGCACGGTGCGCTATGTCTGGCTCGGCGGCCTCGCGACGATCCTGATCGCCGCCGGCGTCACCGCGTTCGCGCCCAAGCTCCGCCGCCTTCACCTCGGCGCCGGCGCGGCGCAGACTGTTCCGGTCCAAACGAAAGGAACGCCGTGAAGCGCTGGCTCATTCCCTTCCTGCTGCTCCTCGCGGCGCCCGCGGCGGCGCAGTCCGGCGCGCCGTTCGACGTGACTCTGGCGCTGCAGAATCTCCGTGCCGGCCGCGACGCCGATGCGCTTTACTGGCTCGATCGCGCGCTTGGCGGGCAATCCGTCCAAGGCGCAGCGCGGGCCGATGCGCTCGAATGGCGCGCGTTCCTGCACGCCAAGCGCGGCAACCATCGCGCGGCACGCGCCGATCTCGATGCCGCCATCGCCGCCGACAAGGACAACCCCCTGCGCCATCGCGCCCGCGCGCGCTTCCTGCTGCGCGCCGGCGATTTCCGCGCGGCTCTGGCCGATATGGAGCAAGTCATGGCGCGTTCCGGCACCGACGCCGAAAACCACGCCGATCTCTGCGAGGCGCAGCTCGGGCTCGGCCGGCGCGCCGAGGCCGCGGAGAACTGCCGCCGCGCGATACAGGTCAACCCCGAATTTATACGGCCGAAGCAGCTCCTGCGGCGCGCGCAGGCACGATGATGCGCGCGGTGCCCGTTGATACGGATCAATGTCCGCGCCCGGCCCGGGCGCGACATTCGCCGCACCACAGCGCCCGTCCGCCGGTGCGGGCAGGGCACGCGGCTTGCATCGCGCGATGAACCGGCGCTCTTCGGAGCGCCATACCTGTTTCGCCGGAGACGCCTTCATTTGACATCGAGGCAAGTGAGAGCATGGATCGCTCCAGGAAATGGCTTCTGCGATCGGTGATCGTGCTGGCTGCCGCCGGCGCGGCGTATCTGGCATGGTCGCAGCTCGCGATGAAGCCGCTGCCCGACGGCATCGCCGGCGCGAACGGCCGCATCCTCGCGACCGACATCGACATCGCGACGAAGGCACCGGGCCGCGTGAAGGCGATCCGCGTGAACGAAGGCGACTTCGTCACCGCCGGGCAAATCCTCGTCGAGATGGATACCGACTCGCTGCAGGCGCAGCGCCGCGAGGCGGACGCGCAGCTCCGCCGCGCGGTCATCGGGGTCGACACGGCACGCGCGCAGGTCGTGCAGCGCAGGGCCGAGAAAGACGCCGCCATCGCCGTGGTCGCGCAGCGCAAGGCGGAGCTGGAGGCCGCGCAGAAGCGATTCGAGCGATCCGACGAGCTGGTGAAGCGCGGAACGGCCTCGGTCGAGACGCTCGACAACGACCGCGCGCGCTTCGAGGGCGCCAAGGCCGCGGTCAGCGCGGCGGAAGCGCAGGTCGCCGCCGCCGATTCGGCCATCAGCGCCGCCGAATCGCAGGTCGTCAGTGCCCTCGCCGCGGTCGATGCCGGCAAGGCGACGATCGACCGCATCCAGACCGAGATCGACGACTCGACGCTCAAGGCGCCGCGCGACGGGCGCGTGCAGTATCGCGTCGCGCAGCCCGGCGAAGTGCTCGGCGCGGGCGGCAAGGTGCTGAACATCGTCGATCTCAGCGACGTCTACATGACGTTCTTCCTCCCGACCGGGCAGGCCGGCCAGGTCGCGATCGGAACAGAGGTGCGGCTCGTGCTCGATGCGGCGCCGCAATTCGTCGTGCCGGCGAATGTGAGCTTCGTCGCCGACGTCGCGCAGTTCACGCCGAAGACCGTCGAGACGGCCGACGAGCGCCAGAAGCTGATGTTCCAGATCAAGGCCCGGATCGCGCCGGAGCTGCTGAAGAAGCACATCCGGCAGGTGAAGACCGGGCTGCCGGGCATGGCCTATGTGCGGCTCAAGGCCGACGTGCCGTGGCCGGCCAGCCTGCAAGCGAAGCTTCCGCAATGAGCGGCGCGCCCGTCGCGCGGCTCGCGGGAATCGGGCTCAGGCATCGGACGACGGCGGCGCTCGAGGACGTGACGCTCGACATCCCGGCCGGCTGCGTCGTCGGCCTGATCGGGCCGGACGGCGTCGGCAAATCGAGCCTGCTCGCGCTCGTTGCCGGCGCGCACGCGCTGCAGAGCGGCCGGCTCGAGGTGCTCGGCGGCGACATGGCGAGCGCCGCGCACCGCCGCCGCGTCTGCCCGCGCATCGCCTACATGCCGCAGGGGCTCGGCAAGAATCTTTACCCGACGCTCTCGGTTTTCGAGAACATCGATTTCTTCGCGCGGATGTTCGGCCAGGACCGGCTCGAGCGCCGGCACCGGATCGCTACGCTCACGGAGAGCACCGGCCTCGCGCCGTTCGTCGATCGCCCCGCCGGGAAGCTCTCGGGCGGCATGAAGCAGAAGCTCGGCCTTTGCTGCGCGCTGGTGCACGACCCCGATCTCCTGATCCTCGACGAGCCCACGACCGGCATCGACCCGCTTTCGCGCCGCCAGTTCTGGGACCTGATCGGCCGCATCCGCGCGAACCGGCCGGGCATGAGCGTCATCGTCGCCACCGCGTCGATGGACGAGGCGGCGCGCTTCGACCGGCTCGTGGCGATGGATGGCGGCCGCGTGCTCGCCACCGGCACCGTGCCCGAACTGCTCGCGCGCACCGGCGCCGCCACGCTCGAAGCCGCGTTCGTGGCCCTGCTCCCCGCCGCAAGGCGCGATGGCCACCGCGCGGTCATCGCACCGCCGCGCATCGACGGCGAGGCCGAGATCGCGATCGAGGCGCGCAACCTCACGATGCGCTTCGGCGACTTCACCGCCGTGGACGACGTCAGCTTCCGCATCCGCCAGGGCGAGATCTTCGGTTTCCTGGGCTCCAACGGCTGCGGCAAGACGACGACGATGAAGATGATGACCGGCCTCCTGCCGCCGAGCGAGGGCAAGGCATGGCTGTTCGGCCACGCGGTCGATCCGCGCGATCTCGCGACGCGGCGGCGCGTCGGCTACATGTCGCAGTCGTTCTCGCTCTACACCGAGCTCACCGTGCGGCAGAACCTCGAGCTGCACGCGCGCCTGTTCCAGCTTCCGGCCGAAACGATCCCGGCGCGCGTGGCCGAGAGCGCCGCGCGCTTCGATCTCGCCGCGATCATGGACGAGCTTCCCGGCGCGCTCGCGCTCGGGCAGCGGCAGCGCCTCTCGCTCGCGGTCGCGATGATCCACGCGCCGGCCCTGCTGATCCTCGACGAGCCGACGTCGGGCGTCGATCCGGTCGCGCGCGATGCGTTCTGGCGAACGCTGGTCGATCTTTCGCGGCGCGACGGCGTCACGATCTTCGTTTCCACGCACTTCATGAACGAGGCCGAGCGCTGTGACCGCATCTCGCTGATGCATGCGGGCCGCGTTCTGGTCAGCGACACGCCGGCGGCGCTGATCGCGAATCGCGGCGTCGCGACGCTCGAAGAAGCGTTCATCGCGTATCTCGAGGAGGTGGCGGACGAGAGCGCGCCCCTACCCGCGCCGATCGTGCAAGCGCCCGCCGCGGCGTCGGCGCCGCGCTCGCCGGCGCCGTTCCACCTCTGGCGCATGCTAAGCTTCGCGCGCCGCGAGACACTGGAGCTGGCGCGCGATCCGATCCGCGCGACTCTGGCGGTGATCGGCAGCGTGATCCTGATGCTGATCATGGCCTACGGCATCAGCCTCGACGTGGAGCGCCTCTCGTTCGCCGTGCTCGACCGGGACCAGACGACGAGCAGCCAGAGCTACGTCGTCAACATCGCCGGCTCGCGCTATTTCATCGAGAAGCCGCCGCTCGCCGACTACGCCGACCTCGACCGGCGGATGCGCGCCGGCCGGCTCTCGCTGGCGATCGAGATCCCGCCCGATTTCGCGCGCAGCATCGCCCGCAGTCAGACCGCGACGATCGGCGTCTGGATCGACGGCGCCATGCCGACGCGGGCCGAAACCGTGCAGGGCTATGTCCAGGCGCTGCACGCGCAATGGCTCGGCGCCGCGGGGGGCGCGGCGAGCCCGGTCAATGTCGAGATCCGCTACCGCTACAATCCCGACGTGAAGAGCCTCGTGGCGATGGTGCCGGCGGTGATCCCGATGCTGCTGATGATGATCCCGGCCATGCTGACCGCGCTCAGCGTCGTGCGTGAAAAGGAGCTCGGATCGATCATAAACTTCTACGTGACGCCGACGACGCGCCTCGAATTCCTGCTCGGCAAGCAGCTTCCTTACATCGCGCTCGCGCTGCTGAACTTCCTGCTCCAGGCGCTGCTCGCCGTCACGCTGTTCGACGTGCCGTTCAAGGGCAGCTTTCCGGCGCTGCTCACCGGCGCGTTGCTCTACGTCGTCTGCGCGACCGCCCTCGGCCTGCTGATGTCGTCCTTCGTGCGCAGCCAGGTGGCCGCGATTTTCGGCACCGCGGTCGTCACGCTCATCCCCGCGATCCAGTATTCGGGCATGATCGACCCGGTCTCGTCGTTGAAGGGCGCCGGCGCGGTGATCGGCGCGGTCTATCCGACCACGCATTTCCTGACGATCGTCCGCGGCACGTTCTCGAAGGCGCTGGATTTCGGGGACCTGCACGCGGCGTTCCTCGCGCTGCTGATCGCGGTGCCGGTGATCATCGGCCTGTGCGCGATGCTGCTCCGCAAGCAGGAAGCCTGATGCGCGCCGGAAACGTCTTCCGCCTCGGGATCAAGGAGCTGCGCAGCCTGGCGCGCGACCGCATCATGCTCGTGCTGATCGTCTACGCATTCACCTTCGCGATCTACACGGCGGCGACGGCGATTCCCGAGACGCTCAACAACGCGCCGATCGCCGTCGTCGACGAGGACCGCTCGGCGCTCTCCACGCGCATCGTCGCCGCGTTCTACCCGCCCTCGTTCAAGGCGCCGATCCTCATCACGCCGCGCGAGATGGATGCGCGCATGGATGCCGGCTCGATCACCTTCGCGCTCGTCATCCCGCCCAATTTCCAGCGTGACCTGCTCGCCGGCCGCCAGCCCAGCGTGCAGCTCAATGTCGATGCCACGCGCATCACGCAGGCGTTCATGGGCGCCGGCTATGTCCAGGCGATCCTCGCCGGCGAGGCGGCCGCCTTCCTGCAACGCTATCGCGCCGCGGCCAGCCCGCCGGTCGAGCTGGCGCTGCGCGCGCGCTTCAATCCCACGCTCGACAAATCTTGGTTCGGCGCGATCAACGAAGTGATCAACAACATCACGATGCTGGCGATCATCCTCGCCGGCGCCGCGCTGATCCGCGAGCGCGAGCACGGCACGATCGAGCACCTGCTCGTCATGCCGGTGACGCCGACCGAGATCATGCTGAGCAAGATCTGGTCGATGATCCTGGTCGTGCTCGCGGCGGCAACCGTCGCGCTGCTCGTCGTCGTCGAGCGGGTGCTCGAGGTCCCCGTTCAAGGATCGGTCGCGCTGTTCCTGGCCGCGGCGGCCGTCCATCTGTTCGCCACGACGTCGATGGGCATCTATCTCGCGACCCTGGCGCGCTCGATGCCGCAGTTCGCGCTGCTGCTGATGCTGGTCATCATGCCGCTCGAGATGCTGTCGGGCGGCGCCACGCCGCGCGAGAGCATGCCGCAATTCGTGCAGGACGTGATGCTGGCAGCGCCGACGACGCACTTCATCCAGCTCGCGCAGGGCGTTCTGTTCCGCGGCGCCGGCCTCGACGTCGTCTGGCCGCAATTCATCGCGATGGCGGGCATCGGCGCGGCGCTGTTCGTCCTCGCGCTGCTCCGCTTCAGGAGGGCGATCGCCGAGACGAACTAGGCCGGCCTCAGCGTCGTCACCACCTCGTTCGCGCGCTCGAGGGTCTGGTGGACCGGGCACTTGTTGGCGATCTCGAGAAGCCGCTGGCGCTGCTCGCCGGTGAGATCGCCGGAAAGCTCGATCTCGCGTTCGATGTGGTCGATCTTGGCGCCCGTCTTCTCGGCGCCCGCGCTGTCCTTGGCGTGCGACTTGCTGTGGCGCAGCCGGACGGCCACGTGGCGCAGCGGCCACTTCTTGCGCTCGGCATACATGCGCAGCGTGATCGAAGTGCAGGCCCCGAGCGCCGCGAGCAGCAGGCGGTAAGGGCTCGGGCCGGTGTCAAGCCCGCCCTCCTCCTCGGGCTCGTCGGCGGTCAGCCGGTGCTTGCCGTCATAGACCACCTGGGCATAGCGTCCGAAGCCCACCTCGGCGACGACCACCTCGCCCGGCGCCGGCGCCTTTCCGAACGGAGCGTCTTCGCCCTTCATGCGCGCGTCGTTCATCGTCGACCTCCTACGAAAGCGGCCGGCAAGAGCCTAGCACGAGGGTCCGCGCGCCGCATGCACGGCGTCGTCTCCCTCGACTCGGCGGGTGCGGCGATGGTAAGCGAAATGTCACACAACTCCCGGATCGATTCGATGAGCGAGACCAGCGTCGCTTCGACCGCCGCCAAGCCGCGCCAGCTTCGCCGGCGGCGCGAAATCATGGACGCCGCCGCGGCCGTCTTTGCCAAGAAGGGCTATCACGCCGCCACGACGCGCGACATTGCCGACAGCCTCGGCATGCAGCCTGGCAGCCTCTACTACTATTTCGAGTCGAAGGAGGCCGCCCTCGAGGAGATCTGCCGCATCGGCGGCTCCGAGTTCGGTGACCATATCGAGGCGATCCTCAAATCCAACATGCCGACGCGCGAGGCGATCCGCTCGGCGATCGGCAACCACCTGCAAGGCGACCGGCGCCACTACGTCACCTGCTTCGCGCACAATAGGCGCTTCCTTCCGGCCGATGTCGTGCCCGAGATGAACCGGCTGGCCCGCCGCTATTCGAAGCTGTGGGAAGACATGCTCCGCCGCGGCATCGCGCGCGGCGAACTGCCGGCCGGCGTCGATTGCCGGCTCGCGGCCACCGCCGCGGTGGCGCTCTGCAATGGCGCGGTGCCCTATCTCGAGCCGAAGGCGCCCGAGGAGATCAATGCGTTCGTGGGCGGGATCGCGAAGCTGTTCATGACGGGCGTGCTCGGGTCGTGACGCGGTCGCCGGACTTGACGCGCGACGACGTCGAGATCGTCGAGAAGGCCACCGTTTACAAAGGCCGTTTCCAGGTTGATCGCTACCGGCTGAGGCACAAGCTGCACGGCGGCGGCTGGAGCGAGCCGTTCGTGCGCGAGGTGTTCGAGCGCGGGCATGCCGCCGCGGTGCTGCCCTACGATCCGGTGCTCGACCGCATCGTGCTGATCGAGCAGTTCCGGCCCGGCGCCTATGCGGCGGGTCTCCACCCGTGGCTCGTCGAGGTCGTGGCCGGCATCATCGACCCCGGCGAGACCGCCGAGCAGGTCGTGCGCCGCGAGGCCATCGAGGAAGCGGGCGTCGAAGTCGGCGAGATCGAGAAGGTCGCCAGATGCATGGTGACGCCGGGCGCCTGCTCGGAATACGTCGAGATCTTCGTGGGCCGCGTCGATGCCAGCAAATGCGGCGGCGTCCACGGCCTCGCGCACGAGCACGAAAACATCCGCGCCTTCGCGCTTTCGGTGGACGAGGCCGAGAAGATGCTCGCCGCGCACGAGTTCACGAACGTCGTCACGATCGTCGCGCTGCAGTGGCTGCTGCTGAACCGCATGCAGCTCCGCGATAGGTGGGGCGCGTTCAAGCGCTAGTCCCGCCGCCTTGATCGCCGCGCCTTGCGCCGATACGGTGGATTTTCACTCACGCCTTGCCCAATTTCCGGTCATGCACATCCGCGACGGCTTCGTTTCGACCATCGGCAACACGCCGCTCATCAAGCTCCAGGGCGTCTCGGCGCTCACCGGCTGCACGATCCTCGGCAAGGCCGAGTTCCTCAATCCCGGCCAGTCGGTGAAGGACCGCGCCGCGCTGGCGATCGTCGAGGATGCCGAGAAGAAGGGCCTGCTCAAGAAGGGCGGTGTCATCGTCGAGGGCACGGCGGGCAACACCGGCATTGGGCTCGCCCTCGTCGGCAATGCACGCGGCTACCGCACCGTGATCGTGATCCCCGAAACGCAGTCGCAGGAGAAGAAAGACATGCTCCGCCTGTGCGGCGCGGAGCTGATCGAAGTGCCGGCGGTGCCCTACAAGGACCCGAACAACTACGTCCACGTCTCCGAGCGCAAGGCGAAGGAACTCGCCGCCAGGGAGCCGAACGGCGCCATCTGGGCCAACCAGTTCGACAACGTCGCGAACCGCGACGGCCATTACCGAACGACCGGCCCCGAGATCTGGGAGCAGACCGACGGCAAGGTTGACGGCTTCGTCTGCGCGGTCGGCACCGGCGGCACACTCGCCGGCATCGCCCAGGCGCTGCGCGAGCGCAACAAAGGCGTGAAGATCGCGATCGCCGATCCGCAGGGCGCGGCGCTCTACAGCTACTACAAGACCGGGACGCTCAAGGCCGAGGGCAGTTCAATCACCGAGGGCATCGGCCAGGGCCGCATCACGAAGAACCTCGAAGGCTTCACGCCCGACTTCGCCTATCAGGTGCCCGACGAGGAGGCCCTGCCCTTCATCTTCGATCTGCTCGGCAAGGAAGGCCTCTGCCTCGGCGGCTCGAGCGGCATCAACGTGGCCGGCGCGGTGCGCCTCGCCAAGGATATCGGCCCCGGCAAGACGATCGTCACGATCCTCTGCGACTACGGCAACCGCTACCAGAGCAAACTGTTCAACCCCGCGTTCCTGCGCTCCAAGCATCTCCCGGTGCCGAAATGGCTCGACCGATGACCGCATCCAGCGACCGCGGCTACGCGCGGCCCGAAGCGCTCGTCTCGACCGACTGGCTGGCCGCGCATCTCGGCGCGCCCGACATCCGCGTCGTCGACGGCTCCTGGTATCTCCCTGCGATGAAGCGCGACCCCAAGGCGGAGTTCGCGGCCGGGCACATTCCGGGCGCGGTCTATTTCGACATCGACGACATCTCCGATACGGATTCGCCGCTGCCGCACATGCTGCCGAGCCCGGAGAAGTTCGCCTCGCGCGTGAAGAAGCTGGGCCTCGGCGACGGCAACCGCATCGTCGTCTACGACGGCCTCGGCCTGTTCAGCGCGGCGCGCGTCTGGTGGATGTTCCGCGTGTTCGGCCACGACGATGTTGCGGTGCTCGACGGCGGCCTCAGGAAATGGAAGTCCGAGGGCCGCCCGCTCGAAAGCAACGCACCGCGCCCGCGCGAGCGCCACTTCACCGCGCGCGTGAATTCGCTGCTCGTGCGCGAGCTCGACGACGTGAAGCGCAACGTCGAGACGAAGCGCGAGCAGGTCATCGACGCCCGCTCGCCGGGCCGATTCTTCGGGCGCGATCCCGAGCCGCGCCAGGGGCTGCGTGGCGGCCACATTCCGGGCTCGAAGAACGTGCCGTTCGGCGAGATGACCGACCCCGCCACCGGCACGCTGCTGCCGGCCGCGGCGATCGAGGCCAAGTTCCGCGCCGCCGGCGTCGATCCCGCGAAGCCCATCGTCGCGAGCTGCGGCTCCGGCGTCTCGGCCTGCGCGCTGGCGCTCGGCCTCCACCTCATCGGCGCGCCGCAAGTGGCCGTCTACGACGGCTCCTGGACCGAATGGGGCGGCCGCAGCGAGACGCCGGTCGAAAAAGACTGAGATCGCGCCGAGACAGGAAAGGTGAACCACGGAGGCACGGAGACACGGAGAAGATCGAGATGGAGCGCCGAAGGCGCGCAAAAGACCTTCTCCGTGTCACCGTGCCTCCGTGGTTTTCAAACCTTCGACCAAAACCGATGACCATTGTCCAACTTCTTCCGACGTCCGCCGGCGATTTCGCGATCCGCGACTATGTGCAGGAGGATTTCGTGGCGGTGGCGGCGCTGTGGGAGCGCTGCGGACTCACGCGCCCCTGGAACGATCCGGCGGACGACATCGCGCTCTGCCTTGGTTCGGGACACGGCGCGGTTCTTGTCGGCGTGACAGGCGCGGCGATCGCCGCGACCGTCATGGTCGGCCACGACGGGCATCGCGGCTGGGTCTATTACCTCGCGGTCGATCCGGAGCGCGGCAGGAAGGGCCTCGGCCGGCGCATGATGGCGGCCGCAGAGCACTGGCTCGTCGAGCGCGGCCTGCCGAAGCTGCATCTGATGGTGCGCGCGGAAAACGAGACGGTGGCCGCGTTCTACCGCAAACTCGGCTACATCGACGGCGGCACGCATGTGTT
>CAYZSG010000191.1:0-10434 GCA_964481045.1 uncultured Candidatus Odyssella sp. | reverse complement strand
GCGTTCGCGCTGCCGGCGCTGCGCATGACCGGCATCTACCTCGCGATCGCGACCTTGGCCTTCGCGGTCATCATCGAGCAGGTGTTCAGCCACTGGGCGAGCGTCACCGGCGGCTTCCGCGGCGTTCCGGTCGCCAAGCCGAACCTGTTCGGCTGGCAGACGACGACCGAAACCCATTTCTACTACATCTGCCTCGTCGTGCTGATCCTGATCACGCTCGGCGCGCGCAACATCCTGCGCAGCGCCACCGGCCGCGCCATGATGGCGATCCGCGATTCGGAAGTTTCGGCCCAGAGCATGGGCATCCACATCGCGCGCACGAAGGTCACCTCGTTCGGCATCAGCACCTACATCACCGGCGTGGCCGGCGGCCTCCTTGCGCACAAGCTACAGTTCATCTCGCCCGAGGCGTTCGACCTCATCCTCTCGATCCAGCTTCTGCTGATGATCGTGGTGGGCGGATTGGGCTCGCTGCACGGCTGCTTCTACGGCGCGATCATCGTGGCGTTCCTGCCGCAGTTCCTCGCGCTGATAAAAGACGTGCTGCCGCCCTCGATCGGCAACATCCCTGGCCTCCAGGGCGGCGTGTTCGGCCTCATCCTCGTGCTGTTCATCCTGCTCGAGCCCTACGGCATCTACGGCCGCTGGCGGAAGACGCGGCTGTTCTTCGAGATCTTCCCGCTCTATCGCCGCGCCACGTTCAAGCGCCAGCGCGGCTACCTGAAGACGGAGCGCATGAAATGAGCGCTCCCAACGGCGCATTGCTGGAGGCCGACAAACTCACGATCCAGTTCGGCGGCCTGCGCGCGGTCGATCAGGTGTCGTTCGTCGTGAAGCCGGGCGAGGTCTATACGATCGTGGGGCCGAACGGCGCCGGCAAGACCACGGTGTTCAACCTCATCAGCCGCATCTACGAGGTGACGGACGGGCGCATCGTCTTCCAAGGGCACGACATCACGCGCGTGCCGCCGCACCGCATCGCGCGCATGGGCATCGCGCGCACGTTCCAGAACATCGAATTGTTCGAGCACTCGACGGTGCTGCACAATCTGCTCATCGGCCGCCACTGCCGCAACCGCACGAACCTGTTCACCGAGATCTTCTTCACGCCCGGCGTATTGCGCCAGGAGCTCGAGCACCGCGAACGCGTCGAGAAGATCATCGACCTGCTCGAATTGCAGCACTACCGCGAGCAGATCATCGCCAACCTTCCCTACGGCGTCCGCAAGATGGTGGAGCTGGCGCGCGCGCTCAGCACCGAGCCGACCCTGCTGCTGCTCGACGAGCCCGCCTCCGGCCTCAACATCGAGGAGACCGACGATCTCGCGAACTATATCGACGATATCAAGAACGACCTGAAGATCACGATCCTGATGATCGAGCACGACATGCGCCTCGTCTCGCGCGTGTCCGATCGCGTGCTCGCGATGAACCAGGGCCGCGTGCTCGCCGAGGGCGGGCCGGCCGAAGTGCAGCGCCACCCCGACGTGGTGCGCGCCTATCTCGGAGCCTGAGCGATGGCCGCGACCTTGCTCGAGATGCGCAACATCGAGACCTTCTACGGGCCGATCATGGCCCTGCGCGGCGTGAGCCTCGAGGTGCCGGAGGGCATGATCGTCACCGTGCTCGGCGCGAACGGCGCCGGCAAGACGACGATCCTGAAAACGATCTCCGGCGTCATGGAGCCGCAGAAGGGCTCGATCGTGTTCGGCGGCAAGCCGATCCAGAAGCACGAGCCGGACTGGGTCGCGCGCCAGGGCATCGCGCACGTGCCCGAGGGCCGCGAGATCTTCCCGTTCCTGTCGGTGTACGAAAACCTGATGATGGGCGCGTTCACGCGGCACGACCGCTCCGCGCTCGGCGACGACCTAGAGGCCGTCTACGGCTATTTCCCGATCTTGAAGGAACGCGCGGACCAGCCCGCGGCCTATCTCTCGGGCGGCCAGCAGCAGATGCTGGTGATCGGGCGCGGGCTCATGGCGCGCCCGAAGCTGATGCTCCTGGACGAGCCGTCGCTGGGCCTCTCTCCGCTGCTGGTGCAGGAGATCTTCGGCATCATCCGGCGATTGAACGAAGAGCGCAAAGTGACCATGCTGCTCGTCGAGCAGAACGCGAACATGGCGCTCAAGGTCGCGCACCACGGCTACGTTCTGGAGCTCGGCCGCATCGTGATGAACGACACCTGCGAGCGCCTGCGCGAGTCGGAAGACGTGAAGGAGTTCTTCCTCGGCATGAAGGAGGAAGGCGCGCGCGGCCAGCGCCGCTGGAAACGCAAGAAGACGTGGAGGTAACGCGATGAACGCCCCCGTCCTGCAGCAGCCCATACTCCGCGACGGCCACGCCACGCTGCCCGGCCTCTTCCGCCACCGCGTGCAGGAGATGGGCGCGCGCGTGGCGATGCGCGAGAAGGCATTCGGCATCTGGAAGCCGATCTCGTGGAACGAATATGGCCGCCGCGCGCGGGCGCTCGGCCTCGGCCTCGTCTCGCTCGGCCTCGAGCGCGGCGACGTCGTTTCGATCCTCTCCGAGAACAACAAGGAATGGATCTACACCGACGTGGGCGCCATCTGCGCCGGCGGCGTCGCCTGCGGCATCTATCCGACCGATTCCGCGAACCAGCTCGAATACATCGTCACCAATTCGAGCTCCAAGTTCCTGTTCGTCGAGAACGAGGAACAGCTCGACAAATATCTCGCGATCCGCGAGCGCGCGCCTTCCCTCAAGAAGGTCATCATCTACGACATGGAGGGCCTGCGCGACTTCGCCGATCCGATGGTGATCCCGATCGAACGGCTCTACGAGCTCGGCGATGCCTACGACAAGGCGCATCCCGAGGAATGGGACAAGCGCATCGACGCGGCCGTGCCCGACGAACTGATGATCCTCATCTACACCTCGGGCACGACCGGGCCGCCCAAGGGCGCGATGCTCAGCCATCGCAACGTGATCTTCCAGATGAGCGCCAGCGAATACGTGCTGGCCGTGCACGAGGGCGACGAGCAGATCTGCTTCCTGCCGCTCTGCCACATCGCCGAGCGCAGCTTCTCGGTGCATCGCCCGCTGGCGTCCAAGAGCATCATCAACTTCGTCGAGAGCCCCGAGACCTTCGCCGAGAATCTGCGCGAGGTGTCGCCGACGATCATGTTCGCGGTGCCGCGGATCTGGGAGCGGTTCTTTTCCGCGATCACGATCCAGCTCAAGGACGCGACCTGGATCGGCCGCCTCGCCTATGCCTGGGCGATCGGCGTCGGCCGCAAGCGCGCGGACCACATCATGGACGGCCGCACGCCGCCGGCCGGCCTGAACCTCGTGTACAGGCTCGCGAACTGGCTCGTGCTCCGGAACGTGAAGCGGGTGCTCGGCCTCGACCGTGCGCGCTGGATCGTCACCGGCGCCGCGCCGATCTCGCCCGATCTGATCCGCTGGTACTTCGCGCTCGGCATCGACATGTTCGAAGTGTACGGCCAGACCGAGAATTGCGGCGTGGCGACCGGCACGAACCCCAAGAGCCTGAAGGTCGGCACGGTCGGCGTGGCCGCGCCGGGCACCGAGGTGAAGCTCTCGCCCGAGGGCGAGATCCTGCTCAAAGGCCCGCATGTGTTCCTCGGCTATCTCAACCAGCCCGACAAGACGGCGGAGACCGTGAAGGACGGCTGGCTGCACACCGGCGACGTGGGCCTCATCGACAACCAGGGCTTCGTGCGCATCACCGACCGCATGAAGGACATCATCATCACCGCGGGCGGCAAGAACATCACGCCCTCCGAGATCGAGAACCAGCTCAAATTCTCGCCCTACATCTCCGATGCGGTGGTGATCGGCGACCGGCGCAAGTTCTTGACCGCGCTGATCATGATCGACCACGACAACGTGGCGAAGTTCGCGCAGGACAAGGGCGTGCCGTTCTCGAACTATGCCAGCCTCTGCCGCGCGCAGGAGGTGCAGGACCTCATCGGCGGCGAGATCGACAAGGTGAACCGGCAGTTCGCGCGCGTGGAAACGATCAAGAAATTCCGCCTCATCGACACGCTGCTGACGGCCGAGGACGAGGAACTGACGCCCACGATGAAGCTGAAGCGCAAGCTCGTGAACAAGAAGTACGCGCCGCTGATCGAATCGATGTACAAGGAAGCCTAGCCGCGCGCCGCCCCAATGGCGCCGGAGAAACCCCAAGGGAGGACACTCATGCGGAAACTAGCGTCCCTTCTCGCCGGCTCGCTGCTGGTCGCGGCGGCGCCGGCCTTCGCGCAGCAAACCCAGGGCGTCAGCGACACCGAGATCGTGCTCGGCACGCACACCGCGCTCACCGGCCCGGTGGCGCCTTGGGGCATCGGCTCCACGAACGGCATGCGCATGGCGTTCGACGAGGCCAACGAGAAAGGCGGCATCCACGGCCGCAAGATCCGCTACATCGTCGAGGATCACGGCTATCAGATCCCGCGCGCCGTGCAGGCCGGCAACAAGCTGCTCAACAGCGACAAGATCTTCCTGATGGTCGGCGCGCTCGGCACGCCGATGAACAACGCGGTGTTCCAGCAGCAGCTCGCAGCGGGCGTTCCCAATCTCGGGCCGTTCACGGCCGCGCGCTCGATGTATCACCCGTTCCACAAGCTGAAGTTCGCGACGCTTTCGAGCTACTACGACCAGATTCGCGCGGGCTTCAAATACTTCGCCGAGAAAAAGGGCATGAAGATGCCCTGCGTCATGTATCAGGATACCGAATTCGGCCAGGAAATCCTCGAAGCGGCGCGCGATCAGGCCAAGGCGATGAACGTCAAGATCGCCGGCGAATCGGGCCACAAGCCCACCGACACCGATTTCACCGGCGCCATCTCGAAGCTTCGCGAAGCCAAGTGCGACGTGATCTTCATGGGCACGATCGTGCGCGACACGATCATCCCCTACGCCACCGCGCGGAAGCTCGGCTGGAACGTGGCGTTCGTCGGAACCTCGGCGAGCTACGAGAACGTCGTCGCCACCGCCCAGGGCGGCATCACCGAGGGCTTCCACACGCTGAACGGCCAGGAGGTGGTCTATCCCGACACGGTCGAATCGAAGGAAACCAAGGCGTTCCTCGACCGCTACAAGGCGAAGTTCAATCAGGACGCGTTCTATCCGGCGCAGCTCGGCTACGGCATCGGCGAGCTCGTCGTCGACGCGCTGCAGCGGGCCGGCAAGGACCTCACCACCGAGAAGTTCCTGAAGGCCTACGAGAGCATCAAGGACCGCGTCGGCACGATGAGCGGTCCGCCGGTTACGTTCACGTCGGAGCGCCACCTCGGCTCCGACCTCGTCTTCCTCTCGGTCGTCGAAAAGGGCCGCTGGAAGTCGGTCGAACGGAATCTGAAATACTGAAGCAGACCAGAACAGGCGCCGGCGGCGGCATGGTGCGGCCGCCGGCTCCGCGACAAGGGAGAAAACGATGAGAAGCATGACGACATTGCTGGCCGGCACCGCCCTGGGGCTGGGCCTCGCCGGCGCCGCGCTCGCAGAAACGCAGGGCGTGACGGCAACGGAGATCGTGGTCGGCGCGCACACCTCGCTCACCGGCCCGGTGGCGCCCTGGGGCATCGGCTCGACCAACGCGGTGCGGCTGCGCTTCGACCAGGAGAACGAGAAAGGCGGTGTCCACGGCCGCAAGCTCAAATACATCGTCGAGGATCACGGCTATCAGGTGCCGCGCGCCGTTCAGGCCGGCAACAAGCTGCTCACCAACGACAAGGTGTTCGCGATGGTGGCGGCGCTCGGCACGCCGATGAACAACGCGGTGTTCCAGCGCCAGCTCGAGATGAAGGTCATCAATTTCGGGCCGTTCACGGCCGCGCGCTCGATGGCCGAGCCGCTGCACCCGATGAAGTTCGGCGTGCTCTCGACCTACTACGATCAGATCCGTGCCGGCCTCAAATATTTCGTCGAGAAGAAGGGCGTGAAAGCCCCCTGCGTCATGTACCAGGACACCGAGTTCGGCCAGGAGATCCTGGAAGGCGCGCGCGACCAGGCCAAGGCGATGAACCTCACGGTCGTCGCCGATTCAGGTCACAAGCCGGCGGACACCGACTTCACCGGCGCCATCACCAAGCTGCGCGACGCCAAGTGCGATCTCGTGCTGATGGGCACGATCGTGCGCGACACGATCATCCCCTACGCCACGGCGCGCAAGCTCGGCTGGAACGTGCCGTTCCTCGGCAGCGTCGCCACCTACGAGCAGGTGGTGGCCAGTGCCCAGGGCGGCATCACGGAAGGCTACTACTCGATGAGCTCGCAGCCCGTGATGTATCCCGACACGGCAACCGGCGCCGGGAAGGCGTTCATGGACGCCTACAAGGCAAAGTATAACCAGGATGCGCCCGGCCCAGCGCAGATCGGCTTCATCGTCGCCGACATCTTCATCGAGGGGCTGAAGCGCGCCGGGAAAGACCTCACCCCCGACGCGATGGTGAAGGCGCTCGAGAGCATCAACGACTACAAGAACCCGTTCGCGCCAGTGACGGTCAAGTTCAGCGCGACCAGCCATCTCGGCGCGCACGAAGTGTTCCTCACCGTCGTCGAGAAAGGCCGCTGGAAGACGCTCGAGACGGGGCTCTCCTACAAATAGGTCCCGCCTTCACGGCATGAGATCGGCGGCGCGGGCCTCGGGTCCGCGCCGCTTTTTTTGCGGACCGTGTTCGCCTCAGTTCCGGCGCGCTGGCATGCCGGTGGCGCGCTGCTTGACGGCGGTGAAGCGGACGCCGACGAGGTCGCCGTTCTGCCAGACGACTTCGGCCTCCTTGTCGCCGATGTCCGGCGAGATCAGCCGGCCCGGCCCGGAGACGACGGCGGTTTCCATCGCGAGGCGGATGCGGGCGCCGGCCTCGGACACCTCGACGACGTGGCAGCTGAACATCTGCCCGCGACAGCTCAGCGTCGCGAGGTAATTGGCCGGTTTGCGCCCGTATCCACGGCGGTCGAGTTTCAAGGCCACAGCAAATATCCCTGCTTGTCGCCCACCCCAGTGGACAATGACGCCAAACGTTTAGCAATCGGTCAAGGCCGCTGTCGAGTCCGCGGCGTTCAGTCCTCCGTAATCGCCAGGATCGTCCCGGCGATGATCATCCAGCGCCTCGCCTCTTCGGGCCGACCGCCGTCTTCGTGCTCGACGGCTTTCCACTCGGCGATCGTGACGGCGGCCTTGCCGTGCCGGGCGATGAGATCGCGCGCGGTGGTGCGGATGTCCTCCGATGCGGTCGCAAGCTCGATCACGCTCTTGCCCTTTTCGGACACGCTACCCCCGACACGGTTATCCGCGCCTTAAGCATGCTGGGCGCGGCGCGGCACAGGTTTGGACGGTCCTGACGCCGCGTTCAAGGGCGCGATTCGGCACTGAAACAGTCCATGCAGGAATGCGGTCCTTCCGCATCCACTCTGGAGGAGAAGTGGTTAATGCGAGTGAAATATTACCTAGCAGACGCCGTCGCACCGCCCGCATCCGGGGTATGCGTAGCCCGCGATCCCCGCCATGGGTCAGAGCCGACGGAGCGCGCACAATCGCAGCGTCGTCGGAACCTGGACGGGCAGCAACGACGTCGCGTCGAGCAGGGAGAGCGACAATCGGCGGCTGGAGCGACTGAGCGCGCCGCCGGCGGGCACGCCGTTCACTTGAAGCCGCATTTCTCCTTGGTCGTGCCAACGATCGCCCAACGCTCGCCTTGTCTGAAGCAGCCATTAGTCCAATTGCCGCTGAATACGCCCCCGTGCGCCGCCGTGTAGGTGCCAAATCCGTGGGGCAGATCGTTGCGAAAGCTGCCTTCGAAACGGCTGCCGCTGGCACGGGTTTCGATACCCTGTCCGTGTCGATATCCGCGGCGCCATCCACCTTCGTAGCGATAGCCTTCCGATGTCCAAACGCCGCGCCCGGTGGCCCAACCGGCCACCATGTCGCCCTCATAGACGCCGCTCGGCTTGCCCTCATGGAAATGCCGCAAGACCCCGCGTCCGTGCGTGAAGCCTTTGACGCAGGCACCCGCCCAGGAAATCGTCATCGTCTTAGACGGCGCCCCCAACAGCGCGATCTTACAGCCGGTTTGCGGGTCCGCGATGGAATGACCCTGCGCAAAGGCGAGATTCGGCACGAGCAGGATTGCGAGCAGCAGCATGCGCATGATTGCCTCCCCCGACATGCGAAGAAATGATGCTCTCCTTGCGGCGGCAGTTCAATTGGGCGTTGGGGCGCCGAGGAGTGACATCCCGCGACGCCCAGACCCCTACAACTTTCGGATTAGGTCGCTTGCCGCCTCGCCCATTCCTCGGGAGCAGCTAGGATCGGTCATCTGCTAGCGCGTGGAGGGGGACATGTGGGACATCGCGAGGGCCGTGGCCGTACAATTCATCAATGAGTACGGGCCGAGCGCCCAGGATCGCGCGTTGAGCCTGGCGGATGCCACCAGACAGGGCGGCCTTCGCGAAGAGTGCGCCGAATTCTACTTTATCGTCGCGCGGATGGTCGCCAGCGTCCGGGCCGATGCACCAGGCAAGGCAGCCTCAGCCTAGCGGAAATGGGGCGAATGACGGGATTTGAACCCGCGACCCCCGGAATCACAATCCGATGCTCTAAACCAGCTGAGCTACATTCGCCACCGGGAGAACCGCGGCGAGGGCACGAGGCCCGGCCGCCGCGAGCGCGACTAGATAGGACCTGAGCCCCAAGGGGTCAAGGCTGCCTTAGGCCGCAGCCACCGGCGCCGGACCTAGCGCGGATTGGCCTTGGTCGCGACGCGCGCCGGCACGAGCAGCGGACCGCCCGGCGCCTCGCGCACTTCGTAGGTGACGGTGCTGGTGCGCGACGGGCAGCAGAGCGCGTCGTCGCGGCGATAGCGCGCGAATTCGGCCGTGAAGCGCAGGGCCTGTGGCTTTTCCTCGAGCCAGCCGCTGCCGTCCTCGCGCGATTGCATCGGCCGCGGCGAGAGCGTGCCGGCGAAGCGGCCCTTCACGAACACGAAATACTGGTAGTCCATCGGCCGGCACATGCCGTCCGCGCCGTTGCGCGCGAACACGATCACGGTGTCCCCGGCGCTTTTGTCGACCGCGGTGCCGAGCCACCCCGCCGCCGCCACCTGCCGCGTTTCGGCCGTCGGCGCGGACTTGGCGTTTTCCTCGGCGCCGCGCTTCTCGCACTCGGCGATTTCCTCGGCATAGCCGCTCTTGGGGCCGCGCGGGATGGCCATGCCGGGCTTGTTCCAGTTCGCGATCGTCTTGGCGTCGAGCCAGCGGCTGGCGGCGGTCTGCGCCGCGGATTCGCCGCCCGCGAGAGCGAGAACGAACAACGCGGCCGTGGCCTGAATGACGTGCGTGCGCATGAACCCTCCGAAAGCGCGCCTCAGAATCCCCTGGCGCGCCTTATAGGCCTGTGCGCGGGCCGATTGAAGGCTGGCTGCCAGCGGCTTCCCGCCCATGCCCTGGCGGAATCACGGCGGGCTCACCATATGCGTGCCTCACGGCACGAAAGGGATCCCCGCATGTTCGGCTACATCCGGCGGGTCGCCGACGACGGCAGCACGCCCGGTTTCGCAACCGCGGCCGCGCCGCAATCCGACGACGCCGCCCTGCTCGATTCCTACTCCAGCACCGTTTCCGCCGTCGTCGCGAAACTCGCGCCGGCCGTGGTGCAGCTCGCCGTGTCCGGCCCGGGCGTGAATTCACATCGGGGCACGGGCTCGGGGGTGATCCTTTCGCCCGACGGGCTCATCCTCACCAACAGCCACGTCGCCGGCGGCGGCGCGCGCATCGGCGTCGCGCTGAGCGACGGCCGCCGTCTCGACGCGCGCGCGCTCGGCGACGATCCCGACACCGATCTCTGCCTGCTCCGCGCCGATACGCACGAGGCCCTGCCCCACGCCGCGCTCGGCGATTCCGCGCGCCTGCGGCCCGGCCAGATCGCGATCGCGATCGGCAATCCGCTGGGCTTCTCGGCGACGGTGACGGCCGGCGTCGTCAGCGCGGTCGGCCGCAGCCTGCGCGCGCGCACCGGGCGGCTGATCGAAGACGTGATCCAGACCGATGCCGCACTCAATCCCGGCAATTCCGGCGGCGCACTCGCGGATTCGCAAGGGCGCGTGATCGGGATCTCGACCGCGATCATCCAAGGCGCGCAGGGCATCTGCTTCGCCGTCGCCAGCAATCTCGCCGCCTATGTCGTGTCCGAGATCGTGCGCCACGGGCGCGTGCGGCGCTCCTATATCGGCATCGTCGGCCAGCAGGCGCCGATTCCGCGCCGCCTGGCGCTGCGCCACGGCCTTGCCGGGCGCGGCGTGCTCGTGGCCGATCTCGCCGAGAATGGCCCGGCCGCGCGCGCCGGCGTGAGGACGGGCGACATCGCCGTGCGCCTCGGCACGGCGCCGATCCTGCGCGTCGACGATCTCGTCCGCGCGCTGAACGCAGAGATGGTCGGCGTTTGGATGG
>CAYZSG010000190.1:0-10492 GCA_964481045.1 uncultured Candidatus Odyssella sp. | reverse complement strand
CGGCTTCGGCGGCAGCTCCTATCCGGTCACGTCCTACAAGGATCTCGCCGATTTCCCCGAGCTCCAGAAGAAAGTGTTCGGCGATCCGGGCCGCTCGCGGCGGAAGACGCCGGCCTGCAACGCAGCGATCACAGTCGCCGATCCCGGCGCCGCGCGCACCGACGCGGAGAATCTGAAGGCGGCCATCGGCGGCGTGAAAGCGGCCGAAGGCTTCATGAGCGCCGCCTCGCCCGGCGTGATCGCGCTGTTCTTCAAGAACGAGCACTACCCGACGCACGAGAAGTATCTGTTCGCGATCGCCGAGGCGATGAAGCAGGAATACGAAACCGTCGCGAAGGCCGGCTTCGTGCTCCAGATCGATTGCCCCGATCTCGCGATGGGCCGCCACATCCAGTATGGCGATCTCCCGACCGACGAATTCAAGAAGCGCGCGCGGCAGAACGTCGAGGCGCTCAATCACGCGCTCGCCGGCATTCCGCCCGAGCAGCTCCGCCTGCATCTCTGCTGGGGCAATTACGAAGGCCCGCACCATTGCGACGTGCCGCTGGCCGACATCGTCGACGTGGTGTTCGCGGCGCGGCCCGCGGCGATTTCGTTCGAGGCCGCCAATCCGCGTCACGCGCACGAATGGAAGGTGTTCGAGACGGTGAAGTTGCCCGAAGGCAAGGTGTTGATCCCCGGCGTGCTCGAATCGAAGACGAACTTCATCGAGCACCCGGAGCTCGTCGCGCAGCGCATCGGCAATTACGCGAAGCTGGTGGGCCGCGAGAACGTCATCGCCGGGACGGATTGCGGCTACGGCACCTGGGTCGGCCAGGCCGCAGTCGATGCGGATGTCGTCTGGGCCAAGCTCGCCGCGATGGCCGAGGGCGCGCGTATCGCGTCGAAGCAGTTCTGGCGCTGATCAGGATCGCCATGTCACGTATCGAACCCCTCGATCCCGCTTCCGTTCCCGGGCTGCGCGAGAAGCTCAAGGTCGTCGAAAGCATGCTCGGCTTCGTGCCGAACAGTACGTTGATCATGGCGCGCCGCCCGGAGCTGCTCGCGGCGTTCCAGCAGCTCGCGGCCGCGGCCCTGGGGCCGGGCCGTGTCGATCCCGGGCTCAAGATCCTCGTCGGCCATGTCGCGAGCCGCGCCGCCGGCTGCCGCTATTGCATCGCGCACACCGCGCACATCGCCGAACGGCGCCATGTGGCGGCGGAGAAAATCGAGGCGGTCTGGGATTTCGAGCGCAGCGCCCTGTTCTCGGCCGCGGAGCGCGCGGCGCTCGCCTTCGCGCAGGCCGCCGGCGCCGTGCCCAACGCCGTCGATGACAGCGATTATGCCGAGCTGAAGAAGCATTTCGACGAGGAGCAGATCGTCGAGCTGCTGGGCGTCATCGCGCTCTATGGCTTTCTCAATCGATGGAACGACTCGTTGGGAACGCCGCTCGAGGCGCAGCCGCGCGCGTTCGCCGAGCAGCACCTCGCCGCCCAAGGCTGGTCGATCGGAAAGCACGGACGCTGACTGCCGCTCATGCCTCGGCGCGGCGTGCCAGCCCCTCGAGGCAGCCTTCCCATCCGGCTTCGTGCGAAGTGCGCGCTTCTTCCGAAGCGATGCGCTCGTGCACGACGACGATCTCGGTGGCCGCGCCGCGCCGCTCGAAGCGCACCGTCACGCGCTCGTCCAGGTCGGGTCCGGGCTCGAGCCGCCAGGTGAACACGAGGCAGCGCGGAGCCTCGATGCGCTCGAACACGCCCGTGATCGCCACCTCGCGCCCGTCCGCAAACCGGTTGCCGATGCGATAGCGGCCGCCGACGCGCAAGTCGATCTCGGCGCCGGTGCAGCGGACACCGCGCGGCCCCCACCAGCGCACGAGCCGCTCGGCCTCGGTCCACTCGGCGAACAGGCGCGCGGCGTCGGCGCGAACGAGCCGGCGCGTGACGAGGCTGAGGCTGTTCTCCGTCATCGCCGCGGCTCGCGTTCGGCGTGCCGCGCGATCGCGTCGAGCGTGTCGCTCCAGAAGCCGCGATAGAAGTCGAGCCAGGTCTCGATCTGGCGCAGCGGATGCGGCTCGAGCGCGCAGCGATGGATGCGTCCGTCGACCGTGCGCGTCACGAGCCCCGCGCCTTCGAGCACGCGGATATGCTTCGAGACCGCGGGCAGCGACATCGCGTGCGGCGCGGCGAGCTGGGTCACCATCGCCGGCCCTGCCGCAAGGCGCGCGAGGAGCGCGCGGCGCGTGCGGTCGGAAAGCGCGTGGAACACGCTGTCGAGTCGGTCGTCGGCGTTCATTCGCCGCCGGAGCGCGGTTGACTTCATGGCGTCCATCATTAAACTAAATGGTTTAATATTGGAAGCGCAAACGAGGCGGAGGCGACATGTCGGCGATCCATCAGGAAGTGACCCTCAAAGCGAGCCCGGAGCGCGTTTACGCGGCGCTCACGGATGCCGCGCAATTCAGCGCCTTCACCGGCGGGGCGCCGGCCGAGATCAGCCGCGAGGCCGGCGGCGCGTTCTCGTGTTTTGGCGGCATGATCACCGGGCGAAATCTCGAGCTTGTTCCCAATCGCCGGCTGGTTCAGGCGTGGCGCGCCGGCAATTGGGGCGAAGGCGTTTACTCGGTTGTGCGATTCGATCTCGAGGCACGGGGCGGTGAAACCCGCCTCGTCTTCGACCATACCGGCTTTCCCGAGGAGCAGCGCCCGCATCTCGAGGGCGGCTGGCAGAAAATGTACTGGGAGCCGCTCCGCGCGTACCTCAAATAACTTCAGGAGGCGCGCGCGGATGGAATGCCCGGGCCGCGTTCCCGCGGCCGCGGCCGGCACCGCCTGGCGGAGGCGCGGTAGTAGGGACGTCCCTGCGAGGCGCGCTGGCGGGCGCTCGCCGAGCAGTTCGATGAGCGTCGGGGCGACGTCGAAAGCGCTTGCCCGTCCGCCATCGCCTGCGGGTATAGCGGCGCCCGCAAGGTAGAGCGCGCCGTCGCCGCCCGTATGTCCGCCGGAGCGGTGGAACGGCACCGGGCCGATGCGGCCGTAGCGCGGGTGAACGAAGCCGATCGGGGTTCCGCGCCAGAAGATCGAAACATCGCATTCGGTCGGGCCGAGCCGGCGCGCGGCGCGGGCGCCCGTGCGGATCACGACGTCCACGACCGGCGCGCCGGTGTGGAGATCGCGGCATGCGCGCACGAGGCGCTCCACCGCCGCCGAAACCGCGCCATGGTTCCAGCGCACGAAGCCCTGCGCTTCTCGGCCAGCGAGGTTGATGCGCACGCGGCCATACTCGAAGGCGGGGATCGCGAACGCGCGCATGCGCGGCCAGAACAGGCGATACCACGCCGGCGGCTGATAGGCGATCGATTGGCGCAGCACCGGCGAGCCGTCGTCGGGCCACGGCGTCTTGCGTGCCTGCTCGAACGCCGCGTCGGATAGGCCAGGCGGGCGAAATGGCCCACCGCGCGGCTGCGCGGGATCGTAGGCGGTGGCGATCTCGCCGGGCCACGAAGCGGTGCCGTCGAGCTGCGGCACGGGCGCCGCGTCCCAATCCGCGCGCCCTGTCAGCATCGCGCGGCCGAACTGCCAGCGGAACAGCAGCTCGGGCAGCAGCACCATGCTCGGCACGTCGGTCACGTTCGCGCCCATGCCGTGATTGGCCCAGACCGCCAGCGTCGCATCCGGAAACGCACGCGCGAGGCGGCCGATCATGCGGTCAACGGCCTCGTAAACGGCGGACAGCGCATCGCGCGCGGCGGGCGCGGCTCCAAAGGCGTGAAGGCGATGGCCCGGATCGACGCCGTGCCAGCACGCCTCGGTGATCGTGTGCGGCTCGCCGACCGCGACGAAGGCGAGATCCCAATCGGGCAGGCGCTCGCCCAGCAGCCAGCAGGCCGCGTCGGCGCGCAAATCCACCGCGCGCACCAGGCCCTCGCCGAGCGCCCGCGTGCGCTCGGCCGAATACCAGGCCACGCTGTAGATCAACTCGCTCGGGTAGCGGCCGAAGCGGGCGTCAAGCTCCGCATGCAAGCCCGCGGGTCGCGAGAACGGCGCATGGCCGGGATCGTGCGCGCACCAGGCGACGAGGCCGCGCGCGTCCGGCGCCTGCGCCATGTCGAAGTAGCATCCGTCGAGCACGACCGTGCGCGTGCCGAGGCCGGCGAAGAACGGCGGGAAATGCGCGCCCTCCTGCCACGCCGCATAGCGCTGCGCGTCGAAATGGAGCTGGCCGAAGCGCCGCGTTTGCCGGGGCGCAAGTCCGGTGCTGACATGCTCGCCGCCGAGCGCGGTCGCGCGGTCGCCGTGCTCGAGCGCGACGCGCAAGCCCTCGGCCTTGAGACGCGCCGGCGCCGGCATGCGGCCCGCGCGCACCATCGCTTCGGCGGTCGCGAAATCGAAACCGTCGAGCCAAATCGCGAGCACGCGGCGGCGCATCCGCTTCTCCCCGGTGGCGGCCGGCTTCACAGCACCGTCTTCAGCCGCTCTGGATCGATGTTGCCGCCCGAGAGCACGCACACGACCTTGGAGCCGGGCTTGAGTGGCAACCGGCCGGCGAGCAGGCCCGCCATCGATGCGGCGCCGGCGCCTTCGGCCAGCAGCTTGGTCCGCGCCAGCAGCGTCTTGATCGCGTTGCCGATCTCGGCCTCGCTCACGAGGTCGATGGCCTCCACGTGATCGCGGATCAGCGGGAAGCAGCGATCACCGGCGAAGGGCGGCGCGAGGCCGTCGGCGATGGTCGGGCGCGGCGACGAATGCAGCGGCTTGCCGGCCGCGACGCTGAGCTTCATCACGTCGGCATTCTCGGGCTCGATGCCGAAGATGCGCGCCTTCGAGCCTGATGCGCGCAGCGCCATCACGCCGCCGCCGATCAGGCCGCCGCCGCCGATCGGATAAACGACCGCGTCGAGGTCGGGCAGATCCTCGAGAATCTCGAGCGCCAGCGTTCCGTGGCCCTCCATGATCGCCTGGTCGTCGAAGCGCGCGAACACGTAGCCATGCTTCTCGATCAGCGCGAGGCAGTGCTGATAGGCCTCGGAAACGTCGCCGTGCAGGATCACCTCGGCGCCGTAGCCGCGCGTTGCCTCGGCCTTGAGCGGGCTCGCGGTTTTCGGCATCACGACGACCGCCTTGATTCCCGCGATCGCGCAGCCATAGGCGAGGCCCTGCGCCATGTTGCCGGCGGAGAACGTGATCGCGCCTCTTGCCTTCTCTTCGGGCGAAAGCAGCAGCAGCCGGTTCGTCATGCCGCGCGGCTTGAACGAGCCGGTCTTCTGCAGCATCTCGGCCTTGAGATAGACGTCGTGGCCGGTGAGCTTGCTCAACGAGGCCGAACGCAACAGCGGCGTGCGGTGGATGTAGGGCTTCAGGCGCGCATGAACGGCGCGTAGTGCTTCGAGTGTCGGAATCACCTCGCTTCTCCCTCATCGTACTCGCTAAGGCACGGTGCTCGCGTTCGTAGGGGCGCGCTGCGCGCGCCCTGTCCCCGCGCGACGAGCGCCGCACATACGGAGAAAGGGCGCGCGCCGCGCGCCCCTACGCGGAGTCGCCGGGCATCATCAATCGGCGGCGAACGGGGAACAACACCAAACCGGTGCGCTCGGAGACGTAGCCCCAGATGCCGCGCGGCGCAAACAGCATGATGAGGATCGCGAGCGCGCCGAGCAGGATCAGATACCAGGTGCCGTAGCCGGCGAGATAGCTCTGTAGGAAATAGAACACGAGCACGCCCACGATCGGCCCCTCGATCGTGCCGATGCCGCCGATCACGACGATGAGGATCACATAGGCCGTCCAGTCCAGCACGGCGAAGGCGGAGTCGGGCGAGATGCGGGCCTTCTGGAGATAGATGAGGGCGCCCACCATGCCGGTGCCCATGGCGGTGGCGACATAGACGGCGAGCTTGGTGCGGAAATTGTCCACGCCAGTGCTGGCGGCGGCCGGCTCCGAATCGCGGATCGCGGCGAGCGCCAGGCCGTGCCGCGAGCGCAGGATCAGATAGACGGCGAGGATCGTGCCGGCGGCCAGCGCCAGCGCGCTCCAATAGAGGATCATGTCGCGCGCGGCCGAGGTGCGTACGTCGAACAGCGCCTTCACCCAATCGATGCCGAACACGGTGTTGGTGATCTCGGGCGGCAGCGAGGTGCCGGTGCCGCCGCCCAACTGCTTCCACTGCGCGAAAACAAGGCGATACACCTCGGCCACCACCCAGGTGCCGATCGCGAAATAAGCGCCGCTGAGCCGGAACACGACGAATGCGGTCGGCAGTGCCAGCAGCCCCGCGATGGCGCCGGCGAGCACAATCGCAATCAGCGGATCGAGCCCGGCCATCACTGTGAGCGCGAACAGCATGTAGCCGCCGAGGCCGACGAAAGCCTGCTGCCCCACCGAGATGAGGCCCGCATAGCCGGCGAGCAGGTTCCAGAATTGCGCCAGCGCCAGCATGTAGAACACGAAGATCAGGTCTTCGATCGTCGCGCGGCCGGCAAACGCGGGGATGGCCACGAACAGCGCCAGGATCGCCGCGCCGCCGAGCGCCGTGAGCCGCCCGAACCGGCCGCCGATGGAGATGCGATAGGCGGGCTCCATCGCGTTCAATCCATTGCGCGCGGGAACAGGCCGCGCGGCCTGAGCACGAGCACGATCAGGAACGCGACGTGCCCGGCGAGGATCTGCCATTCGGGATCGATGCGCGCGCCGATCGTCTGCGCGAGGCCGATGATGATGCCGCCGGCCAGCGTCCCCCAAAGGCTGCCGAGCCCGCCGATGATCACGGCCTCGAACGCATAGATGAGCCGCGCCGGCCCGATCGTGGGATCGAAGTTTGCGCGCATGCCGAGATAGAGCGCCGCCACGGTCACGACGGTCATCGCCACGCCCATCGCGAGGGCGAAGATGCGGCGGTTGTCGATGCCCATGAGCTGCGCGGTTTCGGGATCGTCCGACGTGGCGCGGAACGCGCGGCCCACGCTCGTGCGATAGAAGAGCAGGTTGAGTGCCAGGATCACGAGCACGGCCGAGGCGAGCGTCAGCAGCGGCATTACGCCCACGGCGAGCCCGCCGCCGAGCGAGATCGATTCCGTTTCGATCGCGCCCGCGCCGAGACGGCGGCTGTCGGCGGAAAAGGCCTGCAAGAGGCCGTTCTGCACGATGATCGAAAGGCCGAACGTCACGAGCAGCGGCGGAAGGATGTCGCGCCCGAGCGTGCGGTTGAGCAACAGGTGCTGCAGCGCATAGCCGAACGCGAACAGCACCGGCACGGCCAGCAGCGCGGCGAGAAACGGATCGAGGCCGAGCGCGGTCGTAACGACGAGCACCGTGAACGCCGCCAGCACGATCAGGTCGCCATGCGCGAGGTTCACGAGCCGCATGATGCCGAAGATCAGCGATAGCCCCGCGGCGAACAGCGCATAGAGCCCGCCGAGCATGACGCCTTGCAGCAGCGTGTCGAGCCACGCGGTCATCACGCGCCGAAATACGCGGCGTGGATCTGCTCGCGCGTCAGCTCGTTCGGGCGGCCCGCGAGCGAGACGCGGCCTTCCTGGAAGCAATAGACGCGGTCGGCGACGGCGAGCGCCTGCACGATGTCCTGCTCGACGAGCAGGATGCTCGTGCCCTGCGCCTTGATCGCGGGGATCGCGTTGTAGATGTCGCGGATCACGATCGGCGCGAGGCCGAGGCTGATCTCGTCGCAGAGGAGGACGCGCGGGTTGGCCATCAGCGCGCGGCCGATCGCGGCCATCTGCTGCTGCCCGCCCGAAAGCGAGGTGCTCGGCACGCGCCGCCGCTCGGCGAGGATCGGGAACAGCGCATAGACGCGTTCGAGATTCCAATAGCCGCCGGGCGCGCGGCCATAAGCGCCGATCAGCAGGTTTTCCTCGACCGTCAGCGACGGGAACAGCTTGCGGCCCTCGGGCACCAGCGAGATGCCGAGCCGCGTGATGCGCGCCGGCGCCATGCCGCCGATCGCGGCGCCGGCGAGGCGCACCGCGTCAGGTGGGCTCGGCAAGAGGCCGGTGATCGTTTTCAGGAACGTCGATTTCCCCGCGCCGTTCGCGCCGATGATGGCGACCGTTTCGCCTTCGCCGAGCGCGGCATCGATGCCGTAGAGCGCCTGGAAGTCGCCGTAGAAGGCGGTGAGGCCGCGCGTCTCCAGCATCGCGCTCAGGCCGCGATGCCCATGTAGATCTCCTGCACATCGGGCGAGTTCATCACCGCGCGCGGCTCCCCTTCGGCGATCTTGCGGCCGAAATCGAGCACGATCAACCGGCCGACGACGGCGAGCAGCGCATGCACGATGTGCTCGATCCAGACGATCGTGATGCCGCCGGCGCGGATGCCCCGGATCGTCTCGACGAGCGCGCGGCATTCGCCCTCGGTGAGGCCGCCGGCGATCTCGTCGAGCAGCAGCAGCTCGGGCCCGGTCGCGAGCGCGCGCGCGAGCTCGAGGCGTTTCCTCTCCAAGAGTGTCAGCGTGCCGGCCGGCCGGTTCGCGCGGTCGATGAGGCCAGTGCGCCGGAGGATCTCTGCGCACGGCTCGATCGCCGCGCGCTCGGACTTCCCGCCGCCATAGACGGCGCCGACGAGAAGGTTCTCGAATACGGTGAGCTTCTCGAACGGGCGCGGGATCTGATAGGTGCGGCCGATGCCGGCGGCCGAGCGCCTGTGCGGGCCGAGCGCGGTGATGTCCGCGCCCTTGAAGCGGATCGTGCCCGCATCGGGCCTCAAGTCGCCGGCGATCAGGTTGAACAGCGATGTCTTGCCCGCGCCGTTCGGCCCGATGATGCCGAGCGCTTCGCCCGCGGCCACGTCGAGGTCGATCGCGTCGGCGGCCTTCACCGAGCCGAAGGAGCGGGTGAGTCTCCTGATCTCGAGGAGGTTCATGCGCCGTGGTTATCGCGGGATCGTAATTCAGCGATCAAGGGTCGTCCGTTTCCCGTGGCGTCATCCCGACCGAAGCGGACGCGCGTTTGCGCGTCCGCGAAGTGGAGGGATCGCGGCGCAGCGGCCAAGTGCACCTGCAACACGATCCCTCCGCTGCGCGAGCCGCGAATAGCGGCTCGCCCCGGTCGGGATGACGGGCTTGGAGAAAGCGCGTTCGCCACCACCCTACGCAATCGCCTCCATCTTCCCGCCCGTGGGAATGTTCGGCGCCGTCTGGTTGTCGGTGATGACGATGTCGTACTTGCTGCCGTCCTTGAGGCGCCACTGGCCGCCGACCAGCGGCGTGCGCGTGACGTTGGCGCGCGCGAAGGGCGGCACGTTCTCCTGGTTCCATTTCACGGGGCCGACGATGGTCTGGAGATTCGTGGCCTTGATCGCGTTCACCATCGCCTTCTGGTCGCCGAGTGCCGGCGTGCGCTTCAGCACGTCCACGGCCACCTCGAACAGCGAATGGATGAAGCCGATCGGCTGCGTCCACTGCTTCTTCGTGGCGGCTGTATAAGCGCTTGCGAGCTGCGCCGCGCTCTGCCCGTTCAGCGACGACTTGAACGGATGCGACGGCGACCACCAGACTTCGGAGGAAAGATTGTTCCCGTCCTTGCCCAGCGCCTCGACCGCGACCGGGAACAGGATCGCCTTGCCGACCGAGGCCACCTTCGGCTTGAAGCCCTGCTGCAGCGCCTGCTTCCAGAATGTCGTGAAATCGGGCGGCAAAACCACGCCGGTGATGATCTCGCATTTCGCGTTCTTGAACGCGTTGATCTGCGCCGAGAAATTGTCGGTGAGGTTCTGATAGCGGCCGGGGTCGGTCAGCTTGAAGCCCTGCTTGTCGAGCACTGGCGGGAAGCCGACGTTCTTGTCGCCCCAGGCATTGCCGTCGCCGTCGTTCGGGAACAGGCCGCCCACCATTTTGTTGGTCGGCACCTGGTTCCACATGTTGGTGAACACGGCGATGATGTCTTCGAGGCCCCAGAAATAGTGATAGGTGTAGTTGAAGCCCTTCCACGCCGGCGGGCCGCCCGCGGGATTGGCCTGCCGCCCAATGAACCAGGGCTGCCACGGCGCCATCGTCGAGACGCAGGGCTGCTCCTCGATCTCGCATTGGGTCGAGACCGGGTTCGTCGTCTCGGGCGTGGATGCCACCAGCATCAGGTCGATTTTGTCCTGGACGATGAGATCCTTCGCCACCTGCGCCGCGCGATTCGGATTCGACTGGCTGTCTTTCACGATTACGTCGACCGGATAGGTGCGGCCGCCCACCTTCAAGCCGCCCTTCATCGCCTCCTTGAACGCAGCGACCGTGAAAATGTCGGCCTCGGCGAACGCGGCGAGCGGGCCCGTCTGCGGGCTCACATAGCCGAGCTTGATCGTGCGCGTCTGCGCGATCGCGGGCGCCGCCAGCACGGCGCCGCCGGCGGCCGCGCCGGCGAGGAAGCTGCGGCGGGCGATTTTCTTCGTCTTGGTCATGGTTTCTCTCCCTTGATGTCCGTTCTTTATTGATTGTCGTCCCGGGCGCGGCGCAGCATGGCGCTCTTGCGCCGTGGTGCGATGCGGACCCGGGGCCTAAACGATGCGTCGAT
>CAYZSG010000189.1:0-10500 GCA_964481045.1 uncultured Candidatus Odyssella sp. | reverse complement strand
ACGGGGTCGACATCAGGCACGCGGCCGGCGCGTGGCGCGGGCGCGAATGGCGCGCGCATTTCAACGATCTCGCGCGCGGCCTGGGCGAACTCGGCATCTGGGTGCGGCTCCACTACGTCTATCCCTATCCGCATGTCGACGAGGTGATTCCGCTGATGGCGGAAGGGAAAATCCTTCCCTATCTCGACATTCCGTTTCAGCACGCGAGCCCCACGGTGCTGCGGGCGATGCGCCGGCCCGCGAACCAGGAGAAGACGCTCGAGCGGATCGCGCGCTGGCGCGCGATCGCGCCCGACATCGCGATCCGCTCGACGTTCATCGTCGGCTTCCCCGGCGAGACCGAGGCGGATTTCGCGGTGCTGCTCGACTGGCTCGAGGAGGCGAAGCTCGACCGCGTCGGCTGCTTCAAATACGAGCCGGTCGAGGGTGCCGCCGCCAATGCGCTCCCCGGCGCCGTGCCCGAGGCGGTGAAGGACGAGCGCTGGCATCGCTTCATGCAGGCGCAGCAGAGGATCAGCGCCGCCAAGCTCGCCGCCAAGGTCGGCCGCGAGATCGAGGTCATCGTGGATTCCGTCGAGAAGGGCCGCGCCGTCGCCCGCTCCAAGGCCGATGCGCCCGAGATCGACGGCAACGTGTTCGTGAAGCCCGCCGCCGGCCTGAAGCCCGGCGACATCGTGAAGGTCCGCGTCGAGAAGGCGAAGGACTACGATCTCGAGGCGAGGCCGGCGGCGAAGTAGCGCCGTTCCTGCCCGAGCAACCTCGATTTGGATTGTCGTCCCGGGTCTGCGCCGCGCCCGGCACGAAAACCTGCATTGAGTTTGCTTTGACTTTTCAGATTGCGAAACGCCGTTTCACTTCCGCCCGCAGCGTCGCTGGCATACTCTCCGCGCAAACGGGCCGCGAACGCGGCCCTCGCGGAGGAAGCGTCATGGATATGCGCGTCGCCCACGGGCACGTGATCGGCGGCAAAATCGTGCCGGCCGCCGGCGGCGAGACCGTGCCGGTGATCGATCCCGGCGACGGCGCGGCGTTCGCTGAGATCGCGCGCGGCGGCAAGCCCGATGTCGATGCCGCGGTGGCGGCGGCGCGCGCGGCCTATGACGGCGCCTGGGGCCGCATGAGCGCCACCGAGCGTGGCCGCAAGATGATGAAGATCGCCGAAGGCATTCTCGCGGATGCCGAGGCGCTCGCGCGGCTCGAGGCGCGCGACACCGGCAAGCCGCTGAAGCAGGCGAAGGCCGACATCACCGTCGCCGCGCGCTATTTCGAATACTACGCCGGCGCCGCCGACAAATTGCACGGCGAGACGGTGCCGTATCAGGACGGCTACACGGTGCTGCTGCTGCGCGAACCGCTCGGCGTCACCGGCCACATCATCCCGTGGAACTACCCGGCGCAGATGGGCGCCAAGCAGATCTCGGCGACGCTCGCGGCCGGCAATGCCTGCGTCGTGAAGCCGGCCGAGGATGCGTGCCTCTCGGTGCTGCGCCTCGCCGAGATCGCGCTCGAGGCCGGCGTGCCGCCGGGCGTGGTCAACGTCGTCACGGGCCTCGGGCCGGAGGCGGGCGCTGCGCTCGCCGCGCATCCCGGCCTCGATCATGTTTCCTTTACCGGCTCACCCGAAGTCGGCGCGCAGGTGCAGAAGCTCGCCGCCGACAACAACGTCGCGGTCACGATGGAGCTCGGCGGGAAGTCGCCGCAGCTCGTCTTCGCCGATGCCGATCTCGAGGCGGCGCTGCCGGTGCTGGTTGGCGCCATCGTGCAGAACGCCGGACAAACATGCTCGGCTGGCAGCCGCGTACTCATCGACGCGCGCGTTTACGACGAAGTGACGGGCCGCTTGGCCGAACGCTTCAAGGCGCTGCGCGCCGGCACCTACGACATGGATCTCGATCTCGGGCCGCTGATCAGCAAGAAGCAGCATGTGCGCGTCTCGGGCTATGTCGCGCGCGCGCAGGCCTCGGGCGTGGCGGCGCTGGCGACCGGCGGCTTCGCGCCGAACCTGCCGCCGGGCGGCTTCTTCGTGGCGCCGACCCTGCTCGGAAACGTGCCGCCCGATCACGAGGCGGCGCAGAAGGAGATCTTCGGCCCCGTGCTCTCCGCGATCCGCTTCCAGGACGAGGCCGAGGCCGTGCGCATCGCCAACGGCACCGCCTACGGCCTCACCGCCGGCGTGTGGACGCGCGACGGCGCGCGCCAGATGCGCATGGCCAAGGCGCTGCGCGCGGGCCAGGTGTTCGTCAACAATTACGGCGCCGGCGGCGGTGTCGAATTGCCGTTCGGCGGCGTGAAGCGCTCCGGCTTCGGCCGCGAGAAGGGCATCGAGGGGATGAAAGAGCTCACCGTGCTCAAAACGGTGGCGATCCGCCACGCATAGTCACGCGTCGCCGGCCGCCTCTTGCCGTTTCCGGCTTTTCTGCGATGCTCGCGGCGCACTCCGAGGGGGGAGCTAACGTGCATCCGCGCGGCACCGTCGCCATGCTCGCGAAGCTGGTGGCGTTCGATACGACGAGCCGGAATTCCAACCTGCCGCTCATCGAATGGGTGGCGGCGTATCTCGCCGATCACGGCGTGCGCTCGCACCTCGTGCACAATGCGGATCGCACCAAAGCCAATCTTTTCGCCACGATCGGGCCCGAAGAGAACGGCGGCGTGATCCTCTCGGGCCACACCGACGTGGTGCCGGTCGACGGTCAGCCCTGGACGACCGATCCCTGGACGCTCACCGAGCAAAACGGCCGCGTCTATGGCCGCGGCACCACCGACATGAAGGCGTTCTCCGCTGCGGCGCTCGCCAAGGTGCCAGATTGGGCGAAGGGCGGCCTGAAGCGCCCGATCCATCTGGCGCTTTCCTACGACGAAGAGGTGGGCTGCACCGGCGTCGGCGGCATGATCGACTGGCTCGGCCAGAGCGGCCTGCGTCCGCGCGCCTGCATCGTCGGCGAGCCCACCGACATGAAGGTGGTGACGAGCCACAAGGGCGGCATCATCGGCACCTGCACGGTGAAGGGCGTGCCCGGTCATTCCTCACAGGTGCATCGCACGGTGAACGCGGTGATGTATGCTTCCGAACTCGTGGCCTACGCCGCGCGGCTCGGCGAGGAGATGAAGGCGGGCCGGCAGGATGCAGCGTTCGATCCGCCCTATTCCTCGCTGCAGATCAACATCATGAACGGCGGCGCCGGCGGCAACGTCGTGCCGCACGAGGCCAGCTTCTTCTGGGAGCACCGCGCGGTGCCCGGCATCCGCATGGAAGACGCGGTCGACAGGCTCCGCGCCTATGCCGCCGAAACCTTGCTGCCGCGCATGCGCGCGGTCTCGCCGGCGACCGACATCCGCATCGACGTGCTCGCTAAAATACCAGCGCTGGCCGACCAGCCGGGCTCCGATGCGGAAACGCTGGCCCTGCGCCTGGCCGGCCGCAATGCCACCGAGGCCGTCGCCTTCGGCACGGAAGCCGGGTATTTTCAGGGCCTCGGGATCCCCACGGTGGTGTGCGGGCCCGGAAACATCGCGCAGGCGCACCAGCCCGACGAGTTCGTGGCGCTGGAGCAGCTTTCTGCCTGCGACCGCTTTCTCGACCGGCTCACCGAAGAATGCCGGACATCCGATTGAACGACTGCAACGCTAGAGGGAGTAGCCAATGACCGCCTTGTTCCGCCCGCACAAGGGCCTCGCCGCGGTGGTGTTCGCGGCGGCGCTCGGCCTCGCCGTAGGAGCGCACGCGAAGACCTTCAAATGGGCCGCCGACAGCGACCCGGGCTCGATGGACCCGCACAGCCGCAACGTGGCCTCCACGTTGTCGATGCTGTCGAACATCTACGAGCCGCTGATCCGCCGCAGCAAGGAGCTGGCGCTCGAGCCGGCGCTCGCGGTCAAGTGGGAAGCGACGAGCCCGACCACGTGGCGCTTCACCTTGCGCCAGGGCGTCAAGTGGCAGGACGGCTCGCCGTTCACGGCCGACGACGTCGTGTTCACCTACGGGCGCACCAAGGGCCCGGGCTCGCTGCTCGCCACGGTTCTGCGCGGCAGCACCGACATCAAGAAGATCGACGACCACACGGTCGAGTTCACGATGTCGGGCCCGAATCCGACTTTCCCGCAGCAGATGTCGTCGTGGCTGATCATGTCGAAGGCATGGTCGGAGAAGAACAACACGACCAAGGCCACCGACCTCACGAAGAACGAGGTCTCGTTCTCGACGATGAACGCCATGGGCACGGGGCCGTTCATCCTCAAGAGCCGCGGCGCAGACGGCAAGATCGTCATGGTCCCGAACCCCGGCTGGTGGGACAAGGCCGAGCACAACCTCACCGAGGTGATCTTCACGCCGATCGCCAACCCGGCCACGCGCAGCGCCGCCCTCCTCTCGGGCGAGATCGACATGGTGCACACGCTGCCGATCAACGCGATCCCGCGCGTTCTCGAGCAGAAGGGCCTGCGCGTGATGCGCAAGGCTGAGCTGCGCACGATGCTGTTCTTCCTCGATCAGCTCCGCGACGAGCTGATCGACAGCAACGTGAAGGGCAAGAACCCGTTCAAGGACGTGCGCGTGCGCCAGGCGATGGCGATGGCCATCGACGCCGAGTCGATGTCGCGCCAGGTGATGCGCGGCGTCTCGGTGCCGAACTACCTGCTCGTCGGACCCGGCGTGAACGCGTTCGACGCCACGCTCAACGTGGCGCCGAAGCGCGACATCGATGCCGCCAAGAAGCTGATGGCCGATGCCGGCTATCCGAACGGCTTCGAGGTGGGCATGCAGTGCTCGAACGACCGCTACGTCAACGACGAATTCATCTGCACGGCCGCGGTGGCGATGCTCGCGCGCATCGGCGTGAAGGTGAACCTCAAGGTGATGCCGTTCAACCAGCTCATCAAGTTCCTCTCGCCGCCTTACGAGACGAGCCTGATCCTCGCGGGCTGGCTGCCGGCCACCTACGACGCGCACGACGCGCTGTTCAACCTCACCGCCTCGCGCAACAAGGAGCTGCAGCGCGGCGTGTTCAATGTCGGCGGCTACGCCAATCCGAAGTTCGACGAACTGGTCATGAAGGCCGGCGTCGAGCTGGATGCGAAAGCGCGCGACGGGATGCTGCGCCAGGCGCTCCAGATGGTGCGCGACGAGGTGGCCGTGATCCCGATCCACCAGCAGGTCATCGTCTGGGCGGCGAAGGACAGCGTCGAGCTCGTGCAGAACGCCGACAATTTCTTCCCGCTGCGCTTCGTGAAGATGAAGTAGCGCGGAAGAGCGTAGAGCAGAACCGCGAAGCGGTTCCGGCCCAAAGCCCAGGGTTGCGCCGAAGGCGCTACCCTGGGTTTCTCGGCGAAACGATTTCAACCCCTTCGGGGTTGGTTCGTTCTTGTTGCCTGTGTCCCAGGGTAGCGGCTGCGCCGCAACCCTGGGCTCTGGGACGGAACCCCTTTGGGGTTCTCGAACGCCGCCGCCCGTTACTGCGCGATGCGCTCGATCTCCATGTCGCGGCGGGCGGAGACGATGGAGACGGTGAAGCCGGCGATCACGTCGACGGCCGACATCACGGTGATCAGCAGGAATGTCGTGGTGCCGGTCTGCGCGACCAGCAGGAACAGCAGCAGGCAACCGACGAACACCGCCATCGAGACGATGTGCTCGACGATCTGGCCGCGCCCGGTGCGGGTCGATTTCAGGATCTCGAGATAGAGCAGGAACAGGCCGAGCACGAGGAACAAGTCGCTCACCGTGAACGTCCAGACCCGGCCCGAGGGCAGCGTCAGATTGAAGATCGTCCGGCCGAGCGCCGTATCGAGCACCGCCGCCAGGATCAGGTAGATGACCGCGAGGATGCCGATCAGCGGCGTCTGGCGATAGAACGAACTCATTGCTGCGCTCCTCGATACTGCTCCGTCCGCGCGGTTGCGCCGGGAAGGCGGCACGGCCGGGCCGGGGGCGCGAGTATTGCCCGGGGCCGGTGCCGCTTCAAATGAAACCTTGGGCGGGAAGTTCGGCCGTGGCGCTACGCGGCCGGACCGCCGCCGTCCTCGGCCAGGAACGCGCGCAATTCGGCGGCGAAGCGCGGCCAGGCCGGCTCGTGCTGGAGAATGATGTGATTGCGCCCCTCGAGCAGCACGAAGCGCGCGCCCGGAATCAACGAGGCGATCGCGCGGCTCTGGTCGAACGGAATCGCGGCGTCGTGGCGGCAGTGCATCACCAGGGTCGGCACGCGCACGAGCGGCGCCAGCGCCGTCACGTCAATGCGCGAGAACGCGTCGACGAGGCGCAGCGCGTTGGCCGGCGAGGTGGAGACGCGCAGCAATTCGTTGAACCACTGCATCTGCTCTTGCGTGCCCTCGGGGATGTAGAAGGTCGTGAAGATCTGCCGGAAGGCCGGGTTGTCCTGGCCCCAGCCGGTCAGGATCAGGCGCGACATCGCCTCGCGCCGCTCGACTTCCTCGGGCGTTCCGCGCGTGCGCCAGCCCTGCAAGTAGCCGGCGTGCAGGATCAGGCGCGAGACGCGCTCGGGATGCTTCACCGCATAGGCGATCGAAACGCCCACGCCTTGCGAGATTCCGAACAGCGCGAAGCGCTCGAGCCCGGCCGCGTCCACGACGGTTTCGAGATCGCGCAGGAACGCGTCGAACGAGATGTCGCGAACGTCCCAGTCCGAAAGCCCGTTGCCGCGCTCGTCGTAGCGCACCAGCATGCGGTCGCGCGAAAGCTCCTCCATCCAGTGCTGCCACACCGGGCTCCGCCAATCGAATTCGAGATGGTTGAGCCAGTTCGCGGTCTTCACCAGCGGCAGGCCCTGGCCCACCGTGGCGTAGGCGATGCGCGCGCCGTCCGAGGCGGTGCAGAAGCGGATCGTCTGCGCGCGGCCGAGCGCCGCGCGCCGCCGTTCGGGTTCGGCCGGCGACACGAAGACCTCGGCGGGCGGCGGCGGCGCCTCGCCGCGCGCGCGGTCGGGCGCGCGCCAGAATTCCGCGAGCGCGCCGGCCGAACGCGCGCTCGCCTCCGCGAGGATGCGCGTGGAGACGGCGAACTGCTCCTCGGCCTCGCGCTGGCGTCCGGCCGCCACCAGCAGCTTCAGCAGCGATTCGTGCGCGACGGGCGCGTAGGGGTCGATGCCGACGAGCGTTCGCGCATAAGGCAGCGCTTCGGCCGGCGCGGCGGCGAGCCGCTCGACGAGCGCGTTCAGCACGCGCCGGTGCAGCGCGCGGGCCTCCTCGCGCTCGGCGGCCCGCCACGCTTCGAATTCCGGACAGGACGCGAGATCGAGGCCTTCGAGGAACTCGCCGCGGAACAGCGCGGCCGCGTGCTTCAGCGCGTCCAGCGGCGCCGCGCCGTTTCCCTCGGCCTGACGCCGCGCCGCGACCATGTCGATCTCGACGCCCCCGGCATCAAACGCCACCGTGTCGCGGCTGCCGGCGATCCGCGGCCGCTCGGGTTCGTCCACCAGGCCGCGCAGCTTCGAAAGGCTCCAGCGCAGCGCGCCGCGCGGGTCGTCGGGCAGGTCCCAGAACAGTGTGCAAAGGCGATCGCGCCGGTGCGGCTTGCCGGTCACGGCCAGGTAGGCGAGCAGCGCGCGGGTTTTCTTGGAAGCGGGCAGCGCCAGCGGCTTGCCGCCGCGCGCAAGCTCGATCTCGCCCAACAGGCTGAGGCGCAGCGGTTCCGGCGCCGTCATTCCTCACCCATTCGATTGGCAAAAGATATCGGCGCGTATCGCAGCATCGTGGAAACGCAAGTGCCGCACAAAAGAGGCCGCCGCCCGTAAGCGGAAGTATCGCCTTTCGCGCGCAGCGCCGCAACCTGTGGCGCCCGGCGGGCGTCGTTTACGCCGCATGTCCGATTGCGCCGTGCCCGCGCCGCATTCGCGCCACGATCCGCACACGCGCGCGCGTCACCGCGAAGTATCCGCGCCGCGGCCATCCGCTTCGATATTTGAACCGGCACTTTTTCCACGCCGGATCACACGCCAGCTACCACGCCGGACTGCCACACACCCGCCGCCCGGACCCCACGGAGGACCCCATGGCCCACGGCTACACCTACCAGGACACGCTCGCCACGTCGGAGAAGATCACGTGGCGCATCGAAGACATCATCGGCGGCTCGAAGTCGCTCGATTTCGCGAAGCCGTTCATGCCCGAAGCGCTGGCGCGCACGCAGGCGCTCGGCTTCCTCTCGCCCGCCGAGCAGCGCACGCTCAACCAGATCCGCGGCCACGCCTATCTCAGCATCTTCGGCCTGGTCGAGGAGTTCATCCTGCCATTCCTGCTCGACCAGACGCGCCCGCAGCTCCGGAAGGACGACCACGAGACGCGGGCCCTCCTCAACTTCGCGAGCGAGGAGGCCAAGCACATCCACCTGTTCAAGGTGTTCCGCGCCGAGTTCGAGCGCGACTTCGGCCGCCATTGCGACGTGATCGGCCCGCCCGAGGCGATCGCCAAGGCCGTGCTCGCGCACAGCCCGCTCGGCGTGGCGCTCGCGATCCTGCACATCGAGTGGATGACGCAGCGCCACTACCTCGACAGCATCAAGGACGCGCAGGAGCTCGATCCGCAGTTCAAGAGCCTCCTGAAGCATCACTGGATGGAAGAGTCGCAGCACGCGAAGCTCGACACGCTGCTGGTCGAGTCGATCGCGGCCAAGTGCTCGCCGGCCGAGATCGAGCAGGGCGTCGGCGACTATCTCAAGATCGGCATGCTGATCGACGGCGGCCTCGAGGCGCAGACCAGGTTCGATCTCGAAGCGCTCGCCCGCGTCACCGGCCGCACGCTCTCGGAAAGCCAGGCGCGCGAGGCGTTCGAGGTGCAGCGCCAGGCCAACCGCTGGACCTATCTCGGCTCCGGCATGACGCACGCGAACTTCCTTGCGACGCTGGGCGAGATCTCGCCCGCCGGCCGCAAGCAGGTGGAAGGCATTGCCCCGGCCTTCTGCTGACGGTCGGCCCGCGAAAGCGGGCCTTCCGCCGAAGCGCGCCGAGGCGCGCTTCGGCCCCAAGCTCGGGCTCTGCCCGAGCGACCCGTCCGCCGCGCCGGCCTCCTGTCACGGCGCGGCGGACGGAGAGGCACATCGACGGGCCCCATGCAAGGAGAGTCCCCATGAACGTCGTCTCCCCCAAGACGAAGCGCGTCAACGGCATCGACGTGAACTACCTGATGGACACGATCGACGCCGTCGCGGCCGAGCCGAAGAAGGGCATCGTCGCGTTCAACGTGAAATCGGCCTGGAAGGGCCAGACGAAGAGCGAGCACACCGTCACGTCCTACACGCTCGGCGGCGCGATGATCGCGCGCAGCTTCAAGGTGGCGAGCGACGAGCCGGTGGAGCTCTGCGGCGAGAACACCGCGGCCAATCCGCAGGAGCTGCTGATGTCGGCGCTCAACGCCTGCATGATGGTGGGCTACGTCGCCGGCTGCGCGGTGCGCGGCATCGCGCTCGAGCAGCTCGAGCTCGAGACCGCGGGCGAGCTCGACCTGCGCGGCTTCCTCGGCATCGACGAGACCGTGAAGCCCGGCTACGAGGCGCTCCAGGTGAAGGTGCGCATCAAGGGCAACGGCACGGCCGAGCAGTTCCGCGAGATCCACCGCACCGTGCTGCAGACCTCGCCCAACTACTTCAACGTCAGCCGCCCGATCCCGGTCGAGGCGACGCTGTCGATCGGGTGAGCTTCTTTCCGCCAAACAGTACCATCATCCCTTCACTCCGCACGGCGCAAAGGGCGCCGTGCTCCGGTCGGGATGACGAGTCGGATAGAAGGCGCGGCACACTCACTCGCCCGGCGGCATCAGGTGGATCGCGTCGGCGAGCAGCGAAACGGTGGCCTCGGCGCCGGGCGCGAGCGCGTTGCGCCGAGCCGTGTGCGCGCTCACCGAGAAGGTGAGCGCCGGCGCCTCGGCGCCGGGGCCCGCGCGCAGCGTGAGCAGCGCCGTGTCGCCGAGGAACAGCACTTCGTCGATCGTGCCCGACACGGGATTTTCGCGCTCGCCCCGCGAGGGGCGCTCGCGCCGGTGCAGCACGATTGCCGCCGCCGGAATCATCCACGCCACGGCGGCGCCCGGCGCAAAGCGCCCGACATCGCGCGCCTCCAGCACGAGTTCGCCCCAGCGCAGCGAGAGCAGGCCCGCCGCGCGCGCGGCGACCGTGCCCGCGAACACGTTCGGCTGATCCATGAGCCGCGCCACCAGCGGCGTGGCCGGGCGGTTCGCGATTTCGTCGGGCGTGCCGTGCTGCAAGGTCTTGCCGTGATGCAGCACGCTCATGCGGTCGGCCAGCGCCGCGGCTTCGGAGAGATCGTGCGTCACCAATATCGTCGGCGCCGCGATCTCGCGCCGCAGCAGCGCCAGTTCGCGCTGGAGCTTGCGCCGCGTCACCTGATCGACCGCGGCGAACGGCTCGTCGAGCAGCAGCACGGCCGGCTCCCGCGCCAGCGCTCGCGCGAGCGCCACGCGCTGGCGCTGCCCGCCCGAAAGCGCGTCGGGCCGCCGCTCCTCGAGCCCTTCCAGATGCACGCGCGCGAGCAG
>CAYZSG010000188.1:0-10722 GCA_964481045.1 uncultured Candidatus Odyssella sp. | reverse complement strand
CGGCGGCGACGAAGCGGCCGGCGAGGAGACCGACGGCGGCGCTCTCGACATAGCCCTCGACGCCGGTGATCTGGCCGGCGAAGCGCAGCCGCGGCTGGGCCTTGAGCCGCAGCGGGCCGTCGAGCAGGCGGGGGCTGTTGATGAAGGTGTTCCGGTGCAATCCGCCCAACCGGGCGAAGGAAGCATTTTCCAGCCCCGGAATGGTACGGAAGATGCGGCCCTGCTCGCCGTGCTTCAGCTTGGTCTGGAAGCCGACCATGTTGTAGAGCGTGCCGAGCGCGTTGTCCTGGCGGAGCTGGACCACGGCCCAGGGGCGGCGGCCCGTGCTGGGGTCGGTGAGGCCCACCGGCTTCATCGGCCCGTAGCGCAGTGTGTCGTGGCCGCGCGAGGCCATCACCTCGATCGGCAGGCAGCCTTCGAAATAGGGCGTGCTCTTCTCCCACTCCTTGAATTCGGTCTTCTCGCCGGCGAGCAGCGCGGCGATGAACGCGTCGTATTCGGCGCGCTCCATCGCGCAGTTGATGTAGTCCTGGCCCGTGCCGCCGGGCCCGGGCTTGTCGTAGCGCGACTGGAACCAGGCCTTCGAGAAGTCGATCGAGTCCTTGTGCACGATCGGCGCGATCGCGTCGAAGAACGCGAGCGAATCCTCGCCGGTGAGCTTCAGGATCGCCTCGCCGAGCGCCGGCGAGGTGAGGGGGCCGGTCGCGACGATGACCGAGCGCCACTCGGGGGGCGGGAGGCCCGCGATCTCTTCGCGCCTGATTTCGATGAGCGGTTCTGCGACGAGCGCGGCTTCGACGGCCTGCGAAAACCCGTCGCGATCGACGGCGAGCGCGGCGCCGGCCGGCACCTTGTGCCGGTCCGCGGCGGCGAGGATCAGCGAACCGCAGCGCCGCATCTCCTCGTGCAGCAGCCCCACCGCGTTGTGCTCGGCATCGTCGGAGCGGAACGAATTCGAGCACACGAGCTCGGCGATCCCCTGCGTCTTGTGCGCTTCGGTCATCCGCACCGGCCGCATCTCGTGCAGCACGCAGCGCAGGCCCGCGCGCGCGATCTGCCACGCCGCCTCCGCCCCCGCGAGCCCGCCGCCGATGATGTGGATGCGGTCGAGCGTCATGATCACTTGGGTCCCGTATAGAGATGGTGAAGTATGCTAATGACGTACTTTGAATATCGAGTGATGGCCATAAAGCGGGCTCGCGCGAACCTACCGCTGACGTAGTCATCCCATACTGCATTCACCGCAAGGAAGTCTTTGGCGGGGATAGTCTGTAGCGACTTCGCGCTTGGCGCCTCTACCTGGATCGAGGCAGACGACACCCGGGTAATGCTAAAGTCTTCCCCAAAATAGCCCTTTGCCTTGGTCCAGTTTCGAATCCGCCGGCCGGGCTCGAGTTCCGCCCGAAGTCTTGCCCATACATCACCTGTCAGACGAAGTATTGGCGAGTCTTCCGCGTCAATTCCCGATTTCCGAAGCGCCGCGGCCCGGTGAGGTGATGGGTCCTTATTGACGGCGCTGTGGCCTTCGCGATCGCAGGAATCTCGCAAAGACGTCACTTGCTGCGATGCAGTTTGATCGAATCGTCCCAGTATTAGCCGTAGCGTATCTAGCATCCGCCAACTGTCGTCGCCGGCAAAGTCAAATGCACCACGGTGGGCGGTCTTATTGCGGCCGCTAATCGCCTCCTTGATCCAATTTCTCGCATCGAAACCAAGCGTTTCCTTGAAAACCAAATTCCAATGCTGATCGATGAGGATCAAGAGCCGTGCGGCATCAAGAGAACGAGCAAGCTCCTGGTCGTTTCCTTTCGACGGCAAGCCGCGCTTCTGATGGTCGCGCAACACTTTCAACACGCCGGTTGCCCACCAATCAGGGCCGCAATGCGCCTGCAGGGCGTTGCGAACCATCGGTGCGGCGGCACGCGTGAAGACGTCAAAGCCGCGAACAACCAGAATATGATTCTCAGACATGTGTGATCTGTCGTCGCTTTTCTAATCCCGCCTTATGTCGGCGTACCGCTTCGCAAATGTAACCGTTCGCGTCGGGTGATGAAGCGATCACTTCTTTCCTGTCAACGCAGGCGTCGCGCCCGCGCCGTCGCGGGTCTCGCGCAGCATTTTCGCCATGCGCTCGAGCAGCTTCCAGCCGATGACCCCGTTTTTCTCGACCAGCGGGCGGAAATCCCAGTACGTGACGCCATAGCATGCAAGTTCGGTGGAAGCGACGATGGTCGCCATGCGCGTGCCCTGGTCGATCAGCGCGATTTCGCCGAAAAAATCGCCCGGACCCAGCGTCGAGCGCTCTTTGCCGCCCACGGAAACCTTGGCCTCGCCGCTGTCGATGACGAAGAACGCGGCGCCGCCCGAACCCTCCTTGATGACGGTCTCGCCGGAGGGAAACCGGCGCTCCTTGAACAGGCGCGCCACGTCCTGAAGCTCGCGCTTGTTCAGGTCCGAGAAGAGCGGGACGCGCCGCAGCGCTTCGATGGGAACGCCTCTCATGTGACCCTGGTCCCGCCTCAGGCTCCGGCCCGCGTGACGGCGCGGCACTGCAGCAGATAGAGCTTGCCGGCGGCCATGGCCCATTCGATGTCGCGGTCCGGTCCATAGACTGTTTCGCAACGTCCGGCGAGCCGGTTGAGCTCGGACAGCGCGTGGTCGTCGAGGCAGAGCTGTTCGGCGCGATCGGGCGCGATCTCTTCCTGCACCGTGCCGCCATCCGGTTTGGTGCGCACGGCGATCGATTTCAGGCCGGGCTTGCGCTCCAGCACCCGGCCGGCGCGGTCGACGCGATAGTGGTCTGGGATCACGAGCCCCGCGACGACGGCTTCGCCAAGCCCCCAGCTTGCCTCGATGACGCGCTCGTCGTCGCCGGTCACCGGGTTGCGCGTGAACATCACGCCCGCCGCTTCGGGATCGAGCAGCGATTGCACCACGACGCCGACGCTCGGCCGCGTGAACAGGCCGACGCGCTGGCGATAGGTGATCGCCGAATCGGAATTTGCGGACCACCAGATTTCGCTGAGCGCCGGCCCGAGCGCGTCCACCGATGGGACGTTCAGCAGCGTGAGGTGCTGTCCGGCAAAGCTCGCCGCCTTGCCGTCTTCGTCGGCCGCCGACGAACGGACCGCGAGCGGCCCTGTCAGCGCCTTGACGGCCTTGACGACGTTCTTGAGCGCGCGCTGCTCGGCCGCCGCGACGGCCTCGACGATCGAGCCCGAGAGTGCGAAGCCGGGAGGGACAGGAAGCCCGTCGCGTATGGCTTGGCCAAGGCCGACCGCTTTCGATCCGTACAGCGCGGGATCCAGCGCCTTCTCGAGCGGAACGACCTGCCTCACCCGAGCACCTTCACCTCGCCGGCATTGCCGTCGACGCGCACTCTGGCGCCATCGGCGATGTGTTTCGTCGCCTCGCGCGTGCCGACCACGCCGGGAATGCCGTATTCGCGCGCGACGATGGCCGAATGCGAGAGCAGGCCGCCGCTGTCGGTCACGATTGCCCCCAGCAGCGGCAGCAATATGTTGAAGGCCTCGCTGGTCGATTCGGTGACGAGCACGTCGCCTTTGACGATGCGGTCGAACTCCGAGGGACTGGAGATGCGGCGGGCAGTTCCTTCGTAAATTCCGCGGCTCGCGGCGAGTCCGCGCAGCTTCCGGCTCTCCTGCGGCGCTTCCGAGCTTCCGAAGATGGCGCCAAGGGTGATGCCGACGGCGCGCATCATGCGCGCGGCGGCCGGCGGCAGGCCGGATAGATCGGGCGGCGGGGGCGCGGGCGGTCCCAAGAGCGGCGGCGCAACATTGGGCGTGGACGAGGTGCGGTAGCCGTACCGCGTCTCGAGTTCGTCCGCGGAGGGACCGCTGCCGCCTGTTACGAGCGCACACATTTCGTTGATGCCGGCCTCGATGAAATGAAACGGATCGCGCACGCGGCCGTTGGCATTGGCGCGGCGTCCGCCGGCGAGCGCGGCGCGGCGCATGAGGCCGGAAGCCCAAATGTCGCTGAAAACGCCGCGTTCGTCGCGGATGCGGTAGGTAAGGCGCGCTTCCCCGAGCAGTTCGTCGAACGCGGCCCGGTGCCGTTCGGGGATTCGCTTGCGGATGCCGGCGATGCGGTCCTCGATGTCGGAGGCAACGCTTTCGCGCCCCGAAACCGCCGCGCGGATGGCGCGAAGCAGCGCATCCGGCAATTCGAGCGCGACCGGCGACGAAATATCGAAACCGTCGAGAAGGCGGTGGCCGACGAGATCGAGATAGGCGGTGATAGCGGCGCCGGTATCGCCCGGAAGTGCGCGCAGTGCGGCGACGACGTTCGGCGGCGCGTCTTTGGACTCGAGCAGCCTGCGCGCGCCGGCATCTCTCCTGATGGCACCGATCAGCCTGTCGAGCTCGGACGACGCGCCCGCCGATACCGGCGAGGTTCCGCGCAAGAGGCCGAGCAGGTCGGCCGGCGAGGCGCCCGACCAATCGCCCACATGGGCGAGGAAATCGCCGGTGGGCACGATCGCCGCGGCCGTGAAGCGCATGTGCTGGAAAATCATCGCCGCATGATGATCGCGGCAGCGCTTGAGATGCGCGGCGAGGTCTGCGTCGGCGAGCGTGTCCGGATCGACGGATTGCAGCGCTTTGTGCGCCTTGATCGAAGACGGTTTGACGCTTTCATCCCACTCGCGGAGCTGGTCGCGCCAAAATTTGATGCGAAATACTTCGTCTGCGCGCTTGAATCGCTCCGGGACATCCGCCGGATCGACCGGCCGCGCCGATTTGTAGGCGATGCCGTTGACGTACCGGTATTCGAGGCAGTCGAGCAGGATGCCGTAGCCCTGCGTGAACTCGCGCGTGCCGCGCCGGCAGGGTTCAGGGTGCATTTCGGCCCAGTAGCGCGTCATCGGGCGCGGAAAATGCACGGTGTCGCGGTCCCACGATCCCGGTCCCGGCGGCTCGAATCGAAGTTCGCCGGCGGCTTGTGTCTTTGTCATTGGCCGTTCCCCTCTTGCGGCTTCCGGCAACCCCGTCAGTCCCGCATATACGCCGGCGGGCCGCCAGCGAGGAAATCCTCGCGCGGCGGGGTGAACACGTCGATCACCTCGCAATCCTCGGGCCACCAGGCTTCGTGCTCGACGCCGCCGGGGATCACGGCGATGTCGCCGGCCTTGCAGAGCTTCGTCTTGTTGCCGAGACGGAATTTCATCTTGCCCTTGAGGATCCAGAAGATCTGCTCGTGCGGGTGCTTGTGCGCGGCGGCGTGGCCGCCCTTCTTGACGCTCCACCACACGATCATGCCGCGCTCGCCCGAGACGAGCTTGCGCGTGATCTTGGGGCCGATCTTCTCCTTCTTGATCGTCCGCAAAGAGCCGAAGCCGGCGAGCGTGGGCATGTGTTTCCTCCCGCGATTTCGTTTGCGAGAGTAAAGCACGGGGTCCAAGCAAATCGTAGGGGCGGGTTTCATGCCCGCCCCTGGGCGTGCGCCCCGGTGTCAGCGCGCTTTGCGCACCTGATGTTCCCAGAAACGCGTTGCGTCGATGATCCACCCGTCGGCACTCGTTCCGCTGCCGAGCCCGAACCCGTGCCCGAGATTTTCGTATTTGCGAAACGCCACTTCGACACCGGCGCGACGAAGCGCCTCGACGCGCCGTTCCATCGTGGCTGGCGGGGCGATGCCGTCATTCTCGCCGACGACGGCAAATGTCGGCGGGTCTGCCGGCGAATGATCGGAATGAGCCGTGTAGGCCATGACGATGGCCGAAGGCCGCGGGCGGTTGTCGCCGGCAAAGGCTGCGACGCCGTATGTTCCGATGTCGGCAACCATCCGCGCGCCGGCGGAGCTGCCCCAGAGGGAGTAGGCGCGGGTGCTGACGCCGAGAGTTTCCGCATTGCGGAACACATAGGTGATGGCCGCGGCGAGATCCTGCGTGGCGGCCGTTTGGCCAAGTCCGGCCCGGTATTTCAGAACGAACGCGTTGTAGCCCTGCTTGCTGATCTCCGCGGCATACGGGAAACCCTCATGCACGGAGCCGACGTAGGCGAAGCCGCCGCCGGGCGCAATGATGGCGAAGGGAGCGCCGGGCTTTCCGCGGAAGTAGAACAACCCGGTATTGACCTTCGCGGGATCTTCGCGCTTCTGCCCCTCGGCGTAGATATCGTAGAAAACGGCCTTCCCGCCGCTCGTGTCGTCGATCATGCGATTGAGCGCGTCGACGACGATTTTGGGCGAGACGTGCGTGTGATACGGCAGCAGCGAGCCGATATCGCTCAGCCGCATGTCCTCATCATAGGCGCGGCCGTCCCACGGCAGCAACAATCGGCCGAACTGCCCGAATGCCGGATGACGCAAGAGATCGCGCAATCGGCTGTCGGCGGTCAGGTGTCCGCCGAGACGCCCGCTCGTCTCGGCGGTTGCGCTGCCGCAGAGCGTCAGTGCCAGGAATATCGCTGGACCAGCTTTGGCGGCGGCCCGAACGGTTTGACCGGGCTTCAAGGCCGCCCTCCTCATGGTGCCGTCACAGGCGGGAAGGCTAGAACTTTCCCGCCTGATAGTCGCGGATCGCCTGCACGATCTCCATCTCAGTGTTCATCACGAACGGGCCGTATTTGGCGATCGGCTCGTTGAGCGGGCGGCCGGCGACGAGGATCGCGCGGCCGGATTCGCCGTCGCCGGACAACACGACGCGCTTGCCCGCGCCGAGCACCGCCAGCTCGCCGCGGCGTACAGTCTCGCCGCCGACGGCGAGCGTGCCGTCGAACACGTAGACGAAACCGGCATGCGCCTCGGGCAGGGCGTGCTCGAAGCGCGCGCCGGCGGGCACCGCCACGTCGAGATAGGTGGGCTCGGTGGCCACGGCCGAAACCGGTCCGCGCTTGCCGGCGACCTCGCCGGCGATCACGCGCACGGTCGCGCCGCCCGGCGCCTGCACGCTCGGGATCGCCTCGGGCTCGATGTCCTGGTAGCGCGGCGTCGTCATCTTGTCCTTGGCCGGCAGGTTCACCCAGAGCTGGAAGCCCCACATGAGGCCGTCTTCCTGCTCGGGCATCTCCGAGTGCACGATGCCGCGCCCGGCGGTCATCCACTGCACCGAGCCGGGGCGCAGCAGGCCGGTGTTGCCCTGGTTGTCCCCGTGACGCATGCGGCCGGCGAGCATGTAGGTGACGGTCTCGAAGCCGCGATGCGGATGATCCGGGAAACCGGCGATGTAATCCGCGCCCTTGTCGGAGCGGAACTCGTCGAGCATCAGGAACGGGTCGAGGTCGGGCAGCGATGGCCCGCCGATCACGCGATAGAGCTTCACGCCGGCGCCGTCGCTGGCCGCGCGGCCCTTCACGATCATCGCGGGCACGCGGACATCGCCGCTCGCGGCGGCGGGAACGAACGGGGTCGTGACGGGGGCTTTGTTGACGATGGCCATGGGCTTTCTCCTCGAGCCGCAAACATGGCGCACCGCAACGGGATTTCAATGTTTCCGTGGCGTAACGGGGGCACCGCCGGGTGCTTGCCGCGGCCGCGTTTGTGGTAGCATCGGGCAAGGAGCGCGGCCTTGAACGACAGCATCACCCGCCGGATCATCGAACGCGAGCGCGCGCAGTCGCGGCGCCGGCAGCTCGCGGTGATCGATTCGGGCATCGGCGGCCTTGGCGTCGTGCGCGAGATCCGCGCGCGGCTCTCCGAGGCCGACATCGTCTATGTCGCCGACAATGGCGGCTTCCCCTACGGCAATCTGCCGGACGCCACGGTCGTCGAACGCTGCGCGCGCATCGTGGCCGCCCTGGACCGGATGATCGCGCCCTCGGCCGTCGTCGTCGCCTGCAACACGGCGACGACGGTGGCGCTGGCGCCGCTGCGCGAGCGCTTTCCCGTGCCGTTCATCGGCTGCGTGCCGGCGATCAAATGGGCGTCCAAAGTCAGCAAGACGAAGACGTTCGGCCTGCTCGCGACGCCGGCCACCGTTCGGCGCGAATACCTGCGCGAACTGATCGAGCAGTTCGCGCAGGGATGCACGGTGCTGACGCACGGATCGCAGCGGCTCGCACCCTTGGCCGAGCGGCGCTTCCGCGGCCTTTCCGTGGACATGAACGCGCTGCGCGAGGAGGTCGAGGTGTTGACGAAGGCGCCCGGCGGCGAGGCGCTCGACACGATCGTGCTCGGCTGCACGCATTACGGGTTCCTGCTGGCGGAGCTTCAGGCCGTGTCGCCGCCGGGCATCACCTGGCTCGATCCGGCCGGCGCCGTCGCGCGGCGCGTGGCGGCGTTCCTCTCGGCGCTTCCGCCCGATCCGCCGCGGACGATGCAGCTTCCCGCCAATCTCGCGATCTTCACCGCGCCGCTGCCCGATGCCGACACGATGCGCCCGCGGCTGAAGGAATACGGGTTTCCGGAGCTGCGCGTGCTCGATCTGGTGTGCGGAGACGTTTCGCCCAATGTCGGAGCGTCATCCCTACCGTCGCCGTCATCCTGAGCGAAGCGAAGGATCTCTTCGCGCGTGGTACGACGCGGCCGATGTGAACCCGTCTCGCAGAGATCCTTCGCTGCGCTCAGGATGACGGGATTGGAGAAGGCGCCGGGCGGAACGCCTCCACGGGCGCGGACATGCCCTTGAGCGCATGCCGGCCGAGGCTCTCGAGGCCCGGCTCGCCGATGGCCGATGCGATCTCCGCCGAAACGAGGATCGGCTCGCCGAGCGACGCGGCGAGCGATTCGAGCCGCGCGGTCATGTTCACGGCCGGGCCGATCACCGTGAAATCGAGCCGCTGCGCGGTGCCGATGTTGCCGTACATGACGTCGCCGACATGCAGCGCCACGCCGAAATCGATCGTTTCGCCGCCCGGCAATTTGCGCAGCTCCGCGAGGCCGGCGCGGGCTTTCTCGGCGGCGCCGAGCGCCGCGCGCGCGGTGACGGCGAGATCGTAGCGCGCGCCGAGCGGGAAGATCGCCAGCACGGCGTCGCCGATGAATTTCAGGATCTCCCCGCCGGCCGTGCCGATCGCGGTTCCCACGCAATCGAAATAGCCGTTCAACAGCGCGATCAGCGCGTCGCGCGGCAGGCGGTCCGAGAGCGTCGTGAAGCCGCGCAGATCGGAGAGCCAGATGACGGCGCGGATCGTCTCGCCGCTGCCCCGGCGGATCTGGCCGGTCAGCACGCGCTCGCCGGCGTTGCGGCCGACATAGGTATCGAGCAGCGTGGTGGTGAGATAGCGCAGCGTGAGCAGTTCGCTCTGCCGCGCCATGTGCGGCAGCATCGCGTCGACGAAGCGAAGCTCGGCCCCGGTGAAGCCGCCGGGCCGGTCGGTGGCGAACGCGACGGCGTGGCGGCCTTCGTCGCTGAACGGCAGATGCATCATCACGTAGTCGGTGCAGCCTTCGTCGACGTATTCTTTCAGCACGTCGAAATCGATCCACGCATGCGGACCCGAAAGATGGCGGCGCAGCGCGGCGGCGCCGCGCGCGATTTCGCCGTATGGGCTCTGCTGGAACACCGGGCGGTTCCAGATCTGATAGCTGCCGCGCGTGGTCTTCACCTCGCCGCCGGTTCGATGCCAGCGTTGGGCGACGCCGAAATAGTCGGGGTGGAGCATCAGCAGCAGCGCCGTGAAGCGCGTCAGCGGTACGCCGTGCGCGACGAAGCGCGCGCAGGTTTCGCTCACGAGCTGGCGCGACGAGCGGATGCGCGGCGCCTCGTGGATGTACCACGCGGTGAACGAGGCCAAGGCCCCGTCATAATCGCGGTTCACGTCGGGAAGGTTGGGCGCTCCATCCATGCGTGCGAGTCTGCCACGAGCCGGCAGGGGCCCGCTACCGCGCGGCGGGTAACATCTGCGGCGCGACTCGAACCCGGCGCGCCGCTTCGGACGCGCCGGGATGTCTCGGTCGGGACGGCAACCACGATCAGGTCACCGCGATCGGGCAGCCATGCGAGCCGGTGGCGCCTTTGATCGGCGACGGGCAGAAGATGTAGACGAACTGATATTTCCGGTCGCGCACGAGCTCCTCGAAGTTGAGGTTCTCGTGGTTCACGATGCCGTTCTTGGTGATCAGCTCGGCGTGCACCGGGAAGGCGAGGGACTTGTCGGGGTTGGGGACGCATTCCGTGCCCCAGGTGTCGGCGCCCACCATGCAAAGCGCCTTGTCGACCACCCACTTCGCGACTTCCAGGCCGATGCCCGGCTCGCCGTTGTTGTAGCGGTCGTTGTTCTTCATCCACAGCGAGCTCCAGCCGGTGTTGAAGAACACGGCGTCGCCCTGCTTGATGTCGTCTTCTTTCATGTTCTGCTTGGCGAGCGCCGCGCGCACGTCGGCGACCTTGATCTCCTGGCCAGCGTCCCACATCGCGCCGCGCAGGCCCATCACGTCGACGAGGTGGGCGCGCGTGAAGATCGGCTTCAGCTTCTCGGCGCCGAGCTTCTTCAGGCCGTAAGCGTCGCCGATCTCGAGCCCGGTGAAGCCGTTGTAGTAGCGCATCTGCGCCTTGTCGCCGTCGCCGCCGAGCGCGATACCGATATGGCCGAGCCCGTCGAACTGCGTGCCGGCCTGGCCGATCTCGGTGGCCAGGAACTCGTCGTGATAGACGAGCTTGTTGGAGCCGAACGGGCCGCCGGTCGGCGAGCCGGGAATGCGCAGCGCGAAGACGCGAGCGCCGAACATCGGCATGCCCGCCTCGTAGGTACGGCCGATCTTGTAGGTCTTGCCGTCCTTGATCCACTTGGCGGCGTCGAGCACCTTCTCGGGCGTGATCCA
>CAYZSG010000187.1:0-10856 GCA_964481045.1 uncultured Candidatus Odyssella sp. | reverse complement strand
GCCATGTCGAGCACGCCGACCGCGACCGAGCGCTCGCCGTGCCCGCCCGGCTTCTCGTTGGCCATCATCGCGGCCCAGCATTTGGCCGGGTCGATGAGGCCTTTCTCGTCGAGCAGCGATTCGGTCGGCGCCGCGAGCAGGCGCGGGATGAACCGCTCGCGTATCAGCCCCTGCGCCGCGTAGCGCCCGTTCGAATTGAAGCCGAAGCCCACGAGCGGCTTGCCGTCGACCTTGCGATCGGTCGCGATGCCGACGACGCTGGCCGTCATCTGGCTGAAATCGATATAGGCGTTGCGGATCGCCGACCGGATCGGCGCGACCACGTCGCGGATGGCGGTGATGCGCATGTCGACGCCGATTCTATGCTGCCGAGAGATCCCTCGCGCCGGCCATGGGCCGGTCGCTCAGGATGACGCGAAGGAACGAAAGAGTTTCGTCATGATGAGCGCAGCGAAGCATCTCTCGACGGTTTCGCACGATCAGGATGCCCCCCACTCGCGGAACTTCTTCCCCTCTTTCACCAGCCGCCGCAGCAGCGGTGCGGGTTCGAGCCAGTCGCGGTCGGCATTTTGATAGTAGTGCTCAAGGCGCTCGAGCAGATTCGCCGGGCCGATCTCGTCGGCCCAGTGCATCGGGCCGCCGCGATAGCGCGGGAAGCCGTAGCCGAAGATCCAGATCATGTCGATGTCGAGCGGGCGCGCGGCGATGCCTTCCTCGAGGATCTTGGCGCCCTCATTCACGAGCGCGTACATGCAGCGCTCGACGATCTCGTCGGCGCCGATCGCGCGGCGTGCGCGGCCGTTCTCCTTCGAGACCTGCTCGACCAGCGCCGCAACTTCGGGATCGGATTTCCGGTTGCGCTCGGCGTCGTAGAGATAGAAGCCGCGGCCGGTCTTTTGGCCGTAGCGGCCCATCTCGTAGAGCCGGTCGGCGACCGTATAGGCGTAGCGCTTGTTGGTCGGCGCATGCTCGCGGCGCTCTTTCCGCACGAGATAGCCGACATCGATGCCGGCGAGATCGCTCATCTGGAACGGCCCCATCGGGAAGCCGAAATCGTAGATCGCCTTGTCCACCTGCTCGGGCGTGGCGCCCTCCTCCAAGAGGAAGCCGGCCTGGCGCGAATACGCGTAGAGCATGCGGTTGCCGACGAAGCCGTCGCACACGCCGACCAGCACCGCCACTTTGTTGATGCGGCGGCCGAGCTCCATCGCGGTCTGCGCGGTTTCGGGCGAGGTCTTCTTGCCGTTCACGTTCTCCAGCAGGCGCATCACGTTCGCAGGGCTGAAGAAATGCGTGCCGACGACGCTTTCCGGCCGCTTCGTGGATTCGGCGATCGCATCGACATCGAGCGTCGAGGTGTTCGTCGCCAGCACCGCGCCGGGCTTCGCGATCCGGTCGAGCTTGCCGAAGATCTCGCGCTTCAGCGCGAGGTTCTCGAACACGGCCTCGATCACGATGTCGGCGTCCTTGAGCGCGTCGTAGGACGTCGCGCCCTTGATGAGGCCCATGCGCTTTTCCATGTCCTCGGGCTTCATGCGCCCTTTTTCGACCGTGCCGGCGTAGTTCTTGCGGATGATGCCGAGGCCGCGTTCCAGCGCCGCCGCGTCGTTCTCGACGACGGTGACGGGAATTCCGGCATTCGCGAAGTTCATCGCGATGCCGCCGCCCATCGTGCCGCAGCCGATGACGCCGGCGCTCTTGATCTCGCGCGGCTTCACCTCTTTCGGAATCCACGGCGAGCGCGCCACTTCGCGCTCCGAGAAGAAGACGTGGCGCATCGCGCGCGCCTCGGGCTGGCCCTGGCACCAGACGAAGATCTCGCGCTCCTTTTCGCTCGCGACGGCATAGGGGTGCTTCACGCAGAGCTCGACGGCCTCGACGCATTTGTAGGGCGCCGTGAAGCCGCGGAAGCGCCGCGCCATGCCTTTGCGATAGTCGTCGAACAGCGAGGGCTTCGCCTTGGCCGCGGCAAGTTTGCTGTCGTCCGCGGAGAGCCGGCGCACCGGCTTGGCGAGCGCCATCGCGACCGCCTTGCCGACGCAATCCTCCGCGATTTCGTCGGCGAGGCCGGGCGGGCATTTCGCGGCGGGAATGAGCGTGCCGCCCACGATCATGTCGAGCGCGGCCTCGACGCCGACCGCGCGCGGCAGGCGCTGCGTTCCGGTGGCGCCGGGAATCGTGCCGAGATTCACTTCGGGCAAGCCGAGCGGCGCCTTGGGGTGCGCGACACGATAGTGGCAGCCGAGCGCGATCTCGAGCCCACCGCCCGCCGCGGCCCCGTTGAGCGCGGCCACGACCGTCTTGGGCGAAGCCTCGAGCGCCGCGATGTTGTCGCGCAAGGTCGGCACGCCCTGCGCCGGCAACCTGCCGAATTCGCGAATGTCGGCGCCGGCGACGAAGGTACGCCCCGCGCCGGTCACGACGATGGCCTTCACCTTGGGATCGGCAATCGCATCCTCGGTCGCCTTGAGGAGGCCCGTGCGCACCGCGGCGCTGATCGCGTTCACCGGCGCATTGTCGATGGTGATGATCCGCACGCCCTCGCGGTCGGCGGTCTTGATCACGTCGGTCATTTCGTACCCTCGATCCTCAAATCGCCATCCTGAGGCCCACTTGGCCGAAGGATCTCTCGCCGCCGACGCACGGTCTTGCGGCTAGAGATCCATCGCGCCGGCCTTCGGCCGGTCGCTCGGGATGACGGCGAATGTGTTAGTGCTTCGGCCGCGGCGCCATATGCTTGCTGAGCTCGATCTTCGCCACCGCTTCGGTGTGCACTTCGTCGGGCCCGTCGGCCTGGCGCAGGATGCGGGCCCAGGTCCACATGTGGGCGAACGGGAAATCCTCGGTGAGGCCGGCGGCGCCGTGCACTTGCATCGCGCGGTCGATGACGTGCAGCGCCATGTTCGGCGCCACGACCTTGATCATCGCGATCTCGGCGCGCGCGGCCTTGTTGCCGACCGTGTCCATCATGTGGGCGGCGTTGAGCGTCAGGAAGCGCGCCTGATCGATCTCCATGCGCGACTTCGCGATCTGGTCGCGCACCACGCCCTTCTCGGCCAGCGTCGAGCCGAACGCCGTGCGCGAGAGCGCGCGCTTGCACATCAGTTCGAGACAGCGCTCGGCCATGCCGATCAGGCGCATGCAGTGATGGATGCGGCCCGGGCCGAGGCGCCCCTGCGCGATCTCGAAGCCGCGGCCTTCGCCCAACAGGATGTTCGAGGCCGGCACGCGCACGTTCTCGAACTTCACCTCCCAGTGTCCCTCGGGCTCGTGCAGGAAGCCCATCACCGGCAGCGGGCGCACGATCTTCACGCCCGGCGTGTCGCGCGGCACGAGGATCATGCTCTGCTGCGCGTGCTTCGGCGCGTCGGGGTTGGTGCGGCCCATCACGATCATGATCTTCGTGCGCTTGTCCCCGGCGCCGGAGATCCACCATTTGTGGCCATTGATGACGTAGTCGTTGCCGTCGCGCCGGATCTCGGTGCGGATGTTCGTGGCGTCGGACGAGGCCACCGCCGGCTCGGTCATCGCGAAGGCGGAGCGGATCTTTCCTTCGAGCAGCGGTTCGAGCCATTCCTTCTTGTGCGCCTCAGTGCCGTAGCGCTCGAGCACCTCCATGTTGCCGGTATCGGGCGCCGAGCAGTTCGTCGCCTCCGGCGCCAGCAGCGGCGAGCGGCCCATGATCTCGCAGAGATGCGCGTAGTCGAGATTGGAGAGCCTGGCGCCGCGGTCGCTTTCGGGGAGGAACATGTTCCAGAGGCCGCGCTTCCGCGCCTCGGCTTTCAGCTCTTCCATGAGCGGATGCGGGTTCCAGCCATGCGTCTTCGTCTCCGCCTCCATCCGCTTCTCGTTCGGATAGATGCAGTCGTCCATGAAGCGCAGCAGCTTCTGGCGCAATTCGACGACCTTGGGCGCGGGGGCGTAGAGCACGGCGATTCTCCCGAGTTCGATTTTCTGGTCCCTTGGCGCGCATCATCCGCGCCGCGTTGCGCGAAGCAAGGTGCATTTTGGAGCAGCGCATGTTGCGCGGAGGCGGGTTTGCGACCCCCTACAGAGTTTCGGCCATCGCCTTGAGCCGCGCTTTCAGGATCTTTCCCGTCGGCGCGGCCGGCAATTGGTCGAGAACCACGATGCGCGCGGGCTGCTTATAAGGCGCGAGGCGCGGCTTCAGGAATTGCGCGAGTTCGGCTTCGCTCACGCGCGCGCCGGGCGCGGGTTGCACGAACGCGATCACTTCTTCATTGCCGGCGCGGCGGCGGCCGATGACGGCGGCCAGCGTCACGGCGGGATGCGCGGTGAGCTCGGCCTCCACCTCGGCCGGATAGACGTTGAAGCCCGAGACGATGACGAGGTCGCGGATGCGGTCGACGATCGCGAGGGCGCCGTCGGGGCCGAGCGAGCCGAGATCGCCGGTCTTGTACCAGCCGTCCGGCGTCAGCACGTCGCGCGTCGCGGCCTCGTTCTTGTAATAGCCGAGCATGCAATTGGGGCCGCGCAGCCAGATCTCGCCGGCCTCGCCCGGCGGCCGGTCGCTGCCCTTCTCGTCGACGATGCGCACCTCGATGCCGGGCAGCACCGGGCCGGCCGAGATATCGCGGCCCGTGTTCGCCGGCAGGCTGCGCGAGACGGTGGAGGCGAATTCGGTCATGCCCCAGCCATTGACGAGCCGGAGGCCGAGCGCCTGCTCAACCGCTTCCTTGAGCTCGGGCTCGATCGGCGCGCCTCCGACCGTGGCCATGCGCAAGGCCGGCGCCTTCAACGTGCGACCGCTCGTGCGCGCGTATTCGAGCAGCTTCGCATACATCTGCGGCACGCCCTGGAAGATCGTGACGCCGCGCTCCAGTGCATCGGCGAGATGCTCGGCCGAGAAGCGCGGCACGAACATCACATGCGCGCCGCCGTAAAGCCCGCGCAGCCAGGTGGAGGTGAAGCCGAAGATGTGCGCGATCGGCAGCGTGCAATAAACCAAGTCCTCGGTCGTCGGCCGCCGCTGCGCGCCGGGGCTGGATGCGACGTAGAGGCACGCGCGATGGCTCAGCATCACGCCTTTCGGCATGCCGGTGGTGCCGGAGGTGTAGATGAGTCCGGCGACGTCGCGCGTGGGATCGCCGGTCACCGGTTCGGGTCGCGCGTCGCGCGCCGGGCTCACCGCGAGCGCGCCGGCCGCCGCGCCGGGGAGTTCGCAGGGTGTCGCGCCGAAGCGCTCGGCATGGGCGCGCGCTTCCGCAGAATTGCCGACCGTGAAGAACACGCGCCGGGGCTCGGCGTGGCCGGCGATCGTGTCGATTTCGCGCGCGGTGAGCCGCGCATTCACGAGCATCGGCCAGGCATCGCGCGCGCTCGCGGCGAAGAATACGATTCCGGCCGCGATGCAATTCTCGTTGACGATCATCACGCGGTCGCCGGCGCCGATGCCGAGCGCGGCGAGACGTTCCGCGGCCGCCGCGACGGCCGCGGCGAATGCGCCATAAGTGATCGAAGCGCCGCCCGGCTCCGACATCGCGATCTGCTGCGGCCAGCGCGCCGCGCCGCGGCGCGCGAGATCGACAAGCCGCGGCGGCAGCTCGGCCAGAACGTCCGACAAGGATTGCAGCGGCGGCGCCGGCAAAGTTGCGGCGGCAGCCGACATGCGCGCCGTCTCCGGCCCTCAGCCGCGCGTCCGCGGCCTATCCACGGCCGCGGCCGATCAGCCACCACGCGCCCGGCAGCACGGCCACGGCGAGCGCCACCTTCAGGAAGATGCCCGGGATGAACGGCACGAGGCCGGCGCCGATTGCTTTTTCCATGCCGATCACGGCGCCGAGCCAGAGCACGCCGGGCACGAAGATGAACACCTTGCCGATCAGCATCGCGATCGCGGTGCGGACGACGCCCCGATCCCAGCCGCGCTCGGCGAGCCAGCCGACCACGCCGGCCGCGAGCACGAAGCCGACGATGTAGCCGCCGGTCGGCCCGACCAGGTGCTGCGCCCCGCCTTTCAAGCCGGCGAAGACCGGAAGCCCGAGCGCGCCCTCGGCCATGTAAAGCAGCAGCGTGGCGGCACCCAGCCGCGCGCCATAAGCCGCGCCGAGCACCAGCACCGCAAACGACTGCATCGTCATCGGCACCGGCACCATCGGCACCTGGAACTGCGCCGACACCGCGACGAGCAGGCTGCCGACCAGCGCCAGCAGCACGGCCCGCATCACATTGAATCCGGCCTCCGAGCCGGCGGGCCACATCGTGGCGGCAAGTGTCTTGGTGCGGGCGCGGTGCGGCTTCATGGGCGGTCCCTTCTCTCGGATCGGATGCTGCGCTGTTCTAGCCGGGTCAAAGGGGGCGAACAACAGCCAGGTCAAGGATGCGGTATCGGGAAACCGTGGCGCTTGCTCAGCACGTCGAGGATGCGGTCTTTATCAGCCACGAAACGGATGCCGTTGTGCGCGCCGTCGGCGAGGTGATCAGGAGCATCGTCCGCGAGGACCAGCAGCGGCAGGTTCTGGTTCGCCTCGCCGACCAGCGCCACGACCTCGCGGCGCGGGCGCGGAAACGGCACGCGGTCGATCTCCAGCCGCACGCCAAGGTGCGGGAACGACGCCAACACGCCTTCCATCAGCGCGCAATGCCAACAGTAGAAGTGCTTGCCGGGATAGGCCGGGTCCTCGAAACCCGGCCGCAGCAGGAACAGCCTGTCGTGCTCCAATCGCATCCCCTCGTGTCTCCCCGGCAATGGCGCGCCGGGTATAGCCGCTTCCCGGCCGCGGCCAAAGTACCGCATGGCTCGGATGCCGTTTGCCGCCTTGTATCGCTTCGAATTCCCATTAGGTTCAGGTGCAGCGAAAGATCGAGACCGCAATGACCGACCTGCCCCCCGCCCCGCCCGAAGGCCGGAAGACGCGCGAGAGCGAACCGGCGAAGTTCCGCCACGCCACCTACTACATCAACTTCGACCATCCGGCCGTCGCCGACTTCGCCGCCGACCGCACGCGCGGCGCGAAGGACGACATCGACAAGGCCGTGCGGCTCTTCTACGCGGTGCGCGACGAGATCCGCTACGACCCCTACTCGCTGCGCTTCGGCCCCGAATTCTATCGCGCGAGCTACACGCTCGAGCAGAAGATCGGCTGGTGCGTGCCGAAGGGCGTGCTGATGACGGCGGTGTGCCGCGCGGCCGGCCTCTCGGCGCGGCCCGGTTACGCCGACGTGCGCAACCACCTCACTTCGCCGCGGCTCATGGACCTCATGGGCACCGACATCTTCTCGTATCACGGCTATGTCGAGATCTGGCTCGGCGGCCGCTGGGTGAAGGCCACGCCGGTGTTTGACAAGGCCCTCTGCGACCGCTTCCGCGTCGTCGCGCAGGAATTCGACGGCGGCAAGGATTCGCTGTTCCAGCAATTCGACGCCGACGGCCGCCGCCATATGGAATACGTGAAGGACCACGGCCCCTACGACGATCTCCCGCTCAAGGAGATCATGGACGATTTCACCTGGCGCTATCCGAAATACACCGAGCGCCAGAAGCAGGGGCAGCTCAAAGGCGATTTCGCCGCCGAGGCCAAGCCGGTTTAACCGCTCGGGGCGCCGGCCTGTTCCAACAAAGTGAAGCGAACAGGAGCCGGGAAGCCGGGGAGCCGGGGAGATTCAAGACAGCGCGCATCGCGCGAAAGCGTCGTTCTCCCCGGCTCCCCGGCTCCTGTTCACCTGCCTTCCTTCACTTTCGCGATTTGCCGGACATGAGCGGCAGCAGTTCGCGATACGCCTTCTCGTGGACCGGCGTCGGGATGCCGAGTTCCTTGCCGAAGCGGACGACGGCCCCCGAGAGATATTCGAGCTCGAGCGGGCGGCCCGCGATCAGGTCCTCCATCATCGAGGGCTGCGCGTCGGGCGGGAATTGGCGCATCGTGGCGACCGTCGCGTCGACGATGTCGGGCGGCAGGTCGATCTTCTTCGCCCGTGCGACGGCGGCAACTTCGGCGACGGCAGCCTTGAACTCGGCGAACAGCGCCGGCTCGCCAAGCACGGCGCCGGTCGCCTTCCGCGCCATGCACGAAACCGCCGCGAACGGCGCCAGCAGCGCGAATTTCCGCCAGAGATCGCTGTCGATGGCGGGCGACACGACGGCCTCGATGCGCGGCGGGTTGTTGAGCGCGGCCGCCACGCGCTGCACGTCCGCCCCGCTCGGCCCCGACGCCGCGGCAATACGGAGCCGGCAAAACGGCGCCTTCTGCAGTATCGTTCCCGGTGCGACGAGGAACGAAGCGATGAAGATCATCGCCTTCAGCACTCTGGCCGGGGGCAAGGCGCGGGCGAGGATCGCTTCCGCCTCGACGCCATTCTGCACCGGGATCACGATCGCGCCCGGCGCCACCATCGGCGCGGCCTGGCGCGCGACCGCCTCGAGATCGTAGAGCTTCGTCGTGACGATCACGGCATCGGCGCCGCCGAGCTTCGATGCGTCGTCGCTCGCGTTCAGCGGGCCGGTCTCGACCGGGCCGAGCGGGCCCGTGAGCCGGATGCCGCGCTCGCGCAGCGCCGCGAGATTGGCGCCGCGCGCTAGCAGCGCCACCTCGTGCCCCGCCTGGGTCAGGCACGCCGCGAAGTAGCCGCCCACGCCGCCGATTCCGACAATGCCGAACTTCACGCGTTCCTCCCATCGTCCTTTGTACGGCGCCGATTGTGCGGCGGCGCGCACGCCGGCGCAAACCCGCGCCGCGCACGGCCCGCATGCCGCATGCCCACCTTCGCGCGCGTTGCGCAGGGCGCAACGCCGCCCGGGCCGGGATGACGCAAGTTCTACGCCGCTATAGAAAGAGGCGATGCAGACCGCCTTCACCGACGCGCAGCTGAAGCAACCCGAGATCGCGGACGCCGCCGCGATCCTCAAGGATTGCGTCCACTACGGCTTCTGTACCGCCGTCTGCCCCACCTATGTGCTGCTGCGCGACGAGAACGACGCGCCGCGCGGGCGCATCGACCTCATCCGCGCGATGCTCGAGAAAGGCGGCGCGCCGGATGCGAAGACGGTGCAGCATCTCGACCGCTGCCTCTCCTGCAATTCCTGCATGACGACCTGCGCGGCCAAGGTCGATTACATGCATCTCGCCGATATCGGCCGCGCCTATATCGAGCGCCACTACCGGCGCCCGCTTGGCGACCGGCTGCTGCGCGCGCTGCTCGCGCGTGTGCTGACGCGGCCCGGCCGCTTCCGTGCCGCCGTGCGCGCGGCGAAGCTGGCGCGCCCTTTCGCCGGCGCGCTGCCGAAGCGCCTGCGCGGCCTCGTCTCGCTTTCGCCGGGCGCATTGCCGCCGGCCAGCGAGGCGACGAAGCCCGGCATCTATCCGGCCGAGGGCGCGCGCAAGCTGCGCGTGGCGCTGCTCGCCGGCTGCGTGCAGCAGGCATTGGCCCCGCGGCTCAACGCGGCGACGATCCGGCTGCTGACGCGCCATGGCTGCGAGGTCGTCGTCGCCGATACCGGCTGCTGCGGGGCGCTTCCGCTGCACATGGGCAAGGAGGAGCAGGCGAAGTCGCTTGCGCGCACCACCATCGGCGCGTGGCGCGCGGCGGAGCGCGGCGGCGCGTTCGATGCCGTCGTCGTCAATGCCTCGGGCTGCGGCACGACAGTCAAGGACTACGGCAAGATCTTCAAGCACGAGGCCGATGCGGCCGAGGCGCAGTCGATCTCGACGCGAGCTCTCGACGTGAGCGAATTGCTCGCGCGCATCGGGCTCGACAAGCCCGCGCGGCGCATTCCGCTCGCCGTCGCCTATCACGATGCCTGCTCGCTCCAGCACGCGCAGAAGGTGATCGAGCCGCCGCGCGCGCTGCTGCGTGCCGCCGGCTTCCGCGTCCTCGACGTGCCCGAGCGCCATTTCTGCTGCGGCTCGGCCGGCACCTACAACATGCTCCAGCCCGAGATCGCCGCGCAGCTCGGCCAGCGCAAGGCCGCGCACATCGAAGGCACCGGCGCCGCCGTCGTCGCGGCCGGCAATCTCGGCTGCATGACGCAAATCGGGCTCTATGCGGGCCTGCCGATCCTCCACACCGTCGAGCTGCTCGACTGGGCCACCGGCGGCCCGCTGCCGGAAGCGCTCAAGGGTGTGATGCTGCCGGCGCCGGAAGACGAGAAAGCCGCCCCCGCACCTGCCGCCGACGCCAATGCAATTTGGTGATCGCGTGCATGAGCCAGCACACTCTCGATTGTCGTCCCGGGCGCGGTGCAGCACGCGCCCTTGCGCGTGGTGTTCCGCAGACCCGGGACCTAGCCGAAGCGCTGGAGCAAAGCGGCATCGACACCGTACTTAGGTCCCGGGTTAGCAGCGCACCACGCCGCTGAGGAAGCGTCGTGCTGCGCAACACCCGGGACGACATCAACATGAGAGCTTGCTGAGGGACAGAATATGTCGAACCTGAATGCCTTCCTCAAAGACTGCGAACGCGCGCTGGGCGCCGAGAACGTCGCGCTCGTCGAGGAGACGATCCGGCGCTACGGCGAGCACACCTTGCCGGCGGCGGACCGGCGGCCGGGCGCCGTGATCTATCCCGCCTCGACGGCGGATGTGCAGGCGGTGGTGCGCGCCGCAAACACGCACAAGGTTGCCATCTTCCCGGTCAGCACCGGCAACAATATGGGCCTCGGCACGCGCGCGCCGGTGGCGCCGGGCCAGGTCGTCGTCGATCTCGGCAAGCGCATGAACCGCATCCTCGAGATCGACGAGGTGCTCGGCTATGCCGCCGTCGAGCCCGGCGTCTCGTTCCAGATGATGGCCGACGAGCTGATCCGCCGCGGCGGGCGCTACATCATTTCGACGACCTCCGGCCCGCCGCAGGGCGGCATGCTCGGCAACGCGCTCGACAAGGGCGCCGGCTACGGGCCG
>CAYZSG010000186.1:0-10886 GCA_964481045.1 uncultured Candidatus Odyssella sp. | reverse complement strand
GTCGGCGCCGTGGATGACGTTGAGCGCCGCGGCGACCTTGCCGCCGCCGTCGGACCACAGTTCGGCGTCTTCGGCCAGCATCGCCATGAGCCGCTTCGCGTCGCCGGCGCGCGCGGCGCTGACGAACGCGCTCGCCAACTCCTGGGCATGCGCGGGATCGGCCGCATAGCGCGGCCTGGGCTTCGGCGCATCCTGCGGCACGTCGAGGCTCTTGCGGGCGCGCGAGACGAGCTGGCGGCAGGCCTGCTCGCTCTTGCCGAGCGCCGCCGCCACCGCCGCATAATCGGACTCGAACACGTCGTGCAGCAAATAGGCCGCGCGCTCGGAGGGCGAGAGCCGCTCCAGCATCACGAGGAACGCGAGCGAGAGGCTTTCCCCGAGCGCTTCGTCTTCCGGCGGCTCGACGGCCACGGGCTCCGGCAGCCAGGTGCCGATATAGGCCGCGCGCTCGGCCTTGGCCTTCCTCAGCCGGTCGATGCAGAGGCGCGTGCAGGCGGTGGTGAGCCAGGCCGCCGGCGTGCGGATGTTGGCCTTGTCGGCGCCGTGCCAGCGGATGAAGGTTTCCTGCACGGCATCCTCGGCGTCGCCCATCGAGCCGAGCATGCGATAGGCGAGTGCCATCAGGCGCGGGCGCGCCGCGGCGAACGCTTCGTTCGCCGCCGCATCGACGCCGGCGCCGCGCGCGGGGTCAGGCGCGGGCATGGGCGCCTCCGAAGTCGAAGCGCAGCACGGCGCAGCTTTTCGCATGGCCGAGCGCGCGCTTGATGGTGGGATAGAAGCGCGCGAACGCGATGGCGATCGCCATCTCGCTCACGGCGCGCTTGCCGAATTCGGCCTTGAGCTTCTCGCGCAGGGGTTCCATGTCCGGATCGTTGGCGGCGACGGCCGCGCCGAAGCGGAACGACGCGGCGAGCGGCGGCGGCAGCGTGCCCGCCTCGCCCATCACCGCGCGGCGCAGCGCATCCTCCGGAATGCCCTCCTGCCGCGCGAGATTGATATGGATCTGCACGCAGGTTCCGCAATCGTCGTGCATCGCGGCGCCGAGTGCCGCCATGTGCGTGGCATGGCGCTCGGCCGGCCTCAGCGACTGGCCGAGCTGGCTCACGCGGCCGAGCAGGCGGAACGCGGCCGGCGCATTGGCCGCGATCTCGCGCAGATAGTCGAGCGTGACGCCGAGCTTCTTCTCGCCATAGCGGATCATCGCTTCGCTCAAGCGGCCGGACAGCGCCGCGGCGGCCACGCCCTTGGGCGGCGGCGGCAGCGCCAGCCACAGCGCGATCAGTGCCGGAAGATAGATCGCCCCGGCATCGGCGAACCAGGAGCCGCCGGCATGATCGTGCAAGCCGAAGCCGAAGAGATGCAGCAGCGCATGGCCGGCGAGGAAGACCGCCGGCGGCAGCGCGTAGCCGGCGAGCCGCTCGGGCTTGAGCGAACCGACGAACAGAGCAACGGCCGCCGCCAGGAATGCGAGGCCGACATCGCCGACGAAATGATGGTTGAACGGGCCTGTGGCGGCGACACCCGGCACCGCGCGATACCAGGCCTCGGCCGCGAACAGCATATAGGCGGCGTTCGCCGCCAACAGCACGGCGAGCAGCCGCGCGATCCAGATGCGGGCGAGGCCGGCCTCGCGCGCGGGGTGCATCGCGCCGGCGGCAGGAAGGGTTGCGGTCGTCATGGTGCTTCTCCTGGTTCTCGCACCCTTGACGTGAGGCCGGGACGATTTGTGACAGCCTCCGCCCGGCGCGGCCGCTTGCCGCACGCCTCGGCATTCCTATACTCCGCGCGCTTTCGCGGGCCGCCGCCCGCAATCCCCGAGAAACAATCGAGAATTCCCATGACGCGCCCTGGCAAGATCAACAAGGTCGTGCTCGCCTATTCGGGCGGGCTCGACACCTCGGTCATCCTGCGTTGGCTGCAGGAAACCTATCACTGCGAGGTGGTGACATTCACCGCCGATCTCGGCCAAGGCGAGGAAGTGGCGCCAGCGCGCAAGAAGGCCGAGATGATGGGCGCCAAGCAGATCTTCGTCGAGGATCTGCGCGAGGAGTTCGTGCGCGACTTCGTGTTCCCGATGTTCCGCGCCAATGCGCTCTACGAGGGCGTGTATCTGCTCGGCACGTCGATCGCGCGGCCCTTGATCGCCAAGCGCCAGATCGAGATCGCGCGCGAGACGATGGCCGACGCGGTCGCGCACGGCGCCACCGGCAAGGGCAACGATCAGGTGCGCTTCGAGCTCACCTATTACGCGCTCGAGCCCAACATCAAGGTGATCGCTCCGTGGCGCGAATGGGACCTCGCCTCGCGCACGAAGCTCATCGACTTCGCCGAGAAGCACCAGATCCCGATCGCGAAGGACAAGCGCGGCGAGGCGCCGTTTTCGGTGGACGCAAACCTGCTGCACTCTTCGTCCGAAGGCAAAGTGCTCGAAGATCCGTGGCACGAGCCCGACGAGATGGTCTATCAGCGCACGATTTCGCCGGAAGCGGCGCCCGACAAGGCGACCTATGTCGAGATCGAGTTCGAGAAGGGCGATCCTTGCGCCATCGACGGCAAGAAGATGCTGCCGGCGGCGCTGCTGACGAAGCTCAACGAGCTCGGCAAGGCCAACGGCATCGGCCGCATCGATCTCGTCGAGAACCGTTTCGTCGGCATGAAATCGCGCGGCGTTTACGAGACGCCGGGCGGCACGATCCTCCACGCCGCGCACCGCGCGATCGAATCGATCACGCTCGACCGCGGCGCCGCGCATCTCAAAGACGACATCATGCCGCGCTACGCCGAGCTGATCTACTACGGCTTCTGGTACAGCCCCGAGCGCGAGATGCTGCAGGCGCTCATCGACAAGAGCCAGGAGCACGTGGAAGGCACGGTGCGATTGAAGCTCTACAAGGGCAACGTCATCGTCTGCGGCCGGAAATCCCCGAAGTCGCTCTACAGCCTGAAGCACGTCACCTTCGAGGAAGACGCCGGCGCCTACAACCAGCGCGACGCGGAGGGATTCATCAAGCTGAACGCGCTGCGGCTGCGGCTCGCGAAGATGGGACGGGGCTGATTCGTGCTCACACGACCTTGAGCGCGTTCGCCGCGACCGCCGACCACGCCGGCGGCAGCAGGCCCGCGAACGGCGGCGCCGCGGGATCGGCGAAGCCCATGCGCGGGTGGCGTTCTTCTATACCCTCGAGCACGAGATCGCGCCCGAGGCGGTAGCACCAGAGCGCGAGCGGCACGAGATCGACCTCGACATCGTCGATCGAGAGCCGGCCCGCCGCGCTCTTGGTGCACGCGACCGCGCGACCGAGCCCGTTGCGGCGGCAGAAGCCGACGAGCCCCGAAAGGCTCTCGCGCGGCTTCGCCGCCGGCCGGTCGCTCCACTTGATTTCCACGGCCTCCCAGGCGCGCTGCGTGCCGCGCTCCAGCAGCACGCAATCGACCTCGCCGACGTCCCAACGCGCGTAGTAGGCGTCGGCGAAGTAGCGCGTCTGCGCAAGCTGGGCGAAGAACGCGGTTTCGGCGACGCGGCCCATCGCCGGATCGTCGGCCCGGAGCGGGCCGAAAAATGCGGTGCGCAGCGAAGGGTTGGCGAGATAGAGCTTGAAGTGCGTCGCGCGCCGGAAGCGCCGGGCCGACTGATCGACGCGGGGCAGGCGCAGCACGAGATACGCCGCTTCGAGGAACTCGAGATATTTGCGCAGCGTGTTCTTGGCGACGCCGGCGGACGACGCGAGCCCTTCGTAGCTGACCTCGAGGCCCGTGTTGTAGGCGACCCAGGTCATGAGCTGCTTCAGCTCGGCGACGTCGCCGACGCCGTAGAGCTGCGGCAGGTCGCGCAGCATCACGCGCTCGAGGATATCGCTCGCGAGATAGCGGTCCATGTCGCGCCGCGCCTCGGGCTCTACGACCGGCTCGGGAAAGCCGCCATGCGCGACGTAGTCGGCGAACGCCGCGTTGAGCGCGGCGATGTCGTGCACGGCGCCGGTTTCGGGATCGGCGACGCGCGGCTCCGCGCCGCTGAAGCGCAGATACTCGGCGAAGCCGAGCGCCGGAAGCTGATAGTCGGTGAAGCGGCCGGCGCCAGATTCGCGCCCGCGCATCTTGAGCGCCGAGGCCGCCGAGCCCGACACCGCGAAGCGCATGTCGGGATACGAATCGACCAGCGATTTCAGATGCACCTCCCACTCCGCGAGATACTGCACCTCGTCGAAGATCACGAACACCTCGCTGAAGCGATCGTGCCCATGCATCTCGAGGAACAGGTTGAGCAGCTTCTCGAGCGGAAGGTCCATGTAGGTGGGCGTGTCGAGCGACGCGAAGAGGATGCGCGCTGGCGCCGTCCCTTCGTCGATGAGCCGCTGCACGACTTGCGTGAGCAGCACGGTCTTGCCGACGCGGCGCGGGCCCATCAGCACGACGGCGCGGCGAACCGAGGACTCGGCAAACAGTCGCCAAAACCCATCGAAATACATCCGGCGCGGCCACGCGCGGAAGCGGTCCGGCACCCGCCCGGTTTCCCACCATGGGTTGTCGAACGCCAGCCGCCGCTTGAGGTCGCCGTCGGAAAACGTGCTCATTTTAGATCACCAAGAGATATCTAAAATAAGCCTTCTCATATAATAGATCAATAAGATGATCTATTATTCGGCACGCAATTCAAGTCTCTGATATAATTCACGATTCCTATCTGTAAAGGCTGCGGGCCCGCCTAATCGTGCCGGGCGATGAACGCGGCCACGCGCGGGGCGATCGCTTCGCGCCAGCGGCGGCCGTTGAAGATGCCGTAGTGACCGACGCCTTGCGCCAGCACGTGCTCGCGCTTGCTGGGCGGGATGCTGCGGCAGAGGTCCTGCGCGGCGAGCGTCTGCCCGGGCGCCGAGATGTCGTCGAGTTCGCCCTCGATCGTCATCAGCGCGATGTCGCGGATCGCGGCGGGCTCGATCTTGATGCCGCGCGAGACCCATTCGCCCTTCGGCAGCACGTGCTTCTGGAACACGAGTTCCACCGTCTGCAGATAGAACTCGGCGGTGAGATCCATCACCGACATGTATTCGTCGTAGAACCGGCGATGCGATTCGGCGCTGTCGCCGTCGCCGCGCACGAGATGCTCGAACATGCGGAGATGCGCGCCCAGGTGCCGGTCCATGTTCATCGACATGAAGCCGGAGAGCTGCAGGAAGCCGGGATAGACCGGGCGCCCGAAGCCCGGATGGCCGTAGGGCACGCGGCTTACCACCGTGTTCGCGAACCACGAGAGCGGGTGGCGCGTCGCGAACTTGTTGACCTTGGTGGGGTTGATGCGCGTGTCGATCGGGCCGCCCATGAGCGTCAGCGAGCGCGGGCGGCACTTGTCCTTGCCCGCGGCCATCAGCGCGGCCGCCGCCAGCACCGGCACCGAGGGCTGGCACACCGCGATCACGTGCGTGCCGGGGCCGAGCACGCGCAGATACGAGACGAGCTGATCGATGTAGTCGTCGAGATCGAAGCGGCCGTCGGAAACGGGGATGTTCTTCGCGTCGTTCCAGTCGGTGATGTAGACGTCGTGGCCCGGCAGCAGCGCCAGCACGGTGCCGCGCAGCAAGGTGGAATGATGCCCCGAGAGCGGCGCCACGAGCATGACGCGCGGATGGCGGAGGGCGCCCTCGCGCGCGAAATGGATGAGCCCGCCGAACGGCGTGGCGGCGACGACCTCCTCCTCGACCGGAACGGGCTTGCCCTTGATCGTGACCGTGTCGATGCCGAAGGGTGGCTTCGGATAGGTGCGCGTCGAGCGCTCGACGAGTTCGCACGCGGCGGCGATCGCGCGCGCGGTGCGGGTTTCGACGAACGGGAAGGTGGATGCGCTGAAGAGGTGCTGGCCCGTGACGGCGGCAAGGCGCAGCGGCGCCATGGCCGTCTGCTGCCACGCATAAAGCGTGTAGAGCATGTCCGCGCTAACCCCCAGCTTCAAACCGGCGTTGCCGCCCGCGCCCTCGGTCGTCTTTTCTCGTTTGTATGCGAACATAACGATCGCGGACTCCGGGCGTCCAGCGCCACGCCGCAACAATAACGCTTGACTTCCCTGCCCCCGTCGGCGGCGGCGATCACGAAGGGTTGTTCCGGGCGCCGGGAACGCAGCTTAGAGACGCTTTTCCAGCGCCTTCGCAAGTTCGTCGGGCGGCACAGCGTGGCGGAAATGCGTTAAATACTTCCCGTTGGGATCGAGCAGGTAAATGTACGCGGAGTGGTCCATCGTGTATTCGCCCGCCTTCTCGAGCGGGCGCTTGGCGTAATAGACGCGATAGGCGCGCGCCACGGCGGCGATGTCATCCGCGCTGCCGGTGAGCATCACGATGCGCTTGTCGAAATTCTGCGCATAGTTCTTGAGCTGTGCCGGCGTATCGCGCTCGTAATCGACGCTGATGAAAATCGGGGCAAGCTTGTCGGCCTTGGGACCGAGCTTCTCAAGCGCCTGGGTGATGCCATAGAGCGCGGTGGGGCAGAAATCCGGGCAATTCGTGAAGCCGAAGAACACGAGCATGTGCTTGCCGCGGAATTCGGCATCGGTGCGGCGCTTGCCCTCGGCGTCCGTCAGCGTGAAGGCGCCGCCGATAAGGGCCACCGGTGCGGGATCCTTCGGCTGCTCCGGCTTCGGCCACAGCGCCACGGCGGCAACGGCGGCGGCGAATGCGGCGGCGGCGATGACGGCAAGACGCAGGGCGGTGCCGGTGTTCATCGATCACGCCACCGGCAAATGGTTGACGGCCACGATGCGCCAGGCCGGCAGCTTGGCGCCGTCCTCGATGTAGTCGAGGCGCGTCAGCGAGCAGTTCGCTGTCTCGAACGCCAGCGAGCGCGCCGGCGTGAGCCCCAACGCATGGCCGAGCGCGGCGCGGATCGTGCCGCCATGCGCCACGGCCACGATATCGCGGCCTGCATGCGCCTCGTTCCAGCGCGCGATGCCGCGCACGACGCGGTCCATCAGCGCCGCGAAGCTTTCGCCGCCGGGCGGGCAGAACTCGGCCGGCGCCAGCCACATGCCGTGATCGGCGCCGTGCCGCGCGAACACCTCGGCGCGATTGCGCCCCTGCCACTCGCCGAAATGCTGCTCGGCGAAATCACGCTCCTCGGCCGGCGCCTCGTAGGCCAGCCCGGCCGCCGCGATCGCCGCCGCCGTCTGCTTCGTGCGCTGGAGATGGCTCGTCACCCACACGGCGCCCTTCGGCAGCCGGCGCGCCAGAACCGCGAAGCCCGCCGCATCGGACACGTCGCAGGGCAGATCGATGTGGCCGTAGATGCAGCCATTGTCCGTCGTTACCGGCGCGTGGCGCACCCACCACCAGCGCGTCACGCGCGCGCTGCTGGGCATGTGGTGCGACGGGCTCGTGCGATCCGGGGCGCTGTCTCTCATTCCCCACTCATAGCCGCGCGGCGGCGGCGCGGCAAAGGACGCGATGCCGCTATTCGCCGATCTGCAAAATGAGCCCGCGGCGGCGCGCGGCGCGGAAGCAATAGAGGAACGCCGCAACGCCGCCCGCGATATAGACGAGGTTCAACAGCGCGGCGATGAGGATGTAGTCGACGCGGAACGTCTTCTCGATCAGCACCGCGCGCATGCCTTCGAAGATGTAGGAGGCCGGGATCCCGTAGGCGATCCAGCGCAGCCATTCCGGCAGCACCGAGAGCGGGTAGTAGATCCCGCAGATCGGCGCGAGCACGAACAGCGCCATCCACGCCATGCTTTCGGCGCCGAGCCCGAAGCGCAGGATGAGGCCGTTGATCGCGAGGCCGATCGCCCAGCCGAGCACGATCAGGTTCACGAAGAACGCGATCAGCGGCAGGCCGAGCGTGAAGATCGAATAGTCGTAGAGGCCCCAGGCGAGCAGCGCCGCCGGCCCCACGCCGATCAGCACGCGCATCAGCGCCACGACGAACAGCGCCGCGATGAATTCGTAGGGCCGGAGCGGGCTGACCAGGATGTGGCCGAGATTGCGCGACCACACTTCTTCGAGAAACGCGAGGCCGAGCCCGAGCTGGCTGCGGAACAGCACGTCCCACAGCAGGATCGCGGCGAGCAGCAGGCCGGTCGCCTGCGCGAACAGCGAGGACTGGCCGACCAGGAACACCGTCATGAAGCCCCAGAGCGTCATGTTGATGACCGGCCAGTAGGCCAGCTCGAGCACGCGCGCCCACGAGCTGCGCAGCAGATAGTAGTGGCGCAGCACGATCGCGTTCATGCGCCGGAACGAAAAGCCCCATTCGCGCTCTTCGGCCGCGGCGGCAAAGGTGCCGTTCATACCACCGTCTCCTTCTCCGCCTTGCGGCGATCGCGGGCGATGTCGAGGAACACCTCTTCGAGATTGTCGCGCCCGTATTTCGCGAGCAGTTCGCCGGCCGTGCCGCGATCGACGAGCGTCCCGGCCTTCATCATCAGCACCAGCGAGGCCATGCGCTCGACTTCGCTCATGTTGTGCGAGGCGAGCAGGATCGAGGCCTTCCGCTCGGCGACGTAGCGCTCGAGATAGGCGCGCACCCAATCGCCGGTGTCGGGATCGAGCGAGGCCGTGGGCTCGTCGAGCAACAGCACCTCGGGCTCGTTGACGAGCGCCTTGGCCAGCGCGGCGCGCGTCTTCTGGCCGGCCGAGAGCGTGCCGGTCGGCCGGTCCACGAACTCGCCCATCTGCAGCTCCTCCGAAAGCGCGTCGATGCGCTCGCGGATGTTGCGCACGCCGTAGAGCCGCGCGAACACGGTGAGGTTCTCGCGCACGGACAGGCGCTTCGGCAGTTCGACATAGGGCGAGCCGAAATTCATGCGCGGCAGCACGCGATAGCGATGCTTCAGGATGTCGACGCCGAGCACCCGCGCCTCGCCCGACGTGGGCAGCAGCACGCCGAGCAGGATCGCCAGCGTTGTCGTCTTGCCGGCGCCGTTGCCCCCGAGCAGCGCCGTGATCGAGCCGCGCGGCACCGCGAAGGTGAGCCCCTCCACCGCCGTGACCGCGCCATAGCGCTTGACGAGGTGCCGCACCTCGATGGCCGGCGCCGCATGGTCCACTGGGGCGTTCATCAGGCGAAGGCCCCGCCAATCCGGTATAGTCGCGGGCAAACACGGGTGGAACGCCGGCCATGAATGGGGAACGCCGCACGCAGCCCGCGCCCGGGCGCCTGCGCCTCCGGACGCTGATCTCGATCCGCTGGGCGGCCGTGCTCGGCCAATCGGCGGCGGTCGTGCTGGTGCATTACGGCCTCGGCTACTCGCTGCCGCTCTTCCATTGCGCGGCGGCGGTGGGCGCTTCCGCGCTGCTGAACGTGCTGTTGACGGTCCGCGGTTCGCTCGGCCGCCACCTTCCCGACTACCATGCCGTCCTCTATCTCGCCTACGACGTCTTGCAGCTGACCGCCCTGCTCTATCTCACCGGCGGCCTCAACAACCCGTTCGCGCTGCTGATATTGGCTCCGGTGATCGTTTCGGCCACCGCCCTGTCGCGGCCGGCGACGATCGGCCTCGGCGGCCTCGCGGTGGCGGCGATCACGATCCTGGCCTTCTTCTACGAGCCGCTGCCCTGGCCGGCGCCCGGCTTCGCGCTGCCGGAATATTACATGCTCGGCGTCTGGCAGGCGCTGGTCATCGGCATCCTGTTCATCGCGGCCTGGGTGGGCAGCGTCTCGGAGGAGGCGCGCACGATGAGCGACGCGCTGGTGGCGACTCAGGTGGCCCTCTCGCGCGCCCAGCGCCTTTCCGAGCTGGGCGCGCTTGCCGCCGCCGCCGCGCACGAGCTGGGCAGCCCGTTGGCCACGATCGCCGTGGTGGCCAAGGAAATGCGCCGCGAGGTGCCGAAAGACGGACCGCTGGCCGAAGACGTGGCGCTGCTGATCGAGCAGAGCGACCGCTGCCGCGAGATCCTCGCCCAGCTCTCGCGCCGCCCGGACCAGCAGCAGGCCTTCGAGCCCGGCCGGTTCATGCCGCTGGCGCAATTCCTCGATTTCGTGGCCGAGCCCTACCGCACCGAAGGCAAGCCGATCGTCATCCATGTAGCGGCCGCCGACGAGAACGCCGGCACCGAGCCCGAGATCGAACGGGTGCCCGAAGTGATCCATGCGCTTGGCACGGTCATCCAGAATGCCACCCAATTCGCCCGCAGCACCGTTCGCATCGAAGCCCAATGGGGGTCCGCGGAGATCGGCATCGACATTACCGACGACGGACCGGGCTTTCCCCCGCTCTTGCTCGACCGCCTCGGAGAACCCTATGTTTCCTCACGCAAGGACCAGGGCGGGCACATGGGCTTAGGGCTGTTCATCGCCCAGACGCTGCTGGGGCGCTATGGTGCCCGCCTGGCATTCGGAAACCGCCGCGAAGGCGGCGCGCGCGTGACCATGACCTGGGATCGGGCCACCGCCGAAGGCATCGCGGGGGGAGGCGAAGATGAGTGACGTGGGCGGACAGAAGCAGCTCGGCGCGGGGAAATCCCTGCTGCTGGTCGACGACGACAAGCCGCTGCGCGAGCGTCTGCGCATCGCCATGGAGCGGCGCGGCTTCAAGGTGCTCGCGGCCGAAAGCGTGGCGGAAGGCATCAAATTCGCGCGCTCGGAGCCCCCCGATTTCGCGGTGATCGATTTGCGCCTCGCCGACGGCAGCGGCCTCGACGTGGTGGCGGCGCTGCGCACCGCGCGGCCCGACACGCGCATCGTGATGCTGACCGGCTACGGCAACATCGCGACGGCGGTGGCCGCGGTGAAAGCCGGCGCCGTCGATTACCTGCCAAAGCCGGCCGATGCCGACCAGATCGAGGCGGCGCTGCTCAACCTCGAGCGCCCGCTGCCGAAGCCGCCCGAGAACCCGATGTCGGCCGACCGCGTGCGCTGGGAGCACATCCAGCGCGTCTACGAGCAGTGCGACCGCAACGTCTCGG
>CAYZSG010000185.1:0-10983 GCA_964481045.1 uncultured Candidatus Odyssella sp. | reverse complement strand
ACCCCGTCCCGCCGCGACTTCAGTGCCCTCACAACCGCTCGGCGGTGGCACGTGCGCAATCGAGAACAGACCCTGGCCGTCCTCGTGGTCGAGGACGAATGGCTCGTTCGCGAGGCCGTCGCGTCGTATCTGCGCGAGGCCGGGTGTCGCGTGCTCGAGGCGCCGGACGGCGAGACCGCGGTATCGCTGATCGAAGGCGGCGCGCGCGCCGACGTGGTGGTGACCGACATCAACCTCGCGGGGCGTATGAACGGGTGGGACGTCGGGGAAGCGCTGCGCGCATTTCTGCCCGGCATCGCCGTCATCTACGCGTCGGCGGCGTACACACAACCGCGCCGGCCGGTCCTCGGCGCGCTGCAGCTCGACAAGCCCTATTCCTACGTCGACGTGCTGAATGCGTGCCGGTCCATGTGCAATGGTGCGCCCGCCCGATCCTCGCCGGCCGGAAAGCGGCGCGAACGCTCATTGGGTCGTGACATGCCGCGCGGGCCTGGCGGCGTGGAAGCGCGCTACCGTCGATCGAAGTCCTGAAGCGTTGCCAACATCGCTCTGATTTCGGCGATGCTTCGGGACATGCTCCGCGGCCTCATCACGAGCAGGGCGATGGAGACGGCCGCTTCCACATGTCGCTGCGAATGCGTGTAGCGCTCCGGCTTCGCGAATGGATCGCTCATTGTGCCCATCCCCGGTGGTCGGCGCAGGCCAACGCCAGGGAATGCTACGTATGCCCGGCGGCAAGGCCGCTCATCGTGCGGTAGCGCGCCGAACGACGGGGAATCGACGGGGGTTTGCCCCTCCCGGATCAGGGGCGCTGCGTGGCGCGCAGCAGGTTTTCGCCGAACATGTTCGACCATTGCTCGGGCGTGAGCGTCATGCGCCGCTTCACATAGGCGGCGGGCACGCCGGTCGCCGGCGACGCGACGGCGGCTGCAACCGCCGGCCGCGCCCTGATCGCGTCGGACCAGCGCTGGATCGCCGGATACTCGGCCAGGCTCATGTCGAAGTTGTGGATGTTCTGCACCCCGGGCCAGCACGCGATATCGGCGATCGAGTATTCGCCGGCGAGAAATTCCGCCTCGCTCAGGCGGCCATCGAGCACGTTCAGCAGGCGCCGCACCTCGCGCGTGTAGCGCGCGGCGCCGTAGTCCTGCCCCTCGGGCGCGTAGCGCACGAAATGCGCCGCCTGGCCCACCATCGGCCCGAGCCCGGCGATCTGCCACGCCAGCCACTGCAGCGCGATGTGCTGCCGGCGGAAATCCGCGGGCAGCAGCATCCCGGCTTTGCGCGCGAGATAGATCAGGATCGCGCCGGATTCGAATACGGGGAACGGATCGCCCTTGTCCTCGGGTTCGAGATCGACGATGGCCGGGAGCTTGTGGTTCGGATTGATCCGCTTGAAGCCCGGCTTCAGGTGGTCGCCGGCGAAGATGTCGTAGGTGATGAGCCGGTAGGGCAGCCCCGTCTCCTCGAGCATGATCGCGATCTTGAGGCCGTTCGGCGTGCGCACGTAATGAAGCTCGATCATCGGAGCTCTCCGGGCCGAGCGGCCGTGCCGGGCGCGATCGCGGCGGCGTCAGTCGCCGTAAGCGTCGCTCACGCATTTCTTGGTGAAGCTCGCCTTGGCTGCGCCGGCGAGCTTCTTCTGCGCCGCTTCGCTGTCGCAGGCCTTCTCGGCATCGGCCTTGCACTTGCCGAGGAAGCTCGTCTTCGCGGCGCCCGCGAGCTTCTTATCGTCGGCCTCGTCCTTGCACGACATGCCCTCGACCGCGTCGGTCACGCATTTCTTGGTGAAGCTGGCCTTGGCGGCGCCGGCGAGCTTCTTCTCGGCGGACTTGGCGTCGCAGGCCTTCGCCGCATCGCCCTCGCACTTCTTCATGAAGCTCGTGAGCGCGGCGCCGGCGAGCTTCTTGCCCGCGGCTTCCGATTTGCACGACGCGGTCTCCGCATGCGCCGCGCCGGCCGCGAAACAGAACATCGCCGCGACGATAAGACGTTTCATCGGTGTCCTCCCTGGAATTCGTTTCGGTAATGGATACTAGCCGATTTTACGGATGGCGGGGTCCGAAATGCGCGCCGCGTCTTTCGGTCAGCCGGCATTGACCGGAGGATCGCCGCCGCCTTCCACTTCGCCGGTGCCGCCGCAGGGGAGGCAGCTGCCGCGGCCGTTGCAGACGGCGCACGGCATGCGCACGCCCACGCGTTCGACGATGCCCGAGCCGCCGCAGCTCGTGCAGCGTTTCGCACCCTTGCAGGAGCCGCAGGCGATCATCTTGCGCTTGTTCACGGCTGCCCCCGAAGGTTGGGCGGCACGGTCCGTGCCGCGTTGGCCCCTCCGCAAGATCAACGCCGGCGGGCGCCCATGGTTCGCTCTAGTCCCTCCGGCCTATGCGGCGAATGCGTTCGCATGAGCTAGGCTTAGTTACGCATTAACCGTGGCGCGCGACCCTGAACGTCTCGCAGGGAAGCTGAATGGAAACGCGACTTCAGGGCCTGGCGGATGCCTCGGCCCGCATCTTCGCCGCACGCTCGCTCGACGAAACGCTGCGTCTCATCACCGAGGCGGCGCGCGATCTCGTGGGCGCGCACCAGGCGGTGACGAGCCTCACCGTGGGCCCGGACTGGTCGCAGGCGATCCAGTGCGTTCTCCTCTCCGAGAAATACGCGGCGTGGCGCACCTACGACGAGAAGCCGAACGGCACGGGCATCTACGCCCGCATCTGCGCCGACAACCGCCCGATGCGCTTCACGCAGGCCGAGCTCGAGGCGCACCCCGCCTGGCGCGGCTTCGGCGCGGCGAAAGACCGCCATCCGCCGATGCGCGGCTGGCTCGCGGTTCCGCTCGTCGCGCGCGACGGCGCCAATCTCGGCATGGTCCAGCTTTCCGACAAATACGCGGGCGAGTTCGACCCCGTGGACGAGGCGATCCTCCTGCAGCTCGCGCGGCTCGGCGCCCTCGCGGTCGAGAACCAGCGGCACCACGAGGAACGCGAGGCGGCCGAGCGCCGCTTCGAGGCCTTCGCCACGCTCGGCAAAGAGGTTCTGTGGGAGACCGACGCGCAGCATCGCTACACGTGGTTCCATGCCAAGGGCACGTTCCGCATGCGGAGCTCGCCGAAATACATCATCGGCAGCACGCGGTGGGAGGCGGTCGGCGTCGATCCGCTCAATCCGTTCTGGGCCGCGCACATCGCCGATCTCGAAGCGCACCGCCCGCTCAGGGGATTCGAGTATCAGGCCGAGCTCGAAGACGGGAAGCTGCACTGGCTGCGCGTCAACGCCGAGCCGCAGTTCGACGCCGCGGGCGCGTTCACCGGCTATCGCGGCAAGACGCAGGACGCGACCGAGCTGCGCGAGGTCGAGGCCGCGGCCAAGGCGAACGAGCGCCGGTTCTACGAGTTCGCCAATCTCGGCTCGGACGTGCTCTGGGAGACGGACGAGAACCACGTCGTCACCTACATTTCCGAGCGGCCGGAATGGAAAGGCCGGCGTCCCGCATCGGCCTTCGTCGGAAAGTCGCGCTGGCAGATCATCGGCGCGGATCCGGCGGAGCCGTTCTGGGCCGCGCACATCGCCGATCTCGACGCGCATCGCCCGATCCGGGACTTCGAGTATCACTGGACGACCGACGACGGTTCGGTGCGCTACGTGCGCGTCAACGGGCTGCCGCAGTTCGACGAGCGCGGAAAATTCCTCGGCTACCGCGGCACCACGACGGACGTGACCGCCGCCCGCGCCGCCGAGGCTGTCGCGCGCGCCAGCGAGGAGCGTTTCCGCCAGTTCGCCGAGATCGCGTCGGACTGGATCTGGGAAACCGACGCGGAGCACCGCTTCAGCTACTTCGCCGGCCATCGCGGCGTGCTCGACCAGCGGCCCTACGGCGTCACGCGCTGGGAAATGGTGGGCGCCGATCCCGCCGATCCCGCGTGGCGGGGGCACGTCGCCGATCTCGAGGCCCGGCGCCCATTCCGCAATTTCGAGTATTCGCACGTCGACAAGGGCGGGCGGCGGCGCCACATCTCGGTCAGCGGCGAGCCCTTCCTCGCGCCCGGCGGCGAATTCCTCGGCTATCGCGGCACCGCCAGCGATCTCACCGCGCAGCGCGAAGCCGAGGCCGAGGCGCGCGCGGCGGCCGAGCAGTATCGCGCGATCGTCGAAACGGCCAGCGAGGGCGTGTGGATCATCGACGAAAGCCGGCGCACGACGTTCGTCAACGCGCGCATGGCCGAGATGCTCGGCTACGCGCCCGAGGAGATTCTCGGCCACGACGTGTCGGACTTCCGCCCCATCGAGGACCGTGCGACGCGCGACGAGCGCTGGGCGCGGCGTCGGCAGGGCGTCAGCGAGCAGCGCGAGTCGCGGTTCATGCGGCGCGACGGCAGCATCTTCTGGGCGCAGGTGAGCGCCGCCGCGATGAAGGACGCGCGCGGCAACTTCGCCGGTGCGCTCGGCATGATCAGCGACATCACCGCGCGCAAGGAAGCGGAAGCGGCGCTCGAGGCCAGCGAGGACCGCTTCCGCGATTTCGCCGAGATCGGCGCTGACTGGCTCTGGGAAACCGATGCCGAGCACCGCCTCACGCTATTGGAGGGGCCGCGTGCCGCAGCCGTCGATTTCGCGTTCGGCAAGCGGCGTTGGGAATATGGCGGAGCAGACCCCGCGTCGCCCGAATGGCGCCGCCACATCCGCGACATCGACCTCCATCTTCCGTTCCGCAACTTCGAGTACAAGGAGCGGGGCAACGACAGCAATGACCGCCATTTCTCGCTGAGCGGCAAGCCGATCTTCGACGGAGCCGGCGCGTTCCTCGGCTATCGCGGCACCACGCGCGACATCACTGCGCAGCGCGCGGCCGAGGCGAAGCTCAAGGCCAGCGAGGAGCGCTTCCGCGATTTCGCGCAGGTCTCGTCGGACTGGATGTGGGAGACCGATGCCCGGCACCGCTTCACCTATTTCTCGCCCTCGCGCGACACGAGCCAGCCCGATTCGTCGCAGGGCGCGCTCGGCAAGACGCGCTGGGAATTCGCGGTGGGCGCGGAGGCCGATCCGAAGTGGCAGGCGCACATCGCCGGCCTCGAGGCGCACCTGCCGTTCCGCGGATTCGAATACAATTACCGCCGGCCCGACGGCAGCCTCGGCACTTACGTCGTCAGCGGCGTGCCCGTTTTCGCCGACGATGGAACCTTCCTCGGCCACCGCGGCACGACGAGCGACATCACCGCGCAGCGCAACGCGGAGGCCGCCGCGCTCGCGAGCGAGCGCAAATTTCGCACGATGGTGGAAACCGCGTACGAAGGCATCTGGATGCTCGATGCCGACCGGCGCACCACCTATGTCAATCCTCGAATGGCCGAATTGCTGGGTTATGCGCCCGAGGAGATTCAGGGCCGCCATCACTGGGATTTCATGGCGCACGAAGATCGCGCCGCGGCAATGGAATCCTCCCGCCAACGGCTGGACGATGTCGTGGAGCGGGCCGAGCTGCGCTATCTTTGCAAGGACGGCAGCCCGATCTGGGTGATCGTCACCAGCAACGTCGTCGAGGATCCGGCACGCGGCGCGCCCGGCATACTCGGCATGGTCACCGACATCACCGACCGCAGGAGGGCCGAGGAGGCCTTGCGCTCAGCCGAGGCGGCGGCGCGCGAGGCCGGCGAACGGTTCCGGCGCGTCGTCGAAACGGCGAACGAGGGTCTGTGGATCGTCGACGCCGACATGCGGATCACGTTCGCCAACCGGCGCGTCGCGGAGATGTTCGGATACGAGCTCGAAGACCTGCCGGGCAGGAGCATCCTCGACATCGTTCCCGCCGACCGGCGCGAGGAAGTACGCCGCCACTGGTCGGAACGCGGCACCGGGAAGACTGACCGCTTCGAGGCGCGCCATCTCCGCAAGGACGGCAGCGAAATCTGGACGATCATCAGTGCGACTCCGATGCACGACGCGAACGGCGCCTTCGCCGGCACGATCACGATGTTCGTCGACATCAGCGACCGCAAAGCGGCGGAGGCCGCCGCTGCCGCGAGCGAGGCGCGCTTCCGCGATTTCGCCGAAATCGCATCGGACTGGATGTGGGAGACCGACGGCGAGCATCGCCTCTCATACATCTCCGGCGAAGCGCTGGGCGACGATAATCAGCCCCTCGGCAGCACGCGCTGGGAGCTGGCCGGCGACGGTCCCGACGATCCCGCCTGGCGCGATCACATCGCCGATCTCGAAGCGCACCGTCCGTTTCGCGAATTCGAGTTCAAGGTGAAGGGCAAGTCCGGGCGAACGCACTATCTCGTCGCCAGCGGGCGGCCGATCTTCGACGAGAGCGGCGCCTTCAAGGGATACCGCGGCACGACGACGAATCATACGCCGCAGCGCGAGGCCGAAGCCGCCGCGGCCGCCTCCGAGCGCCAGTTCCGCCAGCTCGTCGAGACGGCGCAGGAGGGTATCTGGATCTTCGACGCCGATTTCGGCACGACCTACGTCAATCCGCGCATGGCGGAAATGCTGGGCTGCACGGTGGACGAGATCGGGCGGCGTCAGTACATGGAGTTCCAGCACCCCGAAGACCGTCCGGGCACGCTCGAGGCGTGGCATCGCTACGCGCGCGGCGGCGTGAAAAGCTACGAGCAGCGCCTGCGGCACAAGGACGGCTCCGACCGCTGGACGCTGGCGAGCGCCAATCCGCGCCACGACGCCGACGGCAATTTCATCGGCGTGTTCGCGATGCTGGTCGATATCACCGACCGCAAGCTTGCCGAAGAGGCCCTGGCGCACGCCAAGAGCGAGCTCGATGCGATCCTCGCCAACACGTCCGACGGCGTGGCGATCTTCGACAACGAGTGGCGCTACACCTACCTGAACCCGCCCGGTGAGCGAATCAGCGGGCTCCGCGCCGCCGACGTCGTTGGCGTGAACTGCTTCGAGCGCTTCGGCGTTGCGCAGAACAGCGTGTTCCTCGACACCTACGCGCAGGCAAAGCGCGACGACTGCGCGGTCTCGTTCTCGGCCTACTCTCTGCTCTACGATGCATGGCACGAAGTCCGCGCGCTGCCGCATGCCGAAGGCGTCACCATTTTCTTCCGCGACGTGGCGGCCGAGCGCCAGCGGCACCTGGCGCTTGCGGAGAGCGAGCGGAACCTGCGCGCCGCGCTCGAGAACAACGAGAGCATCCTAGCCAGCATCTCCGACGGTTTCGTGGCGCTCGACAACGCGTGGAAATTCACCTTCGTCAATCCCGCCGCCGAGCGCATCTGGAACATCAAGGCGGCGGACCTGCTCGGCAAGACGCTGCTCGATTCGCTGAACGTCGATCACAGCAACCCGTTCCAGGGGATCTACCTTGAGTCGAAGCGCGACGGGGTTCCGGTTGCCTTCACCGCCTTTTCCGACATCTTCAAGAAGTGGATCGAGGTGCGCGGCTATCCGCATGCCGGCGGCTACACGCTGTTCTTCGACGACGTGAGCGAGCAACGCCGCGCGCACCGCGAGCTCCTCACGAGCCAGAAACGGCTTGAGGCCGCGCGCGAGATGAACGAGCGACTGTTCGCGACTTCGTTCGACCTCATCTGCGTCACGGACAGCGTTGGCAACTTCGTCGAGGTGAATCCCGGCGCCTGCAAGCAGTTCGGCTACGCGAAAGCCGAGCTGATCGGCCACAACGCCAGCGAGTTCATCGACGCGGAAGGCATCGTCGTCACGCGCGCGGCGATGCGCGCGGCGCGCGGCTCTCAGAGCCTCCACACGTTCGAGTGCAAGTGTCGCCGCCGCGACGGAAGCTGGGTGCCGCTGAATTGCTCGGTGGCGTGGTCGGAGCGCGAGCAGAAGTACTTCCTGATCGGCCGCGACATGAGCGAGCAAATCGCGCAGCGCGAGCGGCTCAACCGCTCGCAGCGGCTCGAGGCGATCGGCCAGCTCACCGGCGGCATCGCGCACGACTTCAACAACCTGCTCACCGTCATCATGGGCAATTCCGACGCGCTGGTACGCGGCCTCGCCGATCGCGAGAACCTGCGCCGGCGCGCCGAGCTCTCGCTCGAGGCGGCGCGGCGCGCGGCCGAACTCACCGCGCAGCTTCTTTCCTTCGCGCGGCGGCAGACGCTGGCGCCCAAGGCGGTAGAGGCGAACCGGCTCGTCAAGGACATGCACGAGCTGGTGCGCCGCACGCTCGGCGCGCAGATCGAGATCGCGGTCGTGCCGGGCGCGGATCTCTGGCTCTGCAAGGTGGATTCGACGCAGCTCGAGACGGCGCTCCTCAACCTCGCGCTCAACGCGCGCGACGCGATGCCGGGCGGCGGGCGCCTCACCATTGCCACGTCGAACCGCACGATCGCGGCGCGCGATGCGGCCGGCGGCGGCAAGGTCGCCGGCGATCTCGCGCCTGGCGACTACGTCGCGATGGAGGTGGCCGATACCGGCTCGGGCATGACTCCGGAAGTGATGGCGCGCGCATTCGAGCCTTTCTTCACGACGAAAGACATCGGCAAGGGCAGCGGCCTCGGCCTCGCGATGGTCTACGGCTTCGTCAAGCAGTCGGGCGGCGGCGTGGCGATCGAGAGCGCGCCGGGCAGCGGCACGAAGATCACGCTCTATCTGCCGCGCGCGCAGGAAACCACGGCGGCTTCGGTGGCGGGTCCGGGCACCGACGGCGCGCCGCTGCCGGGCGGGCGCGAGACGATCCTGGTGGTGGAAGACGATCCCGCCGTGCGCGAGCTCGTCACCGATCAGTTGAAGGGGCTCGGCTATCGCGTTCTCGTGGCCGGCAACGGCTCCACCGCGCGCAACATCCTGTTCGGCGGCGAGAAGGTCGATCTCCTGTTCACCGACGTGATGATGCCCGGCGGCATCACCGGCACGCAGCTCGCCGCCGAGGCCGAGAAGCAGATCCCGAACCTCAGGATCCTGTTCACCACCGGCTATTCCGAGGTGCCCGCGCTCGCCAACGCGCGCCGCGGCGTGGCGCTGCTCCGGAAGCCCTACAAGTCCCGCGACCTCGCCCGCACCGTGCGAGAGACGCTCGACGCGACGGTGTAGGCGGCGCGGCCTCGCCGCGACGCCGGGCATTGGCTGGCCGCGGCGCCCGCGCCCTTGACCCTCTTATGCACTTTGGCTACTAGGCCAAGTGCGGGAATAACAAAAACAATTCCCGCATGAGGCTACTGGGAGGAGTGCCGTGGGCAAGGGGTTGCTTCTGCGCCCGTCCCATCCTGCAATCCGTTCGCGTTGGGCCGCGGGCGCGCGCGCGCCGCGCGTGCGGGGATGAGCGCCATGGCCGAAGCGGCACTGGGCGAAACCTTCCCCGCTCTGCTCGAGCACAACGCCCGAACCCGCGGCAGCCGGCCCGCCATCCGCGAAAAAGACCTCGGCATCTGGCAGACCTGGACGTGGCGCGAAGTGCGCGACGAGGTGCGCGTGATGGCCGCGGGCCTTGCCGCGCTCGGGCTTTCGCGCGGCGACAAGGTGGTGATCATCGGCGACAACCGGCCCCAGCTCTATTGGGCCATGGTCGCGGCGCAGGCGCTCGGCGCCGTGCCGGTGCCGGTTTACCAGGACGCCGCCGCCAACGAGATGCAGTTCGTGCTCGCGCACGCCGAGGCGCGCTTCGCCGTGGTCGAGGATCAGGAGCAGGTGGACAAGCTGCTCGAGATCAAGCCGCGCTGCCCGAAGCTCGAGGCGATCGTCTATCGCGATCCGCGCGGCCTGCGCCACTACACGCAACCGTTCCTGCACAGCCTCGCCGGCATGGAAGCGATGGGGCGCGAGCACCAGAAGGAGCACCCCGAGTTCTACGACGACGAGTGCGCGAAGGCGAAAGGCGCCGACACCGCGATCATGCTCTACACCTCGGGCACCACCGGCCAGCCCAAGGGCGTGGTGCTCACCTTCGACAACGTCATCAAGATCGCGCGCATGTCGGCCGAGCTCGAGGGGCTCACCGAGAAAGACGAGACGCTTTCCTACCTGCCGATGGCCTGGGTCGGCGACAACATGTTCTCGCTCGGCCAGACCTATGTGACGGGCTTCTGCATCAACTGCCCGGAATCCTCGGCCACGGTGATGCAGGATCTGCGCGAGATCGGGCCCACCTATTTCTTCGCGCCGCCGCCGATCTTCCAGAACATCCTCACGCAGGTGCTGATCCGCATCGAGGATGCATCGTGGATCAAGCGGCGGCTGTTCCACTATTTCATGAAGGTGGCGCGCCGCGTCGGCAGCGACATCCTCACGGGGAAGCCGGTGCCCTTCGGCCAGCGATTCCTTTACGCGCTCGGCAATCTCCTCGTGTTCGGGCCGCTCAAGAACACGCTCGGCTTCTCGCGCATGCGCCTCGTCTATACCGCCGGCGAGGCGATCGGGCCCGACATCTTCAATTTCTTCCGCTCCATCGGCGTGCCGATGAAGCAGCTCTACGGCCAAACCGAAGCCACCGTGTTCGTCACCGTGCAGCCCAACGACCAGGTGCGGCTCGACACGGTGGGCGTGCCGTGCCCCGGCGTCGAGCTGAAGCTCGACGAGAAGGGCGAGGTGCTCTACCGCAGCGCCGGTGTGTTCAAGGAGTACTACAAGAACCCGCAGGCGACGGCCGAGACGAAGACGGCGGACGGCTGGGTGCACACCGGCGATGCCGGCATCCTCGACCGCGACGGCCATCTGAAGATCGTCGACCGCGCGAAAGACGTGGGGCGCTTGAAGAACGGCGCGCTGTTCGCGCCGAAATATCTCGAGAACAAGCTGAAGTTCTTCCCGCCGATCCGGGAGGCGGTGACGTTCGGCGCCGACCACGAGTTCGCCGTCGCGATGATCTCGATCAATCTCGACGCGGTGGGGAGCTGGGCGGAGAAGCGCGGCCTCGCCTTTTCGAGCTATCAGGAGCTCGCGCAGAAGCCCGAGGTCTACGACCTCATCAAGGCCAGCATCGAGCAGGTCAACCGCGACATCGCCGAGGACAACGCGCTCGCCGGCTCGCAGATCAAGCGCTTCGTGCTGCTGCACAAG
>CAYZSG010000184.1:0-11040 GCA_964481045.1 uncultured Candidatus Odyssella sp. | reverse complement strand
ATCCTCGGGCTCGAGCGCGCCGGCAAGGATCTCACGGCCGAGACATTCATCGCCGCCAGCGAAACGATCAAGAACTGGCAGAACATCTTCGGTTCGCCGCCGATGACGTTCGGGTCCGATCGCCGGCTCGGCACGCGCGCTTTCGTGCTCACGCAGATCAAGGACGGAAAATTCGCGCGCGTGACGGGAACGCTGGGCGAATAAGACCGGCGCGCGGATTTCGACTCGCGCGGCCCATCGCACTTCTCTTCCCGCAAGCGGGGGAAGGCTTCAGCGGGCGGGTCGGGGACCCGCCCCTACGATTCGATGAGGCGACGCCGCACGAGCCAATCCTGGATCGCCGACACGGCCTCGGCGCATTTTTCGGGCTGGCCGAAATAGTAGTGATTGGCGCCCTCGATCACCTTGTGCTCCTTCTCCGACTTGATCGCGGCGAGGAAGCGGCGGTAGTGGTGCGGCAGGCAGCCGTCGTCGGCGCTGTTCTCGATCAGGAGCACCGGCACGGAGATGCGCGCCGCCGAGGACGGTCCGTCGGCATTCGAGCGGTCGTAGCTCCACTGCGATAACCAGCTGCGCAGCGAGGAAAAGCGGGCCAGCCCGGCCGGCGCGTCGTTGACCATTTTGGGGTCACCCATCAGGCACCAGCCGGGGCGGCGTCCGTTGGGCTCGATCGTGGCGTCGAGCCAGGCGGGGTCGGCCATCGTGCCGTGCACGACGAAGCAATGCTCGAAGCTGGCCTCGCCGCGGTTCCGCGCCGAGCGCAATTGGCTCTCGACGCGCTCGGTGATGCGCCGGTTGCGCGCGATCTGCGCCTCGCGATAGCGCGCGATGAAATCCGGGGAATAGGGCGGCTTCGGCGCCTCGGGGCCGAAGATGTTCAGCGACGGATCGCGCGTCAGCGGCTTCGATTCGTCGAGGATCGAGGGATCCATCCACTCGGTCAGCGTCTTGGCGCGGCTCGTGTGCGCCGCCAGCAGCATCACCGCATCGGCCTTCTGGAGCTTCGCGCGCGTGAGGTCGGGCGGGTCGCCGGCGGGCGTACTCGTGACAGTCGGATGCTCGGCCTGCGCCTGGTAGAACATCGAGAGCGAGCCGCCGCCGCTCCAGCCGCCGAGGATCACGCGCTCATAGCCGAACTTCTCGCGCGCGTGGCGCACGCAGGCGCCGAGATCGAGCGCAACCTTCTCCATGATCAGCGCGGTGTCGTTGCGCGGATAACGGCTGTTGCAGGAGATCACGTGGATGCCGGCGCGCGCCAGCGCCGTTGGCAGCGGCAGGTATTGCGTGCCGCCGATGGGATGCATGAAAACGACGACCGTCTTGGATTCGACGCCCGCCGGCCGGATGCGCTGGCCTTCGACCACGACCGTGCCGATCTCGCCGGCATAGGTTTCCTTGATCGGCTGCTCTTCCTTGAAGACGATGAGGAAAGGCTCGCGCGTGTAGTCGAAAGAGCGGGACGATTGCATTGCGGTTTTCACGCTTTCATCGCGTAGGGGCGGGTCCCTGACTCGCCCGTGGTGCAGCAAGATTGAGGATTGAGATCGATACGTCGCCGGTCGGGCCGGAGACCCGCCCCTACGAAACGCTTGCGGCCTTGAGCTTCAGCTTGCCGGCTTTGATCGGCGACGTGTCGCGATCCCAATCCCGCATGGCGCCCAGCGCCTTGGCGCGCTCGTCGGCCATGATGCGGTCGTGCGCCGGATCGCGCCACGTGATCTCGATCTGGATGCCGTTCGGGTCCCAGGCATAGATCGATTTCACGAAATGGTGGTCGATCGGCCCGTGGTTCTCGATGCCGTGCTCGCGGAAGCGGCGCTGAAAACCGTCGAGATCGGCCTTGGCCGCGACCTCGAACGCGATGTGCAGATTGAAGCCCGACTTCTTCTTGAACCGCGCTTCGTCGGCCGATTCGGGCAGGTCGAAAAAGGCCACGTAGTTCCCGTCGCCCATCTCGAAGAAAAGATGCATGTACTTGAGCGGCGCGCCGGTTCCCGGCTCCTCGTCGAAGGCAAGCGCGGCCGCCAGCGGCAGGCCCAGAACGCCTTCGTAAAAGCGCCGCGTCTCGGCGGCGTCGCGGCAACGGAACGCGGTGTGGTGAACGCCGCGGATCGCCGGAACGGGTTTTTCGGCCGTCATGGCGCGCTTCCTCTGTGTCGGTTTTGAAGAATTATCCTCCGGCGGCCCGGCTCATGTCCATGCCGCCGGCGCGGCAGGCCGGCCATGCCCGTTTCGCTTGGCACCGTCCTGAGGCGCGTTGTGCGTGGCGGCCGCGGCCCGGCTAGACTGGGCACGCAAAGGGAGAAGAGCTTCATGGCCGATTTCGCGAACCGCAAGGTGATCGTAACGGGTGCGGCCGGCGCGCTCGGCCGAAGCGTTGCCGCTCGTTTCGCTGCCGGAGGCGCACAGGTGCTTCTGCTCGACAGCGATGCTGCCCGCCTCGAAGAAGTTCATGCCGAACTCGGGCATCGGCACCAGGCGCGGCCGGTCGATCTGACCGATCGCGCGGCGACGGGCGCCGTGATCGCGGGTGCGGCCGAGTGGCTGGGCGGCATCGACGTTCTCTGCAACATCACCGGCGGGTTCGCGATGGGCCCCGCGGTTCACGAGCTGCCGGTCGAGGAATGGCAGCGGATGTTCGAGATCAACGTCTCGACGCTCCTCAATGCGGTGGCGGCCGTCGTGCCGCGCATGGTGAAGGCGGGGCGCGGCGGGAAGATCGTCAACGTCGGCGCGATGTCCGCGGCCAGCGGCAAGGCGCAGATGGCGGCCTATATCTCGGCGAAAAGCGCGGTCTCCCGGATCACCGAAAGCATGGCGGCCGAGTTGCGCGGGGCCGGGATCAACGTCAACTGCATTCTCCCGAGCGTCATCGACACGCCGGCAAACCGCGCTTCCATGCCCAAGGCCGATTTCCGAACCTGGGTAGCGCCGGCGGCCATCGCCGATGTCGTCGCCTTCCTGGCATCCGATTCGGCGCGGGCCATCCGGGGGGCATCAATTCCGGTGGCCGGTTAGCAGGCCTGTCTATGCCCTCACTTCTTTCCGCTGAAGCAAGTGGGCTTCGCCACCGTTTCCGACGCTGCTGAATTCCCCGCGCAGCGTGTCGATCAACGCCGCCGGATCTTCGTGCTCTGTGTCGCCGCGCCAGGCGACGTGGCCGTCCGGGCGCACCAGCACTAGCTTGCGCTCGTAGAGCTGCGCCGCCGCCGGATCGGCGATGTCATGAACGGCCAGCGGCAGGCCGCGCGCGGCGGCGGCGGCGATCAGGGCTTCGCCGCGCGCGCCTCCATCGAAGCGCAGCAGCGCGAAGCCGCCGCCGAAGAGGTCGAGGGTCGAACGGCCGGGGGCCAGCCATGCGTGAGGCGCGAGATGCCCCGGCCTCGCCGTCGGATGATAGTGGCGGGAATCGCGCGGCGGCCGCGGTGTTCCGTCGGAACAAACGATCGGAGACGTGTCGTAGGCGTAACCCAGTACGGCGCCCTCTTGAACGTATTCGCGCTCGTAGTCGCCACCGAGAATGACCGCGCTTGCCTCGGCGCGCAGCGCGGCGCCGCCCGGCGTGTCGTCGGCGATCTCGGGGCCGAACGGCACGTTGCGAAGTTTGGCGAAGTTCGACGTCGCCTGGGCGACGTTGTCGAGCGCGACCGGGCGGCGCTCGGCCTCGTAGCTGTCGAGCAGCGACGCGCCCGCCCAACCGTCCACGGCCGCCGCAAGCTTCCAGCCGAGATCGACGGCATCGCCGAGCCCGGTGTTCATGCCGAGGCCGCCGGTCGGCGACATGACGTGCACGGAGTCGCCGGCGAGGAAGACGCGGCCGGCGCGATAGCGGTCGGCCACGAGCTGGCGGCGCAGCCACGGCAGCGTCGACACGATCTCGAACGCGAAGTCGCAGCCGATCGCGCGGCGCACCTGGCGCGCCGAATCGAAGGTTTCCAGGTCGGTGTCGTGCGGAAAGCCGATCAGCGACAGGCGCCAGAGCCGCCGCCCGTCCACCGCGACGAGATTGCCCCATAAGCCCTCGGGTCCGTAGAGCCAGTTCACCCAGGAGTCGCCCTTGTCGTGAACGCGGCGCAGATCTTCGGAGACGAAGAAGATGTTGAGATTGAAGCTCAGCGCCGGCGAGCCGCTCATCGCGATGCCGAGCGCCTGCCGCACCGAGCTTTCGGCGCCGTCACAGCCCACGAGATAGTCCGCGGCGACGGCGCTCTCTTGGCCGCTGTCCATGTCGCGCAGGATCGCGCTCACGCCGGTGCCGGTGTCGGCGAATCGTTCCAGCCGCGTGCGGTGGCGCAGTTCGATCGCGGGCAAAGCGCGAGCGCGCGCGATCAGCATCGGATCGAACAGCATCTGCGAACAGCGGCGGCTGCCCTCGGGCGTGTAGGCAAGCTGGCCGCGCTCGCGGTAGGAGGGATATTCGAATCGCGCCAATTCGAAGCCGGTCATCGCGGTCACGAACAGCACGTTGTTGCGGAAATCCTCCGGCCAGCCGACGGCCTTCACCTCCTCGGCGACGCCCCAGCGGCGGCAGAACTGCATGCTGCGCGCGTTGATCATGTTCATCTTCGGAACGCCGATGCTGCCGTCGCGCTGCTCGACGAGCAGGCAGCGCACGCCGCGCAGGCCGAGCTCGATCGCCAGGCCGAGGCCGACCGGTCCGCCGCCGGCGATGATCACGGCGGGCTTCGGGCCGTTTGGCGAACGCAACTCCACGGATCGACTCCCTCTGAAGCAGGCTATTTCGCGCCCGGTCTCGCCGCCCGCTTCGGGCTCCGGCGCTTCTTGCGGCGGCTTCCGGCGGGCGCGGCCGCGCCTACACATAGCCCGAGCAGAAGGCGTTTGAGCAGCGCGATTTCGGCGCGCGGCTGGGCCTTCTGGCGCCAGAACAGCGTGCGGAACGCCAGTCCGCGCAGGGTGCCGATCGCGATGTTGCGCGCCGCGCGCGCTTCCGCCAGCGAAATCCCGTAGGGCTCGAACAGGCGGTGCCATTGCCGTTCGCGCATTCGTTCGTAGCGCTCCATGCGCGCGACGACCGCCGTGTGCAGGCCGGGCTGGTCGGGCGTGCCCGGCCAGAGCTGAACTGCGGCGCGAAAGGCGTCGCCGCGATACACCGCCCAGGTCTCGTCGATGTAGCGCGAAATGCGCTCGGCGACGGGGCGGTCGGCATCGACGACGCCGCGCGTCGTCACCTCCATGCGCGCGCCCACCTGCAGCAGCACTTCGGTGAAAAGCTCCGTGCGGCCGCGGAAGTGATGCGCCAGCGCGCCGCGCGATACGCCGGCCCGGCGCGCGATGGCGCTGGCGCTGGCGCGCGCGTAGCCATGCGTGTTGACGCATTCGAGCGCCGCTTCGACGAGCTTGCGGCGCGTGGCGGCGCTCCGCTCGTCCTGGCGCCGCGCCGGGCGAGGCGGATCGGCAATTCTCGGCATCGTGTCAACCTAATGAAAACAAACGAATAATACCATCCGTTTTGACTGGAATTGGCGCGGCGCCCATGCTCTGCGCACAAAAACATGCGCTACGCATGAACGCGATGGGAGGAAACGACATGAACGCCAAGATCCGCACGATTCTCGCGGCCGCCGCGCTGGCCGCTGCCGCCTGGGCCGGCCCGGCCTCCGCCGCCGACATCAAGCTCAAATTCGCGACCTTCGGCTCGGCCGAGAGCCCGATCCAGAAATGCGCCTACCGCTCGGTCCTCGAAGACATCGAGAAGGCCTCGGGTGGCAAGATCGAGTTCGAAACCTATTTCGGCGGCCAGTTCGGTCGCGCCGGCCGGCAATACGATCAGCTCGTCCGCGGCATCATGGACATGTCGGCCGACATCCTCACCTACAAGCCGGGCGCGTTTCCGCTCTCGGACCTGATGACGCTGCCGATGATGTTCAGCGATCCGGAGAAGGCGTCGCGCGCGCTGATGCGCGTCTATCCGGCGCTGCTGAAGGAAGAGCTTCAGGAAGTCCACATCATGTGGCTGGCGATGACGTCGCCCTACGTGTTCCATCTGCGCGAGCCGATCACGTCTCTCGCCGATCTCAAGGGAAAGCGCGTGCGCGTTTCGGGCCGGGCGCTCATCGACTCGCTGGCGTTGATCGGCATCGACGGCGTGGCGCTTCCGGTCACGCAGCAATACGAGAACCTGCAGAAGGGCGTGATCGCGGGCACGCTGGGCACCTGGACGACGGTGGCGGCGTTCAAGCTGCAGGAAGTGACGACGTATCACTACGAGATCGATTTCGCCGGCTCCGTCGTGTTCTTCGCGATGAGCAAGAAGGCCTATGAGGGCCTGCCGCCGGACATGAAGAAAGTGATCGACGGCGTCTCGACCGGCGACATCGCGGCGCGCGCGTCGGGCTGCTTCTTGAAGGGCGACGCCACCGGCATCGCGCTGGCGAAGAAAGCGGACAGCAAGATCGTCCGCGCCTCGGCGGAAACCCGCGCGCAGCTGGAGAAGCAGCTCGAGCCGGTGATCGAGAAGTATCTGAAGGAAGCGAGCGAGAAGAACCCCAAGGCGCGCGCGGTCTACAAGGCGCTCAAGGAAGAGATGGCGAAGTAGGAGCGGGGCCGCCCGCGTGTCGCCGCTCGAGATCGGCGCGGCCGGAATCGTCGTCCTGCTCGCGCTGGCGGCGGCGCGCCTGCCGGTGGGGTTGGCGCTGCTCGCCACGGGCTTCGGCGGCGTGGCCGTGCTCGTCGATCTCAAGACCGCGCTCTACACGCTCGGCACCGCGCCGGTGGAGACGCTGTCGAGCTACTCGCTGTCGATGCTGCCGCTATTCGTGCTCATGGGCGCGTTCGCGGCGCGGGGCGGCCTCTCGGCGGGGCTGTTCCGCGCGGCGAACGCCTTCGTCGGACATCGGCGCGGCGGCCTTGCCATGGCCAGCATCGTCGCCTGCGCGGGCTTCGGCACCGTATGCGGCAGCAGCCTCGCCACCGTCACGACGATGGCCCGCATCACGATCCCCGAGATGCTGCGCTACGGCTATTCGCCGAAGCTGGCGGCGGGCGCGATCGCGGCCGGCGGCACGCTCGGCATCCTGATCCCTCCGTCGATGCTGATGGTGATCTACGCGGTGATCACGGAAACCTCGATCGGCCGCCTGTTCGCGGCCGGGATCGTGCCCGGTATCGTCGCGACGCTCCTCTATCTCGCGGCCGTCGTGATCTGGATGCGCATCCGGCCGGAGCTCGGCGCGGCGGCGCCGCGCGTGCCCTGGAGCGAGCGCCTGCGCGCGCTCGCCGGGGTCACGCCGATCTTCGCGCTGTTCGCGCTCGCCGTGGGCGGCATCGTGCTCGGCTGGTTCTCGCCCACGGAAGGGGCGGCGGTGGGCGCCTTCGGCGCCCTGGTCCTCGGCGTTCTGCTGCGCGAGCTCGATCTCGCCGGCATCCGCGACGCGATCAGGGAAACGGTCGTCGTCTCGGCGATGCTCTACCTCATCATCGTCGGCATCGCGCTGTTCGAGTTCTTCATGGAAGCGGCGCGCGTGCCCGACGAGCTGGCCAAGCTGGTGCGCGGCCTCGATCTCCCGCGCTACGTCGTGATGGCCAGCATCATCGTGTTCCTCGGGATTCTCGGCTGCGTGCTCGATGCGATCGCGATGGTCTTCATCCTCACGCCGGTGCTGTTCCCGATCGTGAAGTCGCTCGGCTTCGATCCGGTGTGGTTCGGGATCGTGATGGTCGTGATGGTGGAGTTCGGCCTCATCACGCCGCCGTTCGGCATGAACGTCTTCGTCATCGCCAAGCTCACGCCGCAGGTCACCACCTGGGGCGCGTTCGGCGGCGTGATGCCGTTCATCGCGTCGGACGTGGTGCGCATCGTGATCATCGTCGCGTTCCCGATCATCTCGCTGTGGCTGCCCGATCTCATCTACGGAAAGGGGTGAGCATGGCCAATATCGAGCATGGCTTCCGTTCGCCGGCCGCGCGGGTCTCGGGCATCGCCGCTTCCATCGGCGGCGCGGCGCTGATCGGGATCATGCTGATGACGGTCGCCGACATCGCCGGCCGCCACCTCGGCTTCCCCGCGATCCGCGGCCTCGTCGAATGGTCGGGGCTGGCCACGATCCTGCTCGCGACGTTCGGCCTTTCCTACTGCTTCCTGGTGGGCGGGCACATCGTCATCGACATCGCGACCGGATGGATGAAGCCCGCCACGGTCCGCCGCATCGACGCCGCCTGGTCGGCCGTGGGCGGGCTGCTGCTGCTCGCGCTCGCCATACAGGTGGCGCGCGAGGGTCTCGCCTCATCGCGGTCCGGCGAAACCAGCGCGGCGCTGGCATGGTCGCCGCTGGTCTATGCGCTGCCGGCGGCGGCGGGGTTCGCCGGCGGCGCCATCACCTCTCTTGTCCTCGCCTTCCTCGGCGGCCGCCGTGCCGCCGATCCCAACCCCTGACTCAGCACGGAGCGGAGATCATGTTCCTGCGCAATTACTGGTATGCCGGCGTCCTCTCGACCGATGTCGCGGACAAGCCCTTCGCGCGCAAGATCTGCAACGAGCCGATCGTGTTCTTCCGCACCGCGTCGGGCAGGATCGGCGCGCTCGAAGACCGCTGCTCGCACCGCCACGCGCCGCTCTCGCTGGGCGCGGTCCGCGGCGAGACGATCGCGTGCGGCTATCACGGCTTCACGTTCGATTGCGCCGGCGCCTGCACGCACATTCCCGGCCAGAAGAGCGTGCCGCCGCGCGCCGCGATCCGCGCCTACCCGGTCGTGGAGCGCTCGGGCTGGATCTGGGTGTGGATCGGCGACGCGCAGCGGGCCGACGAATCGCTGCTGCCCGACCTGCCGTGGTTCGGCGCCCAAGGCTGGCAGTGGTGGCATTGCTACTATCACGGCAAGGCGGCGGCCCAGCTCTACATGGACAATCTGCTCGACATCACGCACACGGCCTACATCCACCAGAAAACGATCGGAACGCCCGAGGTGCCCGATCAGCCGCCCAAGGTCCGCACCGAAGGCACGCGCGTGATCGTGAACCGCCTCAACAAGAACGCGACTCCGGCGCCGTTCGTCGCGAAGTGGGGCGGCTTTCCCGGCAGGATCGACGCCTATACCGACTACACCTGGGAGCCGCCCTCGCTCATCAAGCTCCGGACGACGCGCACCGACGGCGTGCGCACGCTGCAATACTGGCTGACCAACGCCGTGACGCCGGAGACGGAGACCACGGCGCATTTCTGGTTCGCCTGGGCGTGCGACCAGCATCTCGACGACCCGGGATTCAAGGAGCAGACCTACAAGGGCATCGCCGGCGGCGTGCTGCTCGAGGATTTCGCGATGATCGAGGCGCAGCAGCGCACGATGCTCGAATGGAAGGGGCTGCCGCAGATCGTGCCCTCGCAGGCCGATGCGCCGCTGGTGGCCGTGCACAAGGTGCTGAAAGACCTGTTCGCCCGCCAGGCCGGCGAAGGGAATCCCGGCGCGAAGGACGCGGCATGAACGCCGGCGGCGCGATGACGGCCGATCCGGCGGCGCTCGCCGAGGAGATGGCGATCCGCGCGCTCGTCGCCCAATGGGCGTTCAGCCGCGACCAGGGCGCGTGGGCCGATCTCTCGGCCTGCTATCACGACGACGGCGTGATGTCGGTGTCGTGGTTCGACGGGCCGGCCGCCGAGTTCGTCGAGCGATCGCGCGCGCTGGCCGCGAGCCGCGGCCCCGGCGACTGGTCGAAGCATTTTCTCGGCGTCACGCGCGTATGGCGCAGCGGCGCGCGGGCGCTTGCAGAAACGGACGCCGTGATCCTCACCCGCGGCGCCATCGCGGGCATCGCCGCCGACACCACCACCTATTCGCGCTTCTTCGACCGGATCGAGCGGCGCGGCGGCGCCTGGCGCATCCTGCATCGCACGGCCATCTACGAGCGCGACCGCATCGATCCCGTCTCGCCCGATCCCCAATGGCCCGCCGTGTTCGCGACGCTGGATTTCTCAGGCCTGCCCGAAGGCTGCAAGCATCTGGGCGCGGCCCTGCGCATGCGCGGCCGGCGCCTGCTGTCGAACCTGGTCATGGCCAACAGCGAGGCCGAGCGCGCGCTCAAATCCGCCGGGCACGCCTGGATGCAAGGCGGCGCCGGGGCTTGAGCGCGCCGCATGGGCGCGCGCCGCCTTTCGGGAATTGACGCGCGCGCGGCCGGAACGCATAGAGGCGGCTTGCCTTGCCGCAAGCGGCAGGGACCGAAACAACGGCGGCGTGAGCGCAAGCATGGTCGATTCCCTTGGCTTCCGGATGAAGTTCGGCGTCATCGCGCCCTCCACCAACACCTCGGTGCAGCCCGAGTTCGACGCGATGCGCCCCTACGGCGTGACGAACCATTTCGCGCGCATCTACATTCCCGACGATCCGATCAAGGACAACGCCGATTTCGACCTGCTGATGCAGAACATCCGCAAGGAAATGATGTCCGCCATCGACCGCGTGATGACCTGCCGGCCGCAGAAGGTGATCATGGGCATGTCGGCCGAAACCTTCTGGGACGGGCTCGCCGGCTCCAAGGTGTTCCAGCAGCGCTGCGAGGAGCGCGCCGGCGTTTCGATCGCGATGGGCTCGGATGCGTGTCAGGCGGCGCTCCGGCGCTACGGCAGCATCAAGCGCATCAGCGTGATCACGCCCTACATGCCGATCGGCGACGAGAACGTGCGGAAGTTCTTCACCGATTGCGGCTTCGAGGTCGTCCAGGTGAAGGGGTTCAAGTGCAAGAGCCCGATGCAGATCGCGCATGTTTCGGAGAAGGAGCTGCGCGACGCGATCATCGAGGTGAATGACGGCTCGGTCGAGGCGATCGTCCAGGTCGGCACCAATCTCGCCATGGCGCGCCTCGCCGGCATCGCGGAGTTCTGGCTCGACAAGCCGGTGATCGCGATCAACACGGCCACCTATTGGTGGGCGCTGCGCCAGAACGGCATCACCGACCGCGTCTACGGCTTCGGCTCGCTGCTCGTCGAGCACTGAAGCCGGTCCGCCGGCGTGCCAATGATTCGGTGCGCGCCCTGGATTTCTATTATCAGCAGGCGTTGATCTATCTGGTCACGCTGGTGCTGTACA
>CAYZSG010000183.1:0-11122 GCA_964481045.1 uncultured Candidatus Odyssella sp. | reverse complement strand
ATGGGCATGGCGATCGCCGACGCCGGCGGACACCTCGACAAGTTCATCGGCGACGGCGTGATGGCGCTGTTCGGCACCGAGGGCGAGCCCGAGAACGGCGCGCGCGCCGCGCTCAACGCCGCGCGCAACATGGCGCTGAAGCTCCAGGAGCTGAACGAAACGCTGAAGCACGAGCTCGACGCGCCGCTGCGCATCGGCATCGGCATCCATGCCGGGCACGCAATCATCGGCGAGATGGGCTACGAGCGCGCAACGACGCTGACCGCGATCGGCGACACGGTCAACACCGCCAGCCGCCTCGAGTCGATGACCAAAGAGGTGAAGGCGCAGCTTGTCGTTTCGGAAGCGCTGGCGGAACTCGGCGAGATCGATCTCTCCGCCTATCCGCGCCACGATCTCGCGATCCGCGGCCGAGTCGAGTCGCTCGGCGTGCGCGCGATTCCGGACGCCGCCGCGCTGCCGAAGCTCGATCTCCTCAAGAAAGACCGGAACGCCGCGGCAAAGCCGAAAGCCGCCGAAACGGTATCGTGAACGGTTATTGACGCCCGGCGCTATTCGGCCGCCGGACCGCGCGCACCTTTCCGGTCTTGCCGCCGCCGCAATAGAAACGGTCGCCGCCGTCGGATTCGAGGCCCGAGACGAAGGTGCCGGACGGCATCGCGAGGCTCGCCAGCACTTCGCCGCTGCGCGGATCGACGCGCCGCAACTCGCTCTCGTCGCCCTCCCAGGTGGCGTGCCACAGCTCGCCGTCGACCCAGGTGACGCCGGTCACGAAGCGGTTGGATTCGATCGTGCGGAGGATCTTGCCCGTCTCCGGATCGATCTGATGGATCCTGCGGTCGCGGTATTGCCCGACCCAGAGCGTGCCTTCGGCCCAGGCGAGGCCCGAATCCGCGCCGCCGCCCGGCGACGGGATCGTGCCGAGCACGCGCCCGGTCTTGGGATCGACCTTCTGGATGCGATCGCCGGCGATCTGGAACAGGTGCCGGCCGTCGAACGCCGTTCCCGCATGCGCGGAGACGCCGATCGAGCGGCGGGTCTCACCGCTGGAGGGATCGAGAGAGACGAGCTTGTCGCCGGCCGCCATCCACACATGGCTGCCGTCGTAGGTGACGCCGCCAATCTGTTCCACGCCCGGGAAGGGCCCGTACTCGCGGATGATTTCTGCTTGTGCTTTTTCCATGCCGCGATCCTAGTCGCCGGGCAAAGGCGCCGGGAGTAACAATGTCGTCGTGAATCCGGGAACGGGCGGGCTCGTCCAGCGGCGCGCGCGCCCGCGCCCGAACGATTGCGCTTTGCCCGCCGCGGCAAGCTCGTCGAGCGCGCGCTGCACGCTGCGCTGGCTCATGCCGAGCGCAAGCGCCAGCGCCGAACTCGACCACGCCTCGCCGTCGGCGAGATGCGCGAGCACCGCCGCGTTCTGGTCTTCGACCGGCTGCGCCAGCACGACGACTTCGCGCGTGCGGCGCGGCACGAGCGCGAATCCCTGCTTCGTTGCGTTCACGCCGGCCAGCGGCCGCAGCGCCGCGCGCAGCCGCCCGATTTCGACGCGCAATCGCGCGCGATGCGATTCGTCGGCGTGCCTCGCGCGGAAAGCGCGCGCAAGGAGTGCCGCGCGTCCGGCGTCTTCGGGCCACGCTTCGCCGAGCGCGCGCGCAAGCGCGAACAGCACGGGACGCCGCGCGAGCGACACGACCGTATCTCCCGCGCGCACCGCGAGGCGGCATGCGTCCACGACAAGGGTGTTCGAAGCGAGCATCGCTTCGACCTCCTCGAGACGAAGGAGACGCTCGCCGCCGGGCGCGACGACGCGCGCCGCCGGCATCGCGAGCGCGAGCGACGCATTCTCGATCTCCGCGCCGAGCGCGGGAATGCCGGCGTCATTGGCTGCCCGCTCGGCGCGGGCCAACGCATCGCGCGCCGCTTGCGTCCTCAGGCTGCGTATCGCGATACCCGCGCCGACCAGCGCGTGGACCGCCCGCAGCGCTGGCGGAAGCGGCTCCGCCTCGATCCCGGCGAGCACGCTCTCGGCCTCGCCCAGGCGCCCGATCAGGAGAAGGCGCCTCACTTCCAAAAGCCCGGCATGCGCCGCGTTCGCGCGGTCGCCATGCGCTTCGAGCGCCGCGCGCGCGGCGGCAAGCGCCTTGGCCGGCCAGCCGAGGTCGCGCGAGACCAGCGCGATCTCGGCTTCGGCGACAACGCAGCGTGCGCGCGCCACCGCCTCTTTCGGACGGAACGCGCGCGCCGCCCGGCGCAGCAGGGCCTTCGCGCGCGCGAGATCGCCGAGCCGCGCCATCGCGATGCCCCGCAGCGCCAGCGCCGGCGCATCCTCGCGCAGCGCGATCCAGTTCAGCGCGCCGAGCGGATCGCCCGCCGCGAGCGCGCGCGCCGCCGCCGTGATCAGCGAATCCATCCGAATCCCGCCACACTTGTCACTCTCGGCCTCCGCCGCCCGGTCCTAATTCATCTGGCGACCGCCAACCAGCGGGACAATTCCAAACCGAACGGAGCGAATGATGACGAAACATATCACCGGAACGCACGAAGAATGGCTGGCCGCGCGGCTCGATCTGCTCGCTGCCGAAAAAGAGCTGACACGGCGAAGCGACGAACTCGCGCGGCAGCGGCAGGCACTGCCATGGGTCCGCGTGAACAAGGATTACCGCTTCGACACCGACGAAGGCCGCGTCTCGCTGGCGGATCTCTTCCGCGGACGCTCGCAGCTCCTCGTCTACCATTTCATGTTCGGGCCCGACTACACGGCAGGGTGCCCGTCCTGCTCGGGGATCGCGGACGGCTTCGACGGTATCACGGTCCACCTCGCGAACCACGACGTGATGCTGTGGGCCGTTTCGCGCGCGCCGCTCGCGAAGCTGCGCGCCTACAAGCGGCGGATGGGCTGGACGTTTCCGTGGGCGTCGTCGCACGGCGGCGATTTCAATTTCGACTTCAACGTCTCGTTCAGCGAGGAGCAGCAGCGTGCCGGCATCGAGTACAACTACCGGCGCGGAGGCCATGTGCTCGACTCGGCTGAGGTTCCGCCGCCGGTGGCGGAGTTCGCCGCGCGATGCGGCACCGACGGGCGCACCTACACCCGCGACCGGCCCGGCCTGAGCGCGTTCGTGCGCGAGGATGGCGCGATCTATCACACCTACTCCGCCTATTCGCGCGGCGTCGATGCGCTCTGGGGCATGTACCCGTGGCTCGACCGCGCGCCCAAGGGGCGCAACGAGAGCGGCGCGTGGTGGCGCCGGCACGACGAATACGAGCAGCCGGTGATGGCCGTGCCGGCTCCGTGCTGCGGTTGAGCCGAGGCCGATAGCGCCTGACGAAAACGAAAGGGGCGGGTTTGAACCCCGCCCCCAATTCGTACGCGCGGCCGCGCTCGCTACGAGCGCCCGCCCGCCTTCGCGATCGCGCTACGCAGGCTTTCGTATTCCTCGCAGCCGCGCCCGCAGATTTTCTGCAGCTTCGCGAGCTGGGCCTGGGCTTCCTTCATCTTGCCGGTCTTGAGATAGAGCTGGCCGAGATACTCGTTGGCGCCGCGGTGATTGGCGTTGATCGCCAGTGCCTTCTGATACCAGCCGAGCGAGATGTCGTAGCGGCCGAGCTCGCGATGGCTGTAGGCGAGATAGTTCATCGCATCGACGTTGCGCGGTTCCTTGGCCACGACTGCTTCGAGCTTCTTGATCGCATCCTCGTATTGCTTGGCCTTCACCGCGCGCTCGGCCTCGTTGTAGCCGGTATCGGCGGGCTTTGCGGCGGGCGGCTTCGGCGCCGGCGGCGGATCGCTGCTCATCGCAGAGGCCGGCGCCGAAATGGCCGCCGCGGCCAGGGCAATGGCGAGAATCGAGAAAGTCTTCATGCTGGTCTCCTATGGGTCTCCGGCAGTGCCGGCCGGGCGTGACCTTAAACAATTCGCGCCGCGCATTCATCCGGGCCGGCATCAAATTCTACGTGAAGCGCGGGCCGCCGGATGAGTCGGCCAAACCCTTGCTAATCCACCAAAACCGCGCCGCCAAGCTGAACCGCATATGAATGCACCGATCAGGCTGGGTTCACGGCCGTTATGAGATATTCCGCGTGTCCGACGGAAGTCGGGCTGGTCCTCCGATGAAGTTTGCGGCCCCCGCCCTGTCCCACCTCCCCCACCAGGGGCCGTAAGCACGGCGGCCGACCCACCCGGGTCGGCCGCCGTTGCGTTTCCGGGCTCAGCGCTTCGTGCCGCGACACGCGCGCGCTATGGTGCCCGCCGGACGAGGCCAGGGAACCCATCGACATGCGACAGAATTCGCGCGATCCGCGGCTGGATCGCCGCACGTTTCTCGCTGGCGGCGCCGGCGCGCTGGCGCTCACCGGATGCCAGACAGCGCCGGCTGCACAAGCGCCCGCCGATCTCGCCTCGCACCGCCCGAAGAACGGCTATCTGTTCGCGCTCGGCGTCGCCTCGGGCGAACCGCTGCACGATTCGGTCGTGCTGTGGACCCGCCTCGCGCCCGAGCCGCTCGACGGCGGCGGCATGGGGCCGGCGCCGGTGCCGGTGCGCTGGGAGATCGCCGAAGACGAGACGATGCGCCGCCTCGTCCGCCACGGCACCGCGATCGCGCGCGCCGAATGGGCGCATTCGGTGCACGTCGAGGCGCAGGGCCTCGCCCCCGGCCGCGTCTATTGGTACCGCTTCAGCGCGCGCGGCGAGGCCAGCCCCGTCGGCCGCACGCGCACCGCGCCTGCCCCTGCTGCCAAGGTCGCGCAGCTCCGCTTCGCCGTCGCGTCCTGCCAGGATTTCCAGAACGGCTACTATTCGGCCTATCGCCACATAGCGCGCGAAGACATCGATTTCGTGCTCCATCTCGGCGACTACATCTACGAATACGCGGGAAATCCGAAGCGCACGCGGCAGCACCTCGGCGGCGAGACGGTCACGCTCGCCGACTACCGCACCCGCTACGCTCAATATCGCACCGATCCCGATCTGCAGGCCGCACACGCCGCGTTCCCGTGGCTGGCCGTGACCGACGATCACGAGGTCGAGAACGACTACGCAAACGACAAATCGGAGAAACAGACCGCGCGCGCCGCGTTCCTCGCGCGCCGCGCCGCCGCCTATCGCGCCTACTACGAGCACATGCCCTTGCGGCCCGCGATGGCGCCGCGCGGCGCCGCCTTCCCGCTCTACCGGCGCCGGCGCTTTGGCGATCTTATCGATCTCTTCCTGCTCGACGAGCGGCAGTATCGCAGCGACCAGGCCTGCCCGGGCCCGCGCTTTGGAGGCCAGGTCGTGAACCCCGACAAGTGCGCCGCGCTGGCCGATCCGCGCCGCACGATGCTGGGCGCCGCCCAGGAGCGCTGGCTGTTCCAGGGCCTCGCGCGCACGACCGGCCGCTGGACCGTGCTCGGCCAGCAATTGCTGATGGCCTCGCTGATTCAGCCGATGCAAAGCGGCGAGCTCGGCGTCTGGAGCGACGGCTGGGACGGCTATCCGGCCGCGCGCCGGCGCCTCGCCGATCACCTCGTCGCCGCCAAAGTGCCGAATCCGGTCGTGCTCGGCGGCGACATCCACTCGTTCTGGGTCACCGACATCAAGCGGGACTATCGCGATCCACGCGCGCCCGCGATCGCCAGCGAGTTCGTCGCCACGTCGATCAGCTCGTCCGGCGTGCCGCAGGTCATCACCGATGCCGGCATGAAGCTGCCCTACATCAAGCTGGCCGAGGCACGCTGGCGCGGCTATCTCCGCTGCACGGTGACGCCGCAGACGTGGCGCACCGACCTGCAGACGGTCGATACGATCGCGCGGCCGGATGCAACGCTCTCAACCTTCAGGAGCTTCGCCGTCGAGGCCGGGCGGCCGGGACCGCGGCCGGCCTGAGCGCCGCCGCCGGCGGCGGATTATGTCGAGCGGCCTAAAACCGGGTGCTTTCGCTTGCAATAATGCCGCCCGGTGGCGGATTATACGCGGGGCTCGCGATCGCGCCGCCGGTCAGAAAAAAGCGGCTTTTCGATCAACAGGGTAATCATGGGCAAGGTCATCAAAGCCGCCGTCTTCGCGCGCGCCGCCGCCGGTGCGGCGCTCCTGAGCCTCGCGAGCGCCGCCGCGTTGCCTGCGCCCGCCGCTGCGTGGGACGCCAAGGCAGCGGAGAAGAGCACGCTGCGCGTCGCTCTCATCGCCGAGGTGCAGGGCAAGAAGGTGTTCGCCGGGCACGGCACCGGCTTCGTTATCGACCGCGGCTACGTGGCCACGAATTGGCACGTCGCGATCTCGAACGACCTCATCAACAAGAAGATCCCCTACAAACTCTACGTCATCAGCAGTTACGTCACCGAGTTCACCGAGGCCGAGACGATCTGGCATTCGGAAGATCTCGATCTCGCCGTGCTACGCGTGAAGAACCTCGACCTGCCCGCGCTCGAGCTTTCCAGCCGCGAGCCGCTCGGCTATCCGGCCAAGAGCGAATCGATCTTCGTCGTCGGCTATCCCGGCATCAGCGACAAGTTCCTGAAGAACCCGGACGAGCAGGCCGCATTGAAGGTGTTCCGTGAGCCTTCGATCACGCGCGGCGTCGTCAGCCGCACGGTCGTCGCGCGCCTCGCCACGGCCGGTGTCGCGCGCCCGATCATCCAGCACGATGCGGTGATCAATCCGGGCAAATCCGGCGGCCCGCTGTTCGACGCCTGCAATCGCGTCGTCGGCGTCAACACCTACTCCACGCCGAACCAGCTTCGCGTCGTCAAGGACGAGAAGGGCGATCAATACGCGGTCGGCCAGGTGGCGCCGGGATTCTATTCGCCGCACATCTCCAATCTGGTCGCCTCGGTGAAGTCGGTCGCCGCGCTCAAAGACGTGCGCCTCAGCCTCTCGAGCGAGGCCTGCTCCGAAGAAGGCGGAACATCGCCCCTGCTGATCGTGTTCAGCGGCATGACCTTGCTCGTGGCGCTCGGCGCCGTGGCGCTGGCCGTGTTCCGCCGCCGCGAGGTCGTGCGCGTCGTCGAATCCTACAGCGCCTGGGTCCAGCGGAAGGGCGTGTCGCCCGGCGCCAAGCGCACGGACAGCGTTGCGCAACCCCGCACGCCGGCCGCGCGTCCGCCCTCGGGGCCGCGCCGCGCCACCAATGTCGAAGCCACGTTCCGGCCCGGTGAAGCCTCTGCCGCGCCGGCGCCCGCAACCGGCGACTGGTCACTCTCGGGCACCGACAGCACAGGGCAAAGCACCGCGCTCGGGCTCACGCAGGCCGAGATCGAGAAGGCGATGGCCAAGGCGGAGAAAGGCCTCGTCGTCGGCCGCAGCGCGAGCATGGCCGACAAGGTGCTCAACGACCCGACGGTTTCGCGGCGCCATGCGAAGTTCGCGATCAGCGACGGCACGCTGACGGTCGAGGACCTCAAATCGGCCTACGGCACCAAGGTCAATGGGCAGGCCCTCGAGCCGTTCCAGCCGACGCTCGTCAACCCCGGCGACCAGGTCGTCATCGGCGGTATGACGTTCGACGTCCAGCGGGGCTAGCGCGAAGGGCCTCCCCGGAATGCGGCGATACCGGATCGGACGCGCCGACACGAACGACATCGTGCTGACCGACAGCACGGTTTCGCGCGAGCACGCGGAACTCGCCGAGCTTGGTGAAGGCCGGTTCGCGATCAAGGACCTCGGTAGCTCTTACGGCATCGCGATCCGCGAGGGCGGCCAATGGGCGAAGGTGACGGAAGCCGAGATCACCCGCGATGCGCCGCTACGCATTGGCGACGTCGAGACGAGCGTGGCCGATCTCTTGCGCGACACCGATCGCACGGTCGTCCGCCCGAACGCGCCGCAACACGCGCCGCCGCCGCGCCCCGAGGCCACCGCACCGCCGGCAGCGGCCGCGCCGCCTGCCGAAGCGATCTCGCAGGCCGGAGAGGCGACGTCGCCGCCAGTCGAAAGACGCACGCGCGAGCCTTCCGCGCCATCATCGCCGGATCGCACGGCGCCACCTCGCCCCGCCCCGCCACGCCCGGCTCCGCCCCGTCCCGCTGCGCCCCGCCCGGCTGCACCCTCGCGCCCGGCGCCGTTCGCGCAAGGCGCGCACGCGCCGCCGCAGCCCGCCGCCCCCGCGTTTCAGTTCCTGCGCGACCTTCCGGCCGAGAAGCGGCCACTCGTCTGGCTCGGCGTGGGTTTCGCCGCGTTCCTGCTGATCGCGCTGATCACGTTGGTCTTGGCGATCGCGCTGTAGCCCGCAATTGCGTAGGGGCGGGTTTCAAACCCGCCCCTATTTTTTGCCCGCGCTCGAAATTACGCGCCTGGCGGCGTCAGAACGTCATCCCCTTCTTCACGCCGGGGCGCGCGCCGATCTCGTCGGCCCAGCGCGCGACGTTCTTGTAGCCCTCGATCAGCGCGGGCACGACCTGCTTCGCACGGCCGAGCACGGCATAGAGCGCGAAATCGGCGATCGTCAGTTCGTCGCCGGCGCAATACTTCTGCTTGGCCAGCGTGTCGTCCCACGCCTGCATGTAGCCCTTCCAGCGATCTTCGAAGAGAAGCTGCGAGGGCTTGTGCGGATCCTTCGCGCGCACGATCGTGAAGATGCTGCCGAGCGTCGGCCCCATATCGCTGGTTGCGTTCATCAGCGCCTGCCAGAACGCAGCTCGCTTCGCACCGTCTTTGGGGATGAATTTCCCGGTCTTTTCCGCGAGATAGATCATGATTCCGACGGATTGGGCGAGCGTCACCGGCTTTCCGCCCGGGCCGTCGTTGTCGACGATGACCGGGATCTGCCCCCAAGGGTTGCGGGCGAGGAACTCGGGCGATTTCTGATCGCCCTTCGCGAGGTCGATCGGGTGCAGCTTGTAGGGCACGCCGCATTCGTCCAGCATGATCTTGGCGCGCATGCCATTGGACGTGCCGGCGGCATATAGGTCGATCACGTTCGTCTCCTCCCTCTTACGGAAAATCCGCAAAGAATCTGCGGAAGCGCGGGGACATTAGGCCCCACCGCCGCCGTAAATCAATTCAGAGCCCGCACTCTCCGCAGCCGGTCATTCAGGGCCGGTTCAGCAACCGGGGAATAGCGTGGTTCAAGCCGGGAATTAGGGGCCCGGCATTGGGGTAGGGAATGAGAGGGCCCGCAGCCCGTTTTGTGGGGATCGCGCTCGCGGCAGCCAGCATCGCTGCCGCCGCGCCCGTCGCCGCCGCGCCCGCTTCCTCCGGCTACGAGGAGGGCTTGGCGGCCTACCAGAAGAATGACTACGAGAAATCGCTGAAAGTGCTCCGCCCGCTCGCCGAGAAGGGCGACGCGCGCGCCCAGTATCTCGTGGGCCGGCAGTATCAGTTCGGTCAGGCGGTGAAAGCGGACCGCGCCGAGGCGTTCTACTGGTACAAGCGCGCCGAGGCGAAAGGACACCTCGAAGCCAAGTTGTTCCGCCTGCTGCTCGAGAAGCGCTGGAAGATCAACGCGGCCGAGAAGGGCCGCGCCGAGCGCGCGCTCGCCGCCGAGAACGCGCCGAAGCCGCCGCCGCGCGTGGCGCAGGTCGAGTCGAGGCCGAAGGCGCGGCCCGAGAAGCCGGCGGCCGAGCCGGTGAAGCCGCGTGAGAACGCCAAGCCCGCCCCTGCGAAACGCGAAACCGAGATCGCCCGCGCCAAGCCGCCGGAGCCGCCCAAGGCGGAACCCGCGAAGGCGAAACCCGAGCCCGCCAAGGCCAAGGCGCCGGACAAGCCGGCGATCGCGGCCGCGCGCACCGCGATCCCGGAAGAGACCACGTCGACGTCGCCGCCGCCTCAGCGCAATCAGCGCAACACGACTGAAATGGCGCGCGCCACGCCGCGCCCGCCGTCACGCAACCTGGACGACGATGACGACGGCGCGCCGCCGCGCCGCTACGAAGCGTCGCCGCCCGAGACGCGCACGGCGATCGCCGCCGTGCCGAATCCTCCGAGCGACGAGCACGAGAACGAACATTCGCCCTACCATGACCCGCCGGGCTATGCGCCGAGCGCGCCCACCTATGCGCCGCCGGCGCCGCGCTACGTTCCGCCGACGCAATACTACAGCCACGGCCCGACGCCGTACTACGCGCCGGCCGCGCCGCCGAGCTGGCGCGCGTCGATCCATTTCGGACCGCGGCCCTATTACCGTCAGCCCTGGGGCTATCGTCCGTACGCCGCATACTCGCATCCCGGCTGGCGCGGTCAGGGCTGGCGCGGACCGCGCGGGCGCTGGTAGCGCGCACCGGCCTGTGCGCCGGATCACTGCGGAAATTACTTAGTGGGTGCAGAGTGCGTGGCGTTGAGGCGATCTCCTGCCTCGGCCGCCCTCCCACAAAAGGACCCTCTCCATGAAGCTCCGTCTCCTCGCCCTCGCGGCGGTGATCGGCCTCGCCGTCGCCGCGCCCGGCCTCGCCACCGCCGCCACCGGCAACCACGCGAAAACCGCGATGGTGAAGAAGCCGAAGGTCGTGAAGCACAAGGTCGTGAAGCACAAGAAGCTCCGTATCGCCGCGAAGCTCAACTGCGCGAAGCCCGTGATCGTGAAGGGCGTCAAGCAGTGCACGCCAAACAAGGACGCGACGCCGAAGTAACCGCGGCCCGCCTGCCCGGCATTTCGACAGCGATCAGGCGCCGCGCTCTCGCGAGGGAGCGCGGCGCCACGCCCATTCGCGGGTGTGATCGCGGTCACAGCGATCTTTCGCGGCGGCTCCTAGATTCGAGACCATCGAAACATCCGCATGATCGTGGACGATGACGCCATGAAGACGACATTGATCGCGCTCGCCACCGCCTTCGGCCTGCTGTGCGCCGTTGCCGAAACCGGATTCGCGGAACAGCGCGGCGCGCCCGCGCGCAGCGGCAAGATCGAGGACAAGGCCAAGCGTTCCCTGCCGCTGCGCACCGAGCGCACGCCGGAAGTGCGCGGCGGCACGCTCGAAACGAACAAGGGCCAGATCATCTACTTCTAGCCAGTGTGAGCGCCGTCACTGTGCCGCGCGCGGCCCCGTGGCAAGGTCCGTTCGTTCGACGCACCCCCCGAGTTTCGCGAGAGAATCAAGCTTCCACTCCCCGCCCCGACCCCGACGACCCCTCCCCAGGACGCTTGGGCGCTCTTGCGCAAACGGACGCCGGCCTGTCTCCTCCCAGCAGGCCGGCGTTTCGTTTTTC
>CAYZSG010000182.1:0-11127 GCA_964481045.1 uncultured Candidatus Odyssella sp. | reverse complement strand
GCGCGGCAGGCCGCGGCGTTCTTGCCGACGACGGCCTCGATATAGCCGCCCTCCGCGCAGAAATCGTTCTGCATGTCGACGACGAGAAGGGCGGAATGGGCGGCCGCGAGACGTTCGGCCGCGGTGCGCGGCAGCCGGTCGTGGGCTGTTGCGGTGACGACGTTCATGGTGCTTTCCCCATTGCCTCGGCGACCGCTTGGGCCACCGCCTGGCCCTCGAGTTCCACAAGTTGCGCGCCGAGCGCTGCATCCGCGGCGGCAGGATTGCCGAAATAGCCCTCGGGCGTCACGCGCTTGGCGTCATCCATGCCCTTGCGCCACTCCGCGAGATCCTGCGGCCCGAGACGGGTCGAGGCCAGCCGCGGCAAGACCGCGGATTGGACGATCGAAGGCGTCGCCTCGAGCAGGATCGATGTCTCCCACTCGCCGGCGTGGATGTCGAGATACGGGCCGGGCGGGCGCGGCGACGCCACCGGCGGCGTGAGCGCGATCCTGGCGTCGGCCGGATCGAGGCCCAGGCGACGCGCGAGCGCCTCGGACGCGATCATGCGCACGTCGATGCCTTGCGCGCATCTTACGCCTTCGAACAAAGTCCGGTTGTGCAGCGCGTCGCCGTGGCCGGACAGGCAGAAGACTCGGCGGAACCCGTCCTTGGCGAGGCTCGCGAACACGTCCTTGAGCAGTTCCAGCATCGTCTCGGGGCGGACGACGAACGAGCCCGCGAACGTGCCGGTCACGTGATTGACGCCCCAGTAGAACGGCGGCGCGATCACGCAGGGAATGCCCTTGGCGGCCAGCGCGCGCCGCGCAACCCGCAGCACCGCCGAGGGAATGTACACATCGGTGCCGAGCGGAAGATGCGGGCCGTGCTGCTCGATGACGCCGAGCGCCCACAGCACGGCGGCCCCATCCGCGGCGGCGCGCTCGATCTCGGGATAGGTCATGTCGGCCATGGTCTCGTGGAAGACCGAATAGCCGCCGGGCGACGCCGTCGTCATGCCGCGATTCTCCTCAGGGTGCCCGAAAGCTGGGCGCGCGGTCCGCATCCGAGCCGCTCTGCCCTGCGTATCGACGATTTTATGAATTCCCGGAATTCTATAATCGCGTTGACAACCCTTCGCAATCGTGTTGAGTCGCCGGACCGGCGATCGATCGCCGCTCGCGGAGGGAAAACTCATGGCTACTCGCATCATGCGCGGAACGCTGCGCGGCGCAGGCCTGTCTCTGGCGGCGCTCATGCTCGCCGGCGGTGCCTCCGCCGAGACGGTGAAGGTCGGCATCGTGCTGCCGTTTTCCGGCGGCTCCGCCGACGTGGCGCAGAGCGAGCTGCGCGCGATGAAGCTGTATCTCAAGCTCCACAAGGCCGAGCTCGGCAAGCACGAGATCCAGCTCGTCGAGCGCGACAGCAAGGAGCCGAGCGGCGCCACCGCGCTGGCGCTCACGCGCGAGCTGCTCACCAGCGACAAGGTCGATATCCTCGTCGGCTACCAGTATTCGCCCGACGCGATCGCCTCGGCGCCGGTGGCGACGCAGGGCAAGAAGCCGATGATCCTCGTGAACGCGCAGGCCGCGTTCATCACCAATCTCTCGCCCTACATCGTGCGCGTCTCGACCTCGAGCTGGCACGGCGCCTATCCAATGGCGCGCTATGCGCGAGAGAAGATGAACTGCCGGAACATCGTCGTCGGCTTCACCGATTTCGCGCCCGGCCGCGACGTGCTCGCCGCCTTCAAGCTCGGCACCGAGAAGGCCGGCAGCAAGCTCAAGGACGAGATTCCGATGGGCGGCCCCGCGCAGGTGCCGGATTTCACGCCGTTCCTGCAGCGCATGAAGGACCAGAAGCCCGACTGCACCTACATCTTCACGCCGGCCGCCGCGTTCAACGCGCCGCTCGCGCGCACTTATCGCGATCTCGGCATGGCGGCCGCCGGCATCCGCTTCCTCGGCACCAGCGACATCACGCAGGATTCGACCTTGCCGTTGCTCGGCGATGCCGCGCTGGGCTGGATCACGGCCGGCCACTACACCGCCGATCTCGAGACGCCGGAGAACAAGGCGTTCGTCGCCGCCTGGACCGCGAAGTATGGCGACAAGATGCGGCCCGACTTCTTCACCGTTCAGGGCTGGGATGCGATGGCCGCTGTCGTGCATGTCGTGAAGACGCTCGACGGCAAGATCGACGGCGACAAGGCGATGGCCGCGCTCAAGAGCTGGAAGTTCGCGAGCCCGCGCGGCCCGATCTCGATCGACCCCGAGACGCGCGACATCGTGCAGAACATCTACGTGCAGAAGGTCGTGAAGAAGGGCGACCGCGTCGGCATCGAGGTGATCGACACGATCCCGAACGTCAAGGATCCGTGCAAAGAGCTGGCCGTCGGCCGCTGCGCCGCGAAGTAGCTATTGGAACAGAATTGGCGGGGAGTACGAGCATGAAACTCAAGGGCATCACGGCGGCGGCGATTGCCGCGTTCTGCGCGATCGCTCCGGCGCAGGCCGAGCTCCGCATCGGCTATCTCACCACGCTCACCGGCGGCGGCGCGTTCCTCGGCAACCAGATCGCCAATGGCTGGAAGCTCGGCATGGAGCACGAAGGCTGGACGAAAGACGGCGATCTGTTCGGCGGCGTGCCCACGAAGATGTTCTGGGGCGACGACCAGCAGGACACCGACACTGGCCTGAACGCGGCCCGCAAAATGCTCGGCAGCGACAAGGTCCACATCCTCGCCGGCATCGTGTGGTCGAACGTGCTGCTGGCGGTGCGGGGCCCGGTCATCGACGGCAAGCGCATCCTGCTGAGCTCGAATGCGGGCGCTTCGCCGCTGGCCGGCGCGCAATGCAGCCCGTATTTCATCACCACCTCGTGGAACAACGACCAGCAGGGCGAGAGCTCGGGCGCGCTGGTGGAGAAAGAGGGCGTGAAGAGCGTGTTCCTGCTGAGCCCCAACTATCAGGCCGGCAAGGACATGCTCGCGGGCTTCCGCCGCTACTACAAGGGCAAGGTCGTCGATCAGCTGCTCTACAAGCTCGGCGCGACCGATTTCCAGGCCGAAATCTCCAAGGTGCGCGCGGCAAAGCCCGCGGGCGTGTTCATTTTTGCACCCGGCGCGATGGGCATCGCGTTCATGAAGCAGTGGGATGCATCGGGAATCGGCAAGGACGTGAAGCTCTACACCCTCGCCGTGGTGGACAACGTCACGCTGAAGGCGGTGGGCAGCACCGCGGTCGGCACGTTCCACGCGATGTGGTGGGACCCGAACGGCCAGTCCCCCGGCAACCAGAAATTCGTGAAGGGCTACATCGCGAAATACGGCCATCACCCGAGCTACTTCGCGGCGCAGGGCTATGACGGGCCGCGCCTGCTGGCCGCGGCGCTCAAGAAGGTCGGCAAGTTCGACGAGAACGACATGCTGACTTTGGCGAAGACGATGCGCCGCGTCGAATTCGAATCGACGCGCGGCCCGTTCAAGTACAACGTCAACGGCATCCCGATCCAGGATTGGTACAAGCTCGAAGTCGTGCCGGGCAAGGACGGGCCGACGATCAAGGCGACCGACGTCGTGTTCAAGGCCCACGTCGACTCGTACTGGAAGGAATGCCCGGAGTCGCAGCGCTACTAGCGCGGCGCCTGCCGCTTGTGCCCGCCGCCGCGATAGAAGCGCCGGAGCCCGTCCTGATACGCGGCGAGCGTGGGGCGCAGCCCGGCCAGCGCGGAGGCATGGCTACGGGCAGCGCCGGCCAGTTCCCGTTCGGCCGCGCGGAGATCGAGGCCGGCCAGCTTCCCCTCGGCCACCACGATCCGGCCGGCGACGACGAGCGCTTTGACGTGCTCTGCCGTGGCGCGCGCGAGCACCATGTCGGTTTCGTCGCAGATCTCGGCAATGGCGTCGGCCGTCATCGCCGCATAGTCGAGCAGCAGGATGTCGGCGGGCGCGCCGGGCTCGATCGCGCCAAAGCCGCTCGCGCCCGTCACGAGCTCGTGGCCGCGCTTCAGCGCGGCGTCGAACAACGCGGCCTTGTCCAGCACGTCCTCGAACCCGAAGCCGCGGTGAATGCGCCATGCGAGGCGAAGCTCGCGCAGCATGTCTTCATCGTCGTCAAGCGAGAGCGCATCCATGCCGAGCGCTACGCCAAGCTTCGCGCGTCGCATTGCTTCCATCGGCGCGATGCCGGAGCGCAGTCGAAGGTTCGAGGTGGTGTTGACCGAGACCGTGACGCCGCGTTCGGCGAGCAGCGCGCATTCGTCCTCCGTCAGCCAGACGGCATGTGCGACCGAGAGGCGCGGCGAGAGCATTCCCATGCGGTCGAGGTGTCGCACGATGCCGCCGGGATAGGCGCCGTCGGCCCATTCGCGCTGCGTGCGCGATTCGAGCAGGTGCATGTGCACGCGCAGGCCCGTTCGTGCGGCTTCGGCGGCGACGGCCTCGAGCAGCGCATCGCTGCACCATTCCACGCCGATCGGTCCGAACTGCACGTGGAAATGCTCGCCGCCAAACCGGCGCTCGATCTCGGCCACCGCCGCGATCTGGTCCATGGCATCGGGGAGCGGGCGCCGATACTGCGCGGCGATATCGGCGCGGCAGGCAGGGTCCATGCAGGCGAGGATCGCGTCGTCGTCGCCATAGCCGAGCCGATGGCGATCCCGGATCGGCACGACGAAGGCCACGCGAATGCCGATCTCGCGCGAAATGCGCGCCACGGCCTCCGCCTCCGCGATGAGCCTCTCGGGCGGCCGGAACAGGTGGCAATGCATGACCGAAGCGACGCCGCTCTCGGCCATGCGCCCGAGCGCCACCGCCGCCACGAGATAGGGATCGAGCAGCGGCAATGTGTAGGTGCCGGGCACCCACAGCTCAACCACGTCGTCGGCGACGCCATGCGCGCTCGGCCGCAGGCCGCGTCCATGGTCGTGCGCGTTGCAGAGCGCTGGCATCGCGAGAGTTCCGACGCCGCCGAGCGCATGCTGCGGCCGCGCGACGCCTTCCTGCACCGCGCCGATGCGTGCGTCCGCGACCTCGATGCGCGCATCCCGCGCGGCGGGCGCGTGGCCAGGGCGCAGCAGCGCGCGCCCGGCCCACAGGGCGGAGACCGGGCGCAGTGTCGCGGCGGTGCTGCTGTCGCTCAAGCGGCTCTCCCTCGGGCGCGGGTCTATTGCGCAGGATTGGCGCTGGCTTCGCCATGCCGGTGCCGGATAGCCTGACTTCGCTCCGCAACGCAACGCTGGAGGACGCATCATTCGCACGCTCGCGACGCATCTGATCGGCCCCGCCGCGGGTCTGGCGCTCGAAGTCGCGCGCGGCCGCCATCTGCGCGTCACCGACATGCGCGGCGGGCAGGTGGTCGATATGGCCGTGTTCGCGCGCGCGAACCCGCGCGAGAAGCTCTCCACCTCCTATTCGCGCTCGCGTTTCGATCCGGCGACGGTCGGCAAGTTCCATCCGCGCGACCGGCTCACGGCGGGCAATTACCTGATGTCCACGATCAACCGCGAAATGATGCGCATCGTCGCCGACACGCCCGAGGTGAAGGGCATGCACGACGCGCACGGGCGCATGTGCAACCGCCGTCTCTTCCGCGTGCTCGGCAAGGGCGAACGCGACGGCTGCCACGAGATCATCGCCGGCGCGATGGCGCCCTACGACCTCTTCCCCGAGGACATGCCCGACACGTTCGATCTCTTCATGAACTTCCACCACGACTGTGCGGCCGGGCATTGGGTGATCGAGCCGGGCTGCTCGCGCGCGGGCGACTACGTCGAATTTGCGGCCGAGATGGATTGCATCGTGGCACTGTCGAACTGCCCCCTGTTCGAGGGGCGGGAAATCAAGGCGGAGATATTCGATGAGTGAGGGCGGGGCGAAAGCCTACGAGGTGTATCGCGGCGTGGTGTTTCCATGGCAGTGCGATCACTTCGGGCACATGAACGTGCGCTGGTACGCGCATCATTTCGACGACGGCGGCTTCCATCTCTGGACCATGGCCGGCGTGAGCCAGCGCGAGATGCGCGATCGCGGCACGCACGTCGTCGTCGCGCAAACCACGATCAAATACATCCGCGAGCTCAAGGCCGGCGATCTGATCGTGATCCGCGCCGGCTTCGTCAAGGTCGGCCAGAAAAGCGTCGTGCACGTCGCCAAGATGTACAACGCGGATTCCAACGTCTATTCGGCCTGGCAGGAAACGGTCGAAGTATTCTTCGATCCCGTCACGCGCAAAGCCGCGCCGATGCCCGAAGATTTCCGCACGCGGCTCGGCAATCTCGTCGTTGATCCGGAGAGCTTCTGAGGCCAAGCGCGCGTTATCCTGAGCGCAGCGAAGGATCTCTCTCCGCGAGGCGCACGACGGGCGGCGAGAGATCCTTCGCTTGGCTCAGGTTGACGGGGCGGGTTTATCGCCGCCCCGCTTTGCCTCAATCGCAGCCAGCACCTTCTCGGGCGAGAGCGGCAGAGAGGTGATGCGCACGCCGACCGCATCCTCGATCGCATTGGCGATCGCCGCGGCGACGGGCAGCATGCCGGCCTCGCCCATGCCCTTGGCGCCGAATGGGCCCGGCCCGTGGCCCTGCTCCTGCGTCACCGCGCGGAACGTCTCGGGCAGGTCGCTCGCCAGCGGCACGCGGTATTTCGCGGCGGCGATGTTCGCCAGTACGGCGCCGTCATAGCGCATCGTTTCGAACAGCGCCTGGCCGAGCCCCATGATCGCGGCGCCCTCATCCTGCCCGCGGCACGCATCCTTGTGGATCGCGCGGCCGGCATCGCCGCTGACGACGAGTTTCTTTACGACGACGCGGCCGGTCTCATCGTCCACCTCCACTTCGGCCGCGCCCCAGCCGATCTCCCACGACACGCACTTCGCCTCGAGCGGCGCGTGGTGGTCGGTCTCGGGCTTGAAGAAGCCGCGCCCGACGAACTCGAAGCCGGTGCCGCCGAAATGGCGCATGATCATCGGCGCCAGCGGATGCGCCTGGTTTTCCTTGATCACCGCCCAGTTCTCGAGCCGCAAGTCGCCAGGCTTGCAGTTCAATTGCGAGGCCGCGAAATCGAGGATACGCGCGATGCAGTCGCGCGCCGCGCGCTCGAGTGCCTGGCCCATCACGACGATGGCCGAGCTGGCATTCGTGCCCTGGTCGAACGGCGTCACGTCGGTATCGATCGGGCCATAGGAAACGCGCGCGGGCGGGCAGGCGAAAAGCTCGGCGACGATGCGCGTGAACGCCGTCTGGATGCCCTGGCCGATCTCGACCGTGCCGCAGTTCACGATGATGCCGCCTGTCGTCGTCGCCTTCACCTGCGCCTCGGCCGGCTTGTTCACCCCGCCCGAATCCTTGAAACCGATCGCGATGCCGATGCCGCGGCCCTTCGTCCGCTCGCCGCGCCCGTAGCCGATCTCGCGGCACACGAGGTCGAGGCCCTCGGCAAGATCGCTGTCCATGCCGCTCTCGCCCGGCACATAGGCCTCGCCGAGCTTCAGCAGGTTCTTCTTCCGGAGCGTGACCGGATCGATGCCGAGGCGGCGCGCGATCATGTCGATCTGGCTCTCCGAGGCCCAGCCCGCCTGCGTGCCGCCGAAGCCGCGGAACGGGCCGGCCGGCGTCGTGTTGGTCATCACGCAGTCGCAGCGCGAGTCGATGTGATCCCAGCGATAGGGGCCATTGATGCGGTAGCCGGCCTTCTCGGCCACGAGCGGCGAGGCGTCGGAATAGGCGCCGGCGTCGAGCAATATCTCACTCCGCCGCGCCACGAAGCGGCCGTCGCGATTGACGGCGGTTTCGAGCCGCAGGATCGCCGCGTGCTGGCTCTGCGTGAGGAAGTTCTCTTCCATAGTCATGCAGAAGCGCACGGGCTGGCCGGCCATCTTCGCCAGCAGCACGGCGATCGGCTCGGTCTTGCAGTTGTTCTTGGCGCCGTAGCCCGCGCCGATGAACGGCACGTGCACGCGGATGTTCTGTTCGGGATGATTGAAGACGCGCGCCAGTTCCTTTCGCAGCGGAAACGGGTTCTGGCAGCTCGACCACAGCTCGATCTGCCCGCCCTCGACCCTCGCCAGGGTGACGAACGGCTCGAGGTGATAGTGCTGCATGCGCGAGAAGCGGAATTCGTCCGCGAAGACGTGATCCGCGCGCGCGAACGCGGCCGAGTCGCCATGCGTGTAGCAGAAGCGGTAGCAGACGTTCTTCGCCGGGTCTTTGAAGCCCGAGGCGCCAGCGCCGTAGGCCGGCACGATGCCCATCGGCGGCGTCTCGAAGAGGGCAGGGGCGCCGGGCGCAAGTGACTCCTCGATCGTGGCGACGGTGGCGAGCGGCTCGTAGCGAACTTCGATCGCCTCGAGCGCGCGCACGGCCAGTTCTTCCGACTCGGCCGCGACGGCAGCCACCATGTCGCCGATGTAGCGCACCTTGTCGATGGCCACGATCGGCTGGTCCTTGATGAAATACCCGTAGGTGGGATTGAGGCCCTTGAGATCGTCGCGCGTGACGACGGCGGCCACGCCCGGCATCGCCGCCGCGCGGCGCGCGTCGATGTGCGTCACGCGCGCATGCGCGTGCGGTGAACGCAGCACCTTGGCATGCAGCATGCGCGGCAGCGCGAGATCGACGGTATAGCGCGCGGCGCCGGTTACCTTGAGATCGGCATCGACGCGCGGGGTGGGGTTGCCGATAGCACTCATCGCGCCGCCTCGCGCAGGCGCCGCGCCGCGTCTTCCACGGCCTCGACGATCATCTGATAGCCCGTGCAGCGGCACACATTGGCGGAGAGCCAATCGCGGATCGCAGCGCGGTCCGGCGCGGGGTCGTGCGCGAGCAGCGCCTTGGCGGCCATGATCATGCCTGGCGTGCAATAGCCGCACTGAAACGCGCTTTTCGTCTTGAACGCCTCCTGCACCGGATCGAGGGCGCCGTTCGCGGCGAGGCCCTCGATCGTCGTCACCGCCGCGCCCTCCGCCTGCCATGCGAAGGTGGCGCAAGCAGCCATAGGCGCGCCGTTCACGAGCACCGTGCAGGCGCCGCAGGTCGCCTGGTCGCAGCCGATCTTGGTGCCGGTGAGGCCGCATTGGTCGCGCAGCAGATCGGCCAGCATCGTCTGCGGCGCGACGTTCGTCCGCAGGGCGCGTCCGTTGAGCGTCAGCGCGACCGCGAGTGACTCCGGCGCAGTCATGGGCAGCCCAGCGCGCGCAGTTGGCGCGCAAGAAGCACATGCGCGAGCTTTCGCCGATAGGCGCCGCTCGCGATCCAATCCGATACGGGCTCGGGAAGATCGCGCGCGATCGTGGCTGCCAATGCTTCCGCGTCGCCCTCGAGCGCGAATTCACGAACCAGTGCGCGCTCGAAGGCGCAGCCGAATGCGGCGCGTGCCCTGCCGCCGGCGGCGGCGACCGCGACGCTGATCATGGGCTTGAAGCCGCGCTCGAACAGGAAGCGCCGCCCCTCCGCGAGCGGAATCTCGATGAAGGCGAGCAGGCCATAGGGCCAGCGCGCGGCGGCGGCCGGCGCCGAGTGCAGCATTCCCTTTGCGTCGGCGAATATCAGCGCCGCATCGAGCGCCATCAGCGCCGGCAGCATGTCGTATTGCGGATTGGCGGCCATCAGATTGCCGCCGATCGTCGCCGCGTGGCGCACGCGAACGTTGGCGACTCCGCGCCACGCCGCGGCGAGCTCGGGTAGTGCCGCCGCGATGGCCGCGTCGTTCGCGAGCCGTGCATAGGTGACTCCGGCGCCGATGCACAGCACGTCGCGGTGCCGCTCGATCGCCTTCAAAACGCCGATACCGCCGAGATGCACGATCTCGTCGACGCGCCGCCCCGCGCGTAACGCGGGCACGAGATCGACCCCTCCGGCGAGGCACACGGCACCGCCGGCCAACGCGGCCGCCGCATCCGCGAGGCGCGCCGGGCGCAACAGGCGGAACGGCGCAATCGCGCTGTGCGAGCCGTAAACTGTCTGCATGTCTCCCTCGTTGCCATCATGGCGGGCGGGGGCGCGCGGTCAAGCGAAGCGCGGTTTGAGGGGCGAAACACGCGGCGTGTCCACGCGCACGTTCGAGCCTGGTCGTTCCCCATATTCGCGGGGGCGACAGGAGAAAGAATGAGAAATATATTGTGATCGCAATCAATTTCAGAGGCCAGAGGCAACGTAATGGCATATTTTGGCCTCGTACTTTGACATGCGGAGAATCCATTACTTGCAAACACAGTCTTTTGGCGCTAGCGTTTCGATGTCGAACGACGGGAACGGCATCTATGGCGGGATCGCGAGCACAGCAGGCACGCAAGCGGACGGGTCAAGAGTCCGCCGCGCTGACGGCCCTCGCGGCCAGCGCCGCGCGACCCCAGGCGATTCCGTTCGATCACGAGCGGCATCTTTTCTATTGGTTCACGCAGGTGATCGGCCGGCGCGACCGGCATTTGAATCAGGCGCTTCGTCCCTTCGGCGTGCGCGTGCCGGAATGGCGCGCGCTCGGCCTGCTCTACAGCCGGCGTGGGCTTTCCATGTCGGAGGTGGCCGATGCCGCCGCGATCGATCCCACGACGCTGAGCCGCACGATCGCTCAGCTCGTCGAGGAGGGGTTGATCGTCCGTCTCTCGCCGGTCGGCGACAAGCGCGTGACGCGCCTCGCGCTCACCGCGGCCGGCACGCGCCTCGTCGAGCGCATCCTGCCGATCGTGTTTCGGCTCAACGAGGTCGCGTTCGCCGGGCTGCCGGCGGGCCTCGTCGAGCTCATGCAATGGGCGTTCGGCCAGATGCGGCGCAATCTCGACGCCAATCTCAGGGACGCGCCCGAGCGCGAGCCCGCGCAAGTCTGATCTTCGGCGAATACGCCCCGCATGCGGGGCTTGGGAGGAAACGATGGCACGATACGGCATCAACGAGCTGCGCGGCATGGTCGAGCCCGACCGCGTGCATCGCGCGACGTACAGCGATCCCGAGATCTTCGAGCTCGAGATGGAGCGGATCTTCAACCGGGTCTGGACCTATGTCGGTCACGAAAGCCAGGTGAAGAAGCCCGGCGACTACTGGACCGTGACGATCGGACGCCAGCCGATGATCATGATCCGCGGCGACGACGGGAAGATCAACGTTCTCTACAATCGCTGCCCGCATCGCGGAAATCTGCTGATCGGCGAGCGCCACGGC
>CAYZSG010000181.1:0-11193 GCA_964481045.1 uncultured Candidatus Odyssella sp. | reverse complement strand
GCGTGCGGATCAGGCGCTGCGCCGTGCCGTCGTCGCCGATCGCGGCGCGCGCGGCGTTGATGCGGCTGTTGAGCGTCGATTCGGAAACGATGCGGCCCTGCCACACGGCGCCCAGCAGGTCGTCGCGGCTGACGACGCGCGCCCGCTCGCGGATCAGGAAGGCGATGAGGTCGAACACCTGCGGCTCGAGCGCCACGCCCGTGCCGTCGCGCAGCAGCTCGCGCCGCTCGGTGTCCAGCACGCAATCATCGAAGAAATACAACATGCTGGCTTCGACCGGGGGCAGCGCCACGCGCGCCGGCAGGATAGCACGGCGCACCGCCGCCGAAAATCACGCGGCTCTCAAGGAGAAATCAAGCCGGCCTCGAAGCGGGCGGCGGGCGCTTGCGGCATGTCTCCCAGCGGCGCCGGGCCCGAGTGGCGGCGCTTCGGCCAGCGGCAATCGCTACCCGAAACCGGCTTTTGGAGATCCGAGCCATGAACACCATCCGCCCCTGCGCGTGGACGGCCGCGGCCTTTACCGTGGCGTCGATGCTCGCCTTGCCGTCCGCGGCCAGCGCCGACGTCTATGTCGTCCGCCCGCGCCCCGTCGTCGTCGCGCCGCCGCCGCCCCCGCCGCCGCCCGGCGTCGTCTACGTGGCGCCGGCCCCGGTGGCGCCGGTCTGCGGCACGCGCACGGTGCGTGTCTGGGTCAACGGCGTCTACGTCTATCGCGTGGTACCCACGTGCTGATGCGCGCGATCCGATCGCGCGGGCGGGTGGCCGCGGGCGCTCTCGCGCTCGCGGCGCTCGCCGGCCTCGCGTTCCACGCGGTCGCCGGCGGGCAAGGCACCACGCCGGCGCCCGCGCGGGCGCGGCTGGAACCCGCCCGCGCGGCGCTGTTCGCCCAATGCGTCGCGGGCAGCAGCGAGATCGCGCCGCGCGCCGCGCGCGAAGCGCGGCGGCACGCCGCCGACGGCCCTTCCGCCATCGCGCCGCACACGGTCTGCTACGCGGCCATCCTGCCCAGCGGCGCCGCGGACGAATTCGCGGACTGAGCCGGTCTTCCAGAACCTCTCGCCGTTGCCGCGCGTTGCTGATAAAAGCCACGCGCGCTCGCGCGCAAGGGCCCTGGGAGCAAGCGGCGATGGCGGAAATCGATTTCGGCGAGACGAAGCACTGGCTGCGCACCGCGCGCACGCTCATCGAGGCGCTGCCCTATCTCCGCCGCTACGACGGCGAGTCGTTCGTCATCAAATACGGCGGCCATGCGATGGGCGACGAGAAGGCCGCCGCGTCTTTCGCGCAGGATGTCGTGCTGCTGAAGCAGGCCGGCATCAATCCGGTCGTCGTCCATGGCGGCGGGCCGCAGATCAACCAGATGCTCGAGCGGCTCAAGATCAAGAGCGAATACGTGCGCGGGCTGCGCGTGACCGACGCCGAGACGGTCGAGATCGTCGAGATGGTGCTGGCCGGCTCGATCAACAAGCAGCTCGTGCAGGCGATCAGCCGCGCCGGCGGCACCGCGGTCGGCCTTTCGGGCAAGGACGGCAATCTCATCAAGGCGCGCAAGCTCACGCGCACGGTCAGGGATCCCGATTCGCACATCGAGAAGGTGCTCGATTTGGGCTTCGTCGGCGAGCCCGAGCGCGTCGATCCGAGCATCCTCTACCGGCTCATCTCGTCCGACGTGATCCCGGTGGTGGCCCCGATCGGTTTCGGCCCCAACGGCGAAACCTTCAACATCAACGCCGACACGGCCGCGGGCGCCGTCGCCATTGCGATCGAGGCAGCGCGCTTCTTCCTGCTCACCGACGTGCCCGGCGTGCTCGACAAGGAAAAACAGCTCTTGAACGAGCTCACGATCGAGCAGTCGCAGGCGCTGATCGCCGACGGCACGATCAGCGGCGGCATGATCCCGAAGGTCGAAACCTGCGTGGCCGCGGTCGAAGGCGGCGTCGGCGCCTCGGTCATCCTCGACGGCAAGATCCCGCACGTGATGCTGCTCGAAATCTTCACCCAGCGCGGCGTGGGGACTTTGTTCAAGCGCAGCTAAGGGGAAGCGAACAGGAGCCGGGGAGGCGGAGAGAAGAAAGATAGGGAAGCAAGAAATTCCACCACAGAAGCACGGAGGCACAGAGAAGGCAGGGAGGAGAAAAAGACTGCGCCGCAAGGGCGGCGCGAGAAAAGCAGTATCCTCAGCTTTCTTCAGCGCGCGGCTTCGCGCGCAATCTTTTTCACACTCTCCCTTTTTCTCTGTGCCTCCGTGCCCCTGTGGTGATTCTTCCTTATTTCTCCCCGGCTCCCCGGCTCCTGTGAACTTCCGCTTTGCGGATGCAAACCGGGCATGGGCGCACTAGATTGATTCCGTGACCGAAGCCGTTGTCACCGCATTGCCCGTCTCGCATCCGGCGCTCGACCATGTCGAGGCGTGGGTGTTCGATCTCGACAACACGCTCTATCCGGCGCAGTGCGACCTGTTCAGCCAGGTGGACGTGCGCATCGGCGAATACATCGCGAACCGCTTCGGCATTCCGTTCGAGCAGGCGCGCTGGCTGCAGAAATCCTACTTCCGCGGCTACGGAACGACGATGAAGGGGCTGATGACCGAATGCGGCATCGACCCGGTCGAGTTCCTCGATTTCGTGCACCGCATCGATCACAGCCCGGTTTGCGCCGATGCTCGGCTCGATGCGGCGTTGGCGGCGCTGCCGGGCGCGAAATACGTGTTCACCAACGCCTCGGTGCCGCATTCCGAGAAAGTGCTGGAGCGGCTCGGCATCGCGCACCGCTTCGACGCGATCTTCGACATCGCCGCGGCCGGTTTCGATCCGAAGCCGCACGATGCGTTCTACGACACGTTCATCACGCGCCACGGAGTCGCGCCGCAGCGCGCGGCGCTGTTCGAGGATACGGCGCGCAATCTCGCGCCCGCGCATGCGCGCGGCATGACCTGCGTGCTGGTGGAAACCGACAACGCCTGGAGCATGGAAGGCCATGAGGGCGAGCACGTGCACCACCGCACGCGCGACCTCGCCGGCTGGCTCGAAGCGGTGCTCGCGGCGCGAAACCCCGGCTAGCGCGCCGAATACGGCGCGGGGGGCCAGGCGGCGGCGCCAGGGTTGTCGGCGGCGGCCTTCTTCAGAGCGTCGGCGAGCGTGGTCAGCATCGCACCCGGGATCGTGATGAAGATGTGGTTGCCCTCGGGATCGGCGAATTGCAGGCCCACGGCCTTCCGCTCCGGATAGCAGACGACGCCGATCTCGGGCGTCGGAATTGTGAACTTCGGCGGCCTCGGCACGAACGCCATCGTAACGTTCTCCCCTGACGGCGCCGTAGTGTAAGGCATGACCACCGGCGATGGAATCGCGGTTTCGCCTGTCCGCGCCGCCCTCTGAATGGCCGCGCTTCAAATTGGGGCGCGGGGCAGGTAGGGTCGCGGCAGGGCGGCGGTGCGTCTGCCCACGTCACATCACATCGCAATCGAGGGGAGACGCGCAATGCGCATCGTCGTTCATGGGCAGCAGGCGTTCGGCAAGGCGGTGCTCGAGGCGCTCGTGAAGCGCGGCGAGAACGTCGTCGGCGTCTACGTGGCGCCCGACAAGGAGGGCCAGAAGGCCGACCCGATGAAGGAGGCGGCGCTCGCGCTGAAGCTGCCGCTGTTCCAGCCGAAATCCTATCGCCAGCCCGGCCCGGTGTGGGACGAGTTCAAGGCGCTGAAGCCCGACTTGCAGGTGATGGCGTTCGTGACGCTGTTCGTGCCCTCGGGCTTCCTGAACATCCCGACGCACGGCTCGATCCAGTATCACCCGTCGCTCTTGCCGCTGCATCGCGGGCCGAGCTCGATCAACTGGCCGATCATTCAGGGCCGCACCGAAACCGGCCTCTCGATCTTCTGGCCCGACGACGGCCTCGATACCGGCCCGATCCTGATCCAGAAGAAGACGCCGGTCTCCGACGACGATTCGCTCGGTTCGGTCTATTTCGATCGCCTGTTCCCGATGGGCGTCGAGGCGATGCTCGAGGGCGTCGATCTCGTCAAGGCCGGCAAGGCGCCGAAGATCGCGCAGGATCACGCAAAAGCCACCTACGAGGGCTGGTGCACGCCCGACAATGCGCGGATCGACTGGGGCCGCCAGGGCTTCCAAATCCACAATCTCGTGCGCGGCTGCAATCCGGCGCCGGGCGCGTGGACGACGCTCGGCGGCAAGAAGCTCATGGTCTTCGAGACGAAGAAGATCCCGGCGGTCGATCCCAAGGGCATCGGCGGCAAGATGGGCGAGGTGGTGGAGGCGGACGCGAGCGGCTTCACCGTCGCCTGCGCCGATGGCCGCATCCGCGTGCTGCGCGTGCGCGCCGAAGGCGGCCAGAAGATCGCCTCGGGCGACCTCGTCGCCTCCGGCGGGATCAAGGTCGGCGACCGCCTCGGCGTGTGAGGCTCAGCGCGGAACGGTGGTGGAGCCGAGGCGGCCGGCGGGGAATTCGATCGGCGCGGCGCGCTCGGGGCCCATCACGGCCACCACCGGCACGCCGGCGTGGCGGCGCACGGCGCTCACCAGCAGCCAGGTGCGCAGATTGCCGAGGAAGCCGCCCTCGGCCGGGCTCATCACGATCTCGTCCACGCCGAGCGCCGCCGCCGTCTCGGCGATCGTGCGCGCGATGCGGCCGGTGCGCAGATGCGCCTGGAACGGCAACCCGGCATTGTCGAGCACGCGCCGCGCGCCCGCGATGCAGCGGGCGCCCTCGTCGCGCTGGAATTCGCGGATCGTGCGGCGATCGAAGAAGCGCGTGATGTAGCGGCCGAGCGGCGGCTGCACGTTGACGAGGTGGATCGCGGCGACCGGCTCTCGCCGCGCCTGCTCCACCACCGCGCGCACCGCGGCCTCGCCCTGCGGCGAGCCGTCGACGGGAACCAGGATCCTGCGCATGTGAATTCTCCTTGGCCGCTAGCGCGAGAGGCTCGGCTCGCCCTCGCGGCGGGCGGCGAGATCGACGGCGGGCTTGCCGTGGCCGCGGGTCGCCTCGGCGCGGCGGCGGCGGCGCGCGAGCGTCACGTTCAGGCCCTCGACGAAGACCGAGAACAGCATCGCGAAGTAGAGGTAGCCCTTGGGGATGTGGAACCCCATGCCGTCGGCCACCAGCGCCACGCCGATCAGCAGCACGAAGGCCAGCGCCAGCATTTTCACGCTCGGGTGAACGTGGATGAAGCGCACGATGGGCCCAGACGCCACGAGCATGATGAGCACCGCGATGATGACGGCGGTGGCCATCACCCAGAGCTGCTGCGCCATGCCGACGGCGGTGATCACCGAGTCGAACGAGAACACGATGTCGAGCATTACGATCTGCGCGATCGCGCCGGCGAAGCTGCCCGCGCGGCGCGAATGCTCGGGCTCGCTGGCCTCTTCCACGGCCTCGTGCATCTCGCGCACGGCCTTGACGATCAGGAAAAGGCCGCCGCCGAGCATCAGCAGGTCGCGGCCGGAGAACGTGGCGCCGAACACCTCGATCCAGGGCGTGGTGAGGCTCGCCATCCAGGCGATCGTGAACAGCAGCAGCAGGCGGGTGATCATCGCCAGCGCGAGGCCGATGATGCGGGCCTTGTCGCGCTGATGCACCGGCAGCGTCGCGGCGATGATCGCGATCACGACGATGTTGTCGATGCCGAGAACGATTTCGAGCCCGGTCAGGGTGAGCAGGCTCAGGAAGGTGTCGAGATCGAACATCGCGCCGCGGGGCCACCGGAAAAGGGGGGCCGCTCCGCGGGGAGCGGAGCGGCTGTGCCGGCAGCGACCCACGAGCCATCGAGGCGCCACCGGCGTGGGGACCTTCGAGCTACGACCCCCGGCTTGCGCGAGAAATAGTGGTTTGCCGCAAAGGAAGTGAAGGGAACAGGAGGCGGGGAGGCGGGGAGAAGGAAAGGAAAGAAAGACTCACCACCAAGACACGAAGACACGAAGAAGGACGGAAGCAAGGAATGCGCCGCAAGCGCGGCGCGAAGCTGCTCTCCCGATCTTGCGCGCCTCCTGGCGCGCATTCCTTAGAAGTCTTCGTGACTTGGTGACTTGGTGGCGAGACTTCTTTCTTCTCCCCGTCTTCCCGCCTCCTGTGAACTATCCTTGCTGCGCCGCCGCGCCGCGAGTGGCGGCCGCGTCAGCCGCCGGCCTCTTCCAGCCGGATCGCCATGCGGACGAGTTCGGAAAGGTTGCGAGCGCCGGTCTTTTCCATCACGCGCGCGCGATGGATCTCGACCGTGCGGATCGCGATCTCGAGGCGGAAGGCGATCACCTTGTTGGGCTGGCCGGCCACGACAAGGTCCATCACCTCGCGCTCGCGCGGCGTCAGCGCCGCCACGCGGCGCGCGATCTCGGCGCGGTCGGCGCCGCGCGCCTCGGCCCGCGTCGAGAGCCGGATGCCTTGCTCCACCGCCTCCACGAGCGCGTCGGCATCGAACGGCTTCTCGATGAAGTCCACGGCGCCGGCCTTGAGCGCCGTCACCGCCATCGCCACGTCGCCGTGCCCGGTGATCACGACGACGGGCAGCGTGGCGCCGCGCCGCTTCAGCTCGGCCTGGAGCTCAAGCCCGCTCATGCCCGGCATGCGCACGTCGGCCAAGAGGCACGCGGGCGGCTTCGGCGCCGCGCGCGCGAGGAACGCCTCGGCGGTAGGGAAGGTCTCGACCGCATAGCCCTTGGCGCCGAGCAGCGCCGCCAGGCCGCGCCGCACGGCGTCGTCGTCGTCGACCACGAAGATGGTGGCGTCATGCTTCATCGCGGCGATCCTCGTTTTCCGAATAGGCGGGCAGCGTGAAGCGGATCTCGGCGCCGGCGCCGGGCGCTTTCTCCACCGCCCAGATCTGCCCGCCATGGGTCTCGATGATCGAGCGGCTGACGGAAAGGCCAAGGCCCATGCCGCTCTCTTTCGTGGTGGCAAACGGCGTGAACAGCCGGTGCGCGAGCTCCGGCGAGATGCCGGGGCCGCTGTCGGCCACGGCGAACTCCACCATGCCCTCCGCGTCCGCGGGGCGCGCCGCGAGTGCGATGCGCCGCTCGGGGCTGCCGGCGCGCGCCATCTCCTCCATGCTGTTGCGCACGAGGTTCAGGATCACCTGCTCGATCTGGATCGCATCGGCGAAAACCGGCGGCAGGCCCGGCGCCACTTCGGTGGAAACGGAAACGCGCTGCAGCGCGATCTCGGTTCGCACGAGATCGAGCGAGAGCCTGATCAGCTCGGCGGCGCCGATCGCGCGCGGGCGCAAATCGCCGCGGCGCAGAAATTCGCGCGTGCGGCGGATGATCTCGCCGGCGCGCAGCGCCTGCTGCACCGTTTCGCCGATGAGCGCGGTGGCCTCCTCGCGCGCCGCGGCCAGATTCTCGGGCGGCGCCTTCAGCACCTCCTCGCAGGCGCGCGCGAAGCTGATCGCGGCGGCGAGCGGCTGGTTCAGCTCATGCGCGAGCCCGGCCGCCATCTCGCCCGCCGCGGTGAGCCGCGCCGCATGCGCGAGCTGCGCCTCGTGCTGCTGCAGCGCCGCCGCGGCCTGCTTGCGCTCGGTGACGTCGCGCACCACGGCCACGTGCAGCGTGCGCCCCGCGAGGTCGGCGCGGCCCACGCTCACCTCGGCGGTGAACGCGCTGCCGTCGGTGCGCTGCGCCGTCGTCTCGGCGCCGGCCGCTCCCGCGCCGAGATGCGGCAGCACCTTCGCGAGCGGTGTCCCGGTCAGCGCGCGCTGGCCCGCGCCGAACATCGCCGCCGCGGCCCGGTTGGCCGATGTGATGCGCCCGCTCTCGTCGTAGGTGAGGATCGCGTCGGGCGCGGTGCTCACCACCGTTTGCAGCCGCGCCTCGCTGTCGCGCAGGTTGCTTTCGGCCCGCTGGCGCTCGTCCACGACGCTGCCCAGGAAGAATCCGGTCACCGCCACGGCCAGCATCAGGAACTGGAACTGCGTCACCGTCTCCGTGTCGAAGCCCTTCACCTGGATGGCCACGATGACGCCGATCTGCGTCGCCACAATGCCCCAGGCCGCGCCGATGAGCCCGTCGCGCAGCGCGATCCAGATCAGCGGCAGGAAGAGCACATAGGAAAACTCGAAGTGGTTCGCCGATTCGAGGCCGAAGATGATCCACAGGCCGAGGCCGATCGCGGCGAGCTGAAGCCCGTATTCGATCGCGGCGCCCGGGCGCACCAGCGCCGGCCAGCGCCGCCCCTCGGCGAGCATCAGCAGCAGGAACGGCGCCAGCACGACGATGCCGAGCACGTCGCCCACCCAGAAGCGCAGCGCGAGATCGGCGAAATCGCCCCAGCCGAGCAGGCCCGCGGCGCAGAACAGCGCAATCACCACCGGCGCGATCGCGCTGGCGGCGGCAAGCGCCACGCCCAACAGCGCGATCAGGTCGTTGCGCCGGTCGAGCGCGGGCGGAAGGCGGATGCGGCGCCGGAGCGCCTCGGCCGCCGCCGCATAGCCGCCGGCGATCACCGCGGCGGCCAGCGGCAGCGCCCAGGGCGCCGCGCGCACGTCGCGGAACATGAGGTCCGACAGCACCACCGCGGCGAACACCGCCGGCGCGAAGCGCCAGCCGAAGCGCAGCAGCAGCGCGAAGCTCAGGCCCGCCGGCGGGTTCCACGGCGTGATGCCGAGCGGGCTCGAGCGGTCGATGAGGCTGGCCCAGTCGAGCAGAACGTAGAGCGCGATGTAGACCACCACCACGAAGCGCAGCCTGCCGCCCCAGAGCCCGGCGAAAGAGCGCATCGCGAGCCCCGCTCTAGGATTCGCCGTCGAGCCAGTCGTCGATCAGGCGGCGCGCGATCGAATCCTGGCGCGGCAGGCGGAACGGCGCGTCCTGCTCGTGGAAATCGCGCGCGTTGGCGCGGATCCAGTCGCGCGTGAACCAGCGCGCGTCGCGCAGCTCCTCGGTGTTCACGGCCAGCGCGTCGCTTTCGGCCTCGGCGTAGAAGCCGAGCATCAGCGAGGTCGGGAACGGCCAGGGCTGCGAGGAGTGGTAGCGCACGTTGCGGATGCGGCAGCCCGCTTCCTCGAACACTTCGCGCGCCACGGCGGCCTCGAGCGTCTCGCCCGGCTCCACGAAACCGGCGAGCGTCGAATACATGCCGGGCGGGAAACGCGGGTTGCTGCCGAGCAGGCACGCATCGCCATGCGTCACCAGCATGATCACGGCCGGGTCAGTGCGCGGAAACTGCTCGAGCTTGCAGGATTCCGAGGTGCATACGCGCACGTGGCCGCCCTCGGTCGAGCGCGTCGGCGCGCCGCACTGGCCACAGAAACGGTGGCGGCGGTGCCAGGTGAGCATGCCGCGCGCATAGGCGAGGAGCGCGCCTTCATTGCGCGCGAGCCGCGGCCCCACCATGCGGAGGTCGAGGAACACGGCCTGGCCCTGATCGGGCGAGAGGATCGCGGGTCCGCTCTCCGGCGCTTCGATGTGCGAGAGGTCGGAGGCGAAGTAGGCGATCTCGCCGGCAAGGCCAAGGAAGATTGGCTCTTCGAGGCTCGGCGGCAGCTTCCGGTGCTCTTCGGCGGTCAGGATGATCGCCGCCGCCTCTTCGGGATCGACATAGTTGCGCGAGCGCCAGATCGGCACGAAGCGCGTGGCGGCGTGGAACAGGCGTTCGGCCATCCAGGCCGCGTCCTTGCGCCGCTCGGAAACGCGGTCGAGGCCGCAATCGGCATAGAAATTGGTCTCGGAGCGGGCGAGGCGGAAGCGGGGCGCGTCGGTGAGGGGGGACATACCGGAAAATTGGCACGGCGGCCCGCGTGCGGCAATCGTCCACAGGGCGCGCCGCGGCCGACTCATCGCTTGCGAGTCGCGGCTTCGATGCCGATATTGCGCCCGGGAGGTCGGCGGCGGACGGACCGCTCGCCAACCCGGTCAGGTCCGGAAGGAAGCAGCCGTAACGAGTTTCGCCCGGGTCGTTGTCCGGCCTCCCACCTTCGCTTCCGTCTCCCACAGCGCGAGCGATGAACGAGCTTTTCCCCACCGAGCCTTCCAGCCCTTACCGCGTGCTCGCGCGGAAATACCGGCCCGTGAACTTCACGGAGCTGGTGGGGCAGGAGCCGCTGGTCCGCACGCTCACCAACGCGATCAAGACCGGGCGCATCGCGCATGCGTTCGTGCTGACGGGCGTGCGCGGCATCGGCAAAACGACGACGGCACGCATCATCGCGCGCGCCTTGAATTGCGTCGGCCCTGACGGCAAAGGCGGGCCCACGATCGAGCCCTGCGGCGTGTGCGAGCACTGCACGCAGATCGCGCAGGACCGCCACGTCGACGTGATCGAGATGGACGCGGCCAGCCGCACCGGCGTCGAGGATATACGCGACCTCATCGAGGGCGTGCAGTACCGGCCCGTACGCGCACGCTACAAGGTTTACATCATCGACGAAGTGCACATGCTCTCGAAGAACGCCTTCAACGCGCTGTTGAAGACGCTCGAGGAGCCGCCCGAGCACGTGAAGTTCGTGTTCGCGACGACGGAAATCCGAAAAGTGCCGATCACGGTCCTGTCGCGCTGCCAGCGCTTCGATCTGCGCCGGCTCGACCGCGAGCAGCTCGCGGCGCATCTCACCGGCATCGCGGCGAAGGAGAACGCGAAGATCGCGCCCGACGCGATTGCGCTGCTCGCGCGCGCGGCCGACGGCTCGGTGCGCGACGGGCTTTCGCTGCTCGACCGCGCGATCGCCGAAGCCGATCCCGCGGCGGAGATCTCGGCCGAGCAGGTGCGCCAGATGCTCGGCCTCGCCGACCGCACGCAGACGCTCGACCTTTTCGAAACCGTGATGAAGGGCGCCGTCGCCGAGGCGCTGGCGCAGGCGCGCGAGCTCTATCGCGCCGGCGCCGATCCGCTCACGCTCGTGCAGGATCTGCTCGAGGTCACGCACAATATCACGCGCCTGAAGCTCGTCGCCGATCAGGTCTCCGCCGATCTCTCGGCCAGCGAGATGCAGCGCGCGAAGCCGCTGGCCGAGAAGCTCTCGGTGCCGGTGCTGAGCCGCGCCTGGCAGATGCTGCTGAAGGGCGTCAACGAGGTGCAGTTCGCGCCGCAGCCGATGAACGCCTTCGAAATGCTGCTCGTGCGCCTCGCCTATGTCGCCGATCTGCCGACGCCGGGCGAGATCGTGGCGCGCCTGCAAAGCGAGGGTGGCGGTGCCTCCGCCGCCGGCAACACTGCCGCGCCCTCCGGCTCGGCGGCCCCGCGCGCCGC
>CAYZSG010000180.1:7523-11250 GCA_964481045.1 uncultured Candidatus Odyssella sp. | reverse complement strand
GGCGGCACCTCAGGATGAGGCCCGTTTGTTCGAGCAAATTTAGCCTCATCCTGAGGTGCCCGCCTGCTTAGGCGGGCCTCGAAGGATGGCCGCAAGCACGATGTCTCATCCGGGCGAGGCCGGCGTATGCCGCCAACGACAGCAATTACCCCCGAAGCCCTCGAAGCCGGCCGCAGGCTGTTCGCGCAGGAATGCCGCTTCGTGCTCGGCGTGGCGCAGGAGGCGCAACTTCCGCCGCCGGGCCGGCCCGAGATCGGCTTCGCCGGGCGCTCGAACGTCGGCAAGTCGAGTTTGCTGAATGCGCTCACCGGGCGCAAAAGCCTCGCGCGCGTCTCGGGGACGCCGGGGGCCACGCGCCAGCTCAACTTCTTCGATCTCGGCGGCCGCGCCTATCTCGTCGATCTGCCCGGCTACGGCTTCGCGCGCGCGGGAAAGAGCGCCATCGCGAAGTGGAACGCGCTCATCCGCGCCTATCTGCGCGGCCGCGCCAACCTGCGCCGTCTCTGCCTGCTCATCGACGCGCGCCGCGGCGTCGGCGATCCCGACCGCCAGATCATGGCGCTGCTCGACGAGGCCGCGCAGTCCTACCAGCTCGTGCTGACGAAAATCGACAAGCTGCCGGAAAAGGCCCTGGGCGAGATCGTGAGCGCGCTCGAGGCCGAAACCGCCGGGCACGGCGCCTGCCATCCCGAAGTGATCGCGACCAGCGCCGAGACGGGGGCGGGCATTCCCGAGCTGCGCGCCGCGATGGCGGCGGTCGTGTACGCGTAGCGCTACATCCCGGCCATGCCCTCGCAGCTCGCCGCGCATTGGCGGCAGAGGCTCGCGCAGGCCTCGAGGTGGGCCTCCTCGGCGAACGCGTCACATTCCACCGCGCACTGATCGCACACTTCCGCGCATACGGCGCAGACCGAGCCGTGCAGCGGAGATTCGCGCAGCATGAAATCGGCCGCCGTCTGGCAGATCTCGGCGCAATCGGCGAGCAGGCGGATGTGGTCGGCGTCGGCGTAGGTGCCGCCCCGGCCCAGGCAATAGAGCATGGTCTCGGTGCACATGCGGTGCGCCGCCTGGCAGAGATCGATGCAACGGTCGAGATCGGGGCGGGCTTCGGCGATGGTGTCGGGCATCGGTGCCTCCCTTGCCGCAGACTTGACCGTCCAACATACGCACGGTGCGGTTATGCGTTCCTTGACGCAAACGCGGGCCCGAAATTCTACCGAGATCCGCGCCCGCATCGTGCGGTAGCGCAGGCGGCCATGCTCGCCTATGTTCCGCCGCGAGGGAGCAGGAATGATCCAAATCCGGTGTCTACCGTGCGCGCGGCGGCGCTTCAGCGCGCCCGTTCGCACGCCGTCGTCCAAGCGCGCGCGGACATAGCATGGCGCTGCTCGAAGTCCGCGAACTCGACAAGGTGTTCCGCCGCGGCACGCGCGCGGTGCATGCGATCGACCGATTTTCGCTGAACGTGGATGAAGGCGAGTTCGTCGCCATCGTCGGCCCGTCGGGCTGCGGCAAGAGCACCTTCCTGCACATCCTCGGCGGCTTCGAGCCGCACGACGGCGGCGTGATGCTGCTCAACGGCGCGCCGGTGAAGGGGCCCGGACCGGATCGCGGCATGCTGTTCCAGGAATTCGCGCTCTACCCGTGGCGCTCGGTCATCGGCAACGTCGCCTGGGGCCTCGAGGTGCAGGGCAAGCCCAAGGCCGAGCGCATCGCGATCGCCGAGCGGTATCTCAAGCTGGTCGGCCTCTCGGCGTTCCGCGACGCCTATCCGGCCGAGCTTTCGGGCGGCATGAAGCAGCGCGTGGCGCTGGCCCGCGTGCTCGCCTTCGAGCCGCGCATCCTGCTGATGGACGAGCCGTTCGGTGCGCTCGACGCGCAGACGCGCGAGCTGATGCAGGAAGAGCTCAACGCGATCTGGCAGCAGACGCGCAACACGGTGCTGTTCGTCACGCACGACATCGACGAGGCGATCTATCTGGCCGACCGCGTGATCGTGTTCACGGCGCGACCCGGCCGCTTCATGGACTAAATTCGCAACATGCTCGAGCGGCCGCGGCGCTTCGTCGTGAAGAAGACCGCGGCCTACATGAGCTACCGCAACCGCGTGTGGGATTCGCTGCGCGACGAGGTGCTGAAAGCGCGCGAGGAGTTCAAATGAGCGCGGCGGCGGCGCCCTATTCGCGCGCGCGGCGTACGGCGCTCGGTCTCGTGCTGCCGCTGGCGACGCTGATCGCGTGGGAGGTTTCGGCGCGCGTCGGCGAGGTGCCCAGCTACCTCGTCGCACCGAGCGTCATCCTCGCCACCACCTGGGAGATGGTGCTGAGCGGCGAGCTCTGGCAGCACACGCAAGCGAGCCTGCTGCGCGCGCTCGGCGGCTACGCGATCGGCGGCGCCTGCGGCATCGCGATGGGCCTGCTCGCCGGCATCGCGCGGCCCGTCGAGCGGTTCTACGACCCCATCGTCTCGCTGACCTATCCGGTGCCGAAGATCGTCGTGCTGCCGATCCTGATCGCGTGGCTTGGCGCGGGCGACGCCTCGAAGATCGCGGTTATCACCGCCGCCGTCTTCTATCCCACGTTCATCAATTCGCTCTACGGCGCAAAGGGCGTGAACAAGCTCTATGTGTGGAGCGCGCGAAACATGGGCGCGGGGCCCTTGCGCGTGTTCGCGAAAGTCATCCTGCCGGCCGCGCTGCCGCAAGTGCTGGCCGGCCTGCGCATCGGCCTGGCGCTTGCGTTCATCGTCATGGTCGCGTGCGAGATGGCAAATTCGCGTAACGGCCTCGGCCATCTCATCATCACTGCGGAAGACAGCCTGCGGTTCGATCTCATGTATGCGGCGATCATCGCGATCGCGATCATCGGATTCGCCGGCGATCGGGTTTTGCTCGTGTTGCGCCGCCGCGCGCTCGCCGGGCAGTCGATCGGGAAGGACGGCGCGCATGGCTAGCGCCGTGCTCCGCATCGCCGCGCGCTGGTATTCCGTGCCCCTCGTGCTCGCGATCTGGGAGGTGCTGTCGCGCACCGGCGCCGTCTCGAGGCGCCTGATGCCGAGCCTCGTCGAGATCGCGGCGGCGGTGTGGGCCGCGCTCCAGAACGGCGATCTGCTGTTCCACGCCGGCATCTCGCTCGGCCGCGCGGCGACGGGATATGCGCTCGCGATCGCGGGGGGCGTGCTGCTCGGCGTCGCGATGGCGCGCTCGCGCCTGTTCGACGCGCTGTTCGAGCCGCTGTTCAGCTTCGGCTATCCGGTGCCGAAGATAGCACTCTATCCGGTGTTCATCTTCGTATTCGGATTGGGCTCGCTCTCGAAGGTGATGCTGATCTTCCTCGAGTGCCTCTATCCGATCACCGTGAACGCGTTCTACGGCATGCGCAGCGTCGATCGCGTGCACGTGTGGGCGGCGCAGAACATGGGCGCCACGCCGCAGCAGATATTCTGGCGCGTGATGCTGCCGGGCGCGGCACCCTCGATCTTCGCGGGCCTGCGCGTGGCGCTGCCGATCTCGCTGATCGTCGTCATCATCACCGAGATGATCGGCGAAAGCCGGGGCCTCGGCTACTACATCACCTACGCCTCGGCCTCGTTCGAATACGCCACCGCCTTCGCCGGCGTCGCGGCCGTGGCGATCATCGGCTTCACGCTCGATCGGCTGCTCGTCTGGCTGCGCAATCGCGTGATTTTCTGGGAGCGCGGCGCCGCGTTCATCGGCGCGGCCTGAGCG
>CAYZSG010000180.1:0-7423 GCA_964481045.1 uncultured Candidatus Odyssella sp. | reverse complement strand
GATAAGCGGTTGAAACAAAAGGAAACGCCCTATGTCGCGTCCCGGCACTGCCGGGGCTGACGGGCGTTTCTTTTCCTTTGGAACGTGTAGGAGCACTGCCCCCGTGACCCCGTCTGGTCCCGTCGCGAGCCGCCATGGGCTCGACACTCTCGGCCTCAAGACTCGTGGCAAGGAATTCTGGAACCTCGTTCCGGCCGGCCTCTACGAGGAGGCGGTGCGGCGCGGCGAAGGCATGGTGGCCGAAGGCGGCCCGTTCGTCGTGCTCACGGGCGAGCACACCGGCCGGTCGCCGAACGACAAGTTCATCGTGCGCGACGCCGCCACCGAGAACGAGGTCGATTGGGGCAACGTCAATCGTCCGGTCAGCGCCGAGAATTTCGACCGCATGCACAGGAAGGTGCTCGCCTATCTCGCGGAGCGCGATCTCTTCGTCGCCGATTGCTACGGCGGGCACGATCCGAAATACCGGCTCAGCGTGCGCGTGGTCACGCCCAACGCCTGGCATGCGCTGTTCGCGCGCACGATGTTCATTCGCGTGCCGTTCGCCGAGCAGGCCGGCTTCAAGCCCGATTTCACGATCCTGCACGCGCCGGCGCTGATGGCCGATCCCAAGGCAGACGGCACGCGCAGCGGCACGTTCATCCTCGTGAACTTCGCGAAGCGTCTCGTGCTGATCGGCGGCACCTCCTATGCCGGCGAAATCAAGAAGTCGGTGTTCTCGATCCTCAACTACATGCTGCCGCCGCAGGGCGTGCTGCCGATGCATTGCTCGGCGAATATCGGCCCCAAGGGCGATACGGCGATCTTCTTCGGCCTCTCCGGCACCGGCAAGACGACGCTTTCGGCCGACAGTGCGCGCACCTTGATCGGCGACGACGAGCACGGCTGGGCCGATAACGGCGTGTTCAATTTCGAAGGCGGCTGCTACGCGAAGGTCATCAAGCTCTCGCCGCAGGCCGAGCCCGAGATTTACGCGACCACGAAAATGTTCGGTACCGTGCTCGAGAACACGGTGATGGATCCGCTGACGCGGACGCTCGATCTCGACGACCAGCGCTACACCGAGAACACGCGCGCCTGCTATCCGGTCGATTACATCCCGAACATGGCGCTCGACGGCCGTGGCGGGCACCCGCAGAACGTCATCATGCTCACGGCGGATGCGTTCGGCGTACTGCCGCCGGTTTCGCAGCTCACGGCCGAGCAGGCGATGTATCACTTCCTCTCGGGCTATACGGCGCGCGTCGCCGGCACCGAGAAGGGCGTGAAGGAGCCGCAGGCCACGTTCTCGGCCTGCTTCGGCGGGCCGTTCATGGCGCGGCATCCTTCGGTCTACGCGAAGCTGCTCGGCGAGAAGATCGCGCGCCACGGTTCGAAGTGCTGGCTCGTGAACACCGGCTGGTCGGGCGGCGGCTTCGGCGTCGGCGAGCGCATGAAGATCGCGCACACACGCGCGATGATCCGCGCGATCCTCGACGGCAAGCTGGCCACGGCGCCGTTCGCGACGCATCCGAATTTCGGCGTGCGCATGCCCGAGGCATGCCCCGACGTTCCGGCCGACGTGCTCAACCCGAAGAACACGTGGCGCGACAAGGCCGCCTACGACGCGGCGGCGCGCGAGGTGGCCAAGCGCTTCGAGACGAACTTCGCGAAGTTCGAGCCGTTCGTCGACGGCAAGATCAAGGCTGCCGCGATCCGCGCGGCGGCGTAGCGCCGCGTCAGCGGGTGCAGGCGAACAGCGCGCCCAGCGAATCGCGCGAGCGCGTCGGGCACGGCGCATCGTCGGCCTCGGGCGGGGTCGGCACCGTGGCGTAGTAGTAGGTCATGGAACGCCGCCCGCTCTGCGGCGCCAGCCCGCGGAGCGGCGCGTCCGCGTCGAAGCGCGGCTGGGTGAAAATCGTCGAAAGACTCGTGTCCGGCTGTTGGGGCGCGCGCACGGTCCGGCGTGGGGTCACCGGTCGCCGCTGCACGCTCTGGCGCGCAGGCGCCGCGCCGCGCGGTTGGGCCATGCTCTTCATCGGCGGTGTGGCGCGCTCGGCGGGCGCCGTCCGGTCCGCCGGCGCCGAATCGGCCGGCACGCCCATCCGCGTGCGCTCCATCGGCTTCGGCGTGTTGACGGGCGGGGTTCGCGGCGCGAGCTCGGTGTCGTCGGTCGGCGAAAGATCGCCGCGCGGTTCCGCCGCCGGGCGCTGCGCGGGCGCACCCGTCTCGGCGAAGGCCGGCAGGGCCGAGGCGCCGGTCATGATCAGCAGTGCGGTGGCGGCGAGCATCCGGATCATGGGTGTCTCGAGCTCCGGTCGAGTGGAACGAGCCTTCGTTGGGATTACGCCGCCGGTGGCTTCGGCGCCCCGCACCTCACCGAGACGTGATCGGGCCGCCTACATGCACCAGGCGAAGACGCCGGCCTTGAGCAGCTCGTCATAAGCCGGCAGCACGTAGGCGTGCCACACGGCACCGCCCGCAGCCAGCACAGGCTCGGCGAACAGAACGCCGGCGGCGATGCCGAGAATGGCAGCGCCGGCCTCGAACAGGCGGCGGGGCGGGCGAGGGATCATGCCCTCAATATAGGGCGGGGCGGCCCGCCTTGCCAGCCGGCCCTAGCGCTGGCCGGAACGGCTCGGGCGGCGGAGCTGTGTGGGCACGAAGCCCTGGCGCTCCTTGCCCTGGGCGAGCACGCGCCCCTCGCCATCGAGCGCCGAAACGCGCAGTTCGTATTCGATCGATTGCTGCGAGGGGCAGGGGCCGCGGTAAGATTTGAGCGCGCCGGCCGGGATTACGCCATTGGGCGCGGCCTCGACCTCGCCGCCGCCATGCCGACTCATCACCGAATCGACGTCGACGAGCTCCACGCGGAAGCGCTTGGTCGCCGCCGGGGCGTCGCGCACGATGATGCGGGGCGACACGTCGGTGCAGGGCGCCACGCCGGTCCAGGTGAACTCCACGCCCAATTCGGGCGCGCCGCGCGGCGCCTGCGCCTGCGGCGTCGAGCAGGCGGCGGCGGCGAGCGCCAGGAGCGTGGCGAATTTGCGCATGCGGCGAATGCAAGCCTTGGGTCCGCGCGAACGGGCCTCCGTCCGCACGGACCGGCGCGTGAAACCGGCTGGTTAGTTGGTGGAGCTGCCCGGCGGGCTGCCCGGCGCGCTCTCGGTGTCGGTCGAGGGCGCGGGCTTCTTCTTGGGCTTGGTCGCCTTGGCCACCGTGTACTTCTTCTTTTTCACGGTTTTCTTGGCCTTTACGACCTTCTTCTTCGCGTAGGCCTTCTTCTTGACGACCTTGGTCTTCTTGGCGGTCGGCTGGCCGGTGGCGGCAACCGGCGTGGTCGCGGCCAAAGCGCCGCCGGCGCCGAAGACGGCGAGGCACGTCGAAACCAACAGAATCTTAAGGATTCGCATCAGGTTAAGCCCCATATCTCCGGGATGATCGGCCGCTTCTACGCCCGCCCGGCAGGGCGCGCAAGCGGAACTACGCAGAATCTACGATGCCGCGTCTTGTGACGTGCCCTGGTTAGCCCCGACGGACTAGTGCGCCTCGGCCCAGTTGCCGCCGCTGCCGGCATCGACCACGAGCGGCACCGAAAGCTCGACGGCGGGCAGCGCCGCTTTCTCCATCAACGGCTTCAGCGCCGCAATCGTGGCCTCCACCTCGGCCTCGGGCGCCTCGAACAGAAGCTCGTCGTGCACCTGGAGAAGCATCTTCGCCTTGAGCTTCTTCTTCGCGAGCGCCTCGGGGATGCGGATCATCGCGCGCTTGATGATGTCGGCGGCGCCGCCCTGCAAGGGCGCGTTGATCGCCTGGCGCTCGGCGAAGCCGCGCATGCCGGGCTGCCCGCTCGTGAATCCGGTGATGTGGATGCGCCGGCCGAACGGCGTCACCACGAAGCCGTTGTGTTTCGCGAAATCCTTCGTGCGCTCCATGTAATCGCGGATGCCGGGATAGCGCTGGAAATAGGCCTCGATATAGGCGCCCGCCTCCTGCTTCGAGATGCCGAGCTGGTTGGCGAGGCCGAACGAGGAGATGCCGTAGATGATGCCGAAATTGATCGTCTTGGCGCGCCGGCGCGTATTCGCGTCCATCTTGTCGAGCGGGACGCCGAACACCTGCGACGCGGTCATCGCGTGGATGTCGAGCCCGTCGCGGAACGCCTTCTTCAGCACCTCCATGTCGGCCACATGTGCGAGCAGGCGCAGCTCGATCTGCGAGTAATCGAGCGAGATCAGCTTCATGCCCTTGGCGGCCACGAAGGCACGGCGGATCTTGCGGCCCTCCTCGGTGCGCACCGGGATGTTCTGCAAATTCGGGTCGGTCGAAGAGAGGCGCCCGGTCTGCGCGCCGGTCATCGAATACGAGGTGTGGACGCGCTTCGTGGCCGGATTGATCTGCGTCAGCAGCGCATCGGCATAGGTGCTCTTGAGCTTCTGGAGCTGGCGCCACTCGAGCACTTTCCTGGGCAGCGGATGCGCGTCGCCCAAGCCTTCGAGCACCGACGAATCGGTGCCGTACGCGCCGGTCTTGCCCTTGCGGCCGCCGGGAAGCTGCAATTTCTCGAACAGGATATCGCCCAACTGCTTCGGCGAGCCGATGTTGAAGGCGCCGCCGGCGAGTTTGTGGGCCTCGGCCTCGTGCTCGGCCATGCGCGCCGCGAAATCCTCGGAGAGCGATTTCAGCGCCGCGGGATCCACCGTGATGCCCTCGCGCTCCATGCCGGCGAGGATCGGCACCAGCGGCCGCTCGATCGTCTCATAGACGGTCGTGAGCCGCTCGGAGACGAGGCGCGGCTTGAACGTCGCGTGGAAGCGCCACGTCACGTCGGCGTCTTCGGCCGCATAGTCGCGCGCCCGCTCGAGCGGCACCTCGGCGAAGCCGATCTGCGCCTTGCCCGAGCCGCACACTTCTTCGTAGGCGATCGTCTTGTGCCGCAGATACTTGTCGGAAAGCTCGTCCATGCCGTGGCCATGCTTGCCGGCGTCGAGCACGAACGACATCAGGATCGTGTCGTCGTGCGGCGCGATCGCGATGCCGTACTGCGCGATCACCTGCGCATCGTATTTGATGTTGTGGCCGATCTTGAGAACGGAATCGTCCTCGAGCAGCGGCTTCATCAGCTCCATCGCGCGCGCGCGCGGTATCTGCCGGATCGCGCCGCTCGCCTTGGGCGCGTCGAGCGCGAGCGTGCCCTGCGTTCCGCCCGAAACGTGCGCGACCGGCACGTAGCAGGCCTCGTTCGGCCCCAGCGCCAGCGAGAAGCCGATCACTTCGGCGCGCACGGCGTCGAGCGAATTCGTTTCGGTGTCGAATGCAACGATACCGGCCTCTTTCGCGCGCGCGATCCATTCGTTCAGCACCACCTCGTCTTGCACGAGGGCGTAGGCCGAGCGGTCGATCGCGGTCAGCGCCGGCGAGGGCAGCGGATGCTTCGCTTGCTCGGCGCCCGGCGCGGGCGGCGCGAGCTCGAGAGTCTGCTGCGATGCCGGCGCAGCGGCGGAAGCGGGCGCCGCCTCGGCCGCGGCGCCGCCGTCGATGCCGTAGCGCGCGAGGATGCTCCGGAAGCCATTGGCCGCGAGGAACGGGCCGAGTATCGCCGGATCGGGCTTCCTGAGCGCCATTTCGTCGATCGGCATCGGCAGCTTGATGTCGGTCTTGAGCGTGACGAGCTGCTTCGAGATGCGCGCCTTGTCGGCATTGGCGAGCAGCGTCTCGCGCCGCTTGGGCTGCTTGATCTCGCCGGCGCGCGCAAGGAGCGTTTCGAGATCGCCGTAGGTGTTGATCAGCTCGGCCGCGGTCTTCACGCCGATGCCGGGAACGCCGGGCACGTTGTCGACCGAATCGCCGGCCAGCGCCTGCACGTCGATGACCTTCTCGGGCCCGACGCCGAATTTCTCCATCACTTCGGCCGGCCCGATCGGCTTGTCCTTCATCGGGTCGTACATCTCGATCTTGACGCCATCCGCGCTGGCGCCGACGAGCTGCATCAGATCCTTGTCCGACGAGACGACGGTGACGGCGATACCGGCGGCCGAGGCTTGGCAGGCATAGCTCGCGATGATGTCGTCGGCCTCGTAATCGTCGAGTTCGAGGCAGGGCAGGCCCATCGCGCGCGTGGCGTCGCGCACCATCGGGAACTGCGGCACCAGTTCCTCGGGCGGATCGGGCCGGTGCGCCTTGTATTCGGGATAGATCGCGTTGCGGAACGTCTTCTCGGCCTTGTCGAAAATCACGGCGAAGTAATCCACCGCCTTGTCGGCCAGCGCCTTGTCGATCAGTCGCAGCAGCATGCTGGTGAAGCCATAGACCGCGCCGGTCGGCGTGCCGTCCGCGCGCGTCATCGGCTTGCCGCCGCGCTGGATTGCGAAGAACGCGCGGAAGATGTAGCCCGACCCGTCGATGAGGTAGAGATGCTTTGCGGGGGAGGCGGCGTTGTTCTTATTGCTCTTCGCCGCCTTGGCGGTGCTATCGGGCGGCACGTTTAGCTCCGGCGGGTTTCGCGCGCCTTGGCCTGCGCTTGGCGATCAGGCCCCGCAACGCCGTGTTCACCGCGTCTTCGTTTGGAAAAACCTTGTAAACGTCGGGCGCGATGCGAACGACGTTCGAGTTCTTACGCAGCATCTCGGCATACTTGCCGCGCTCCGCCCGGAGGCCGACGAAATCCTCGGGCCGGTATTCCGGTCGCAAATCGTCGTCGAGTTCAGAAAAACCCTTCTTTCTCATAGATCCTTCGTTCCTGCGGCGTCGCCCTGCGGGCGCTGATCAGGCGAATCCGGTCGCCGCGAAATGTATGCGCAATCACGAGCAGCCGTCCGCGCGGAGACATGGCGAAGGCGATGAAGCGTTCTTCGCCGTCCGAGTGATCGGGGTCCGGAAGGACCTTCGAGAGTTTGTCTTCGAGCGCGGTGGCAGCTTCCTCGAATGATACACCGTGCTTCCGGTAGTTCAAATCAGCTTTGCGCTGGTCCCATTCAAGGGGCACGGTCGTCGCTCGTCGCTAGCGTTTCGAACCCAGCTCCTTCCTTACGATCGCCGCGCCCTTCGCCAGCGCCTCCACCTTCTTCCACGCCAAGTCCGCGGCCATCGGCGCCATGCCGCAATTGGTGCAGGGGAACAGGTGCTCGGCCGGCACGTGCTTCATCGCGGTGCGGATCGTGGCAGCCACCTGCTCGGGCGTCTCGGCGGTCTCGTTCGCGACGTCGATGGCGCCGACGAGCACGTCCTTGCCCTTCAGCAGGCCGAGCAATTCGATCGGCACCTTGCTGTTGGCGCATTCGAGCGAGACCTGGCCGATCTTGCTCCTGGCGAGCAGCGGGAACACGTCTTCGTATTGACGCCATTGGCCGCCGAGCGTCTGCTTCCAGGCGAGGTTCGCGGGAATGCCGTAGCCGTAGCAGATGTGCACGGCGGTCTTGCATTTGAGGCCCTGGGCGGCCCGCTC
>CAYZSG010000179.1:10232-11450 GCA_964481045.1 uncultured Candidatus Odyssella sp. | reverse complement strand
TTCTCCATGAACGCGGCGATGAATTGCGGATCGTCCTGCCCGTCGCCATCCATCGTGCAGATGACCGGCCCCGCCGCGCGCTTCACCGCCTCGATGATCGCGCGGCTCTTGCCCGAGGGCCGGTCGAGCGCGATCACCCGCACTTCGGGAAACTGCGCCTTGAGCTTCTTGAGCTCGGCCGGCGTGCCATCGCTGCTGCCGTCGTCGGCGAACACGATCTCGAATGCGAATCGCCCGGCCAGCGCCGCGCGGATCTCGGCCGCGACGGCTGCCACGTTCTCGGCCTCGTTGCGGACCGGGACGACGACGGAGAGGTCCATGCAGGCTGGCGAAATATGTCTCGGTGCCGGCCCGGCGTTTGACCGGGCGGGAGGGCCGGTGTAAGCGAGGCGCCGGCGGAAGCGCGCTGATTAGCACGCGGCCGCGAGCCCTTCCACCCCCGCTTTTCGCCGCAGCTTCAAGGACTTCCGGAGCAAGCGCCGTGCCCTGGTATCTGAGGGGCCTTCGCCCCTGGATTCTGCTGACCTTGCTCTGTGCAGTGCTTTACCTGCCCGGCCTCGGCACGCTTCCGGCGACCGACCGCGACGAAGGCCGCTTCATGCAGGCCTCGCGCCAAATGATCGAAACCGGCGATCTCGTGCGCATCCGCTACATGCACGAGGCGCGCAACAAGAAGCCCGCGGGCATCCATTGGATGCAAGCCGCTTCGGTCGGCACGCTCTCGACCGCGGCCTCGCCCGAACGCTGGCCGTATCGCCTGCCCTCGGCGCTCGGCGCGCTCGCCGCGGTGCTGCTGCTGTTCGCGGCCGGCGAGCGCCTGTTCGACCGCAAGACCGGATTTCTCGCCGCCGCCCTCCTCGCCAGCTCGCTGATGCTGGTGTGGGAAGCGCATATCGCGAAGACCGACGCGGTGCTGCTGGCCACCGTGATGGCCGCGCAGTTCGCGCTCGTGCGCATGTTCACGGCGGATCGCGACGGCACGCCGACGCCCGGCTGGGCGCCTTACCTGATGTGGGCCGCGCTCGGTGTCGGCATCCTCATCAAAGGACCGATCACGCCGCTCGTCACCGGCCTCACGGCGATCGGCCTGTGGGTGTTCGGCCAATGGCGCAATCTCTGGCGGCAGGCGAAGCCGCTGATCGGCGTGCCGCTGATGCTCGTAATCGCGGCGCCGTGGTTCGTCGCGATCACCGGCCGGCCCATGGCCTGCGCCTCGAC
>CAYZSG010000179.1:0-10222 GCA_964481045.1 uncultured Candidatus Odyssella sp. | reverse complement strand
GCCATCATCCTTGCCGATCCCACGTTCGTGCAGGAATCCGCGGGGCACGACTTTTTCAAGAAGCTGATCTCGTTCCAGGAGACGCATGGCGGGCCGCCCGGCTACTACCTGCTCGCCTCGCTCGCCACCTTCGCGCCCGGCTCGCTGTTCATGGGCATCGCGATCTGGTGGAGCTGGAAGCAGCGGCGCGAGCGCGAGATCGCGCTGTGCCTGCTCTGGCTGATTCCGTTCTGGCTCATCCTCGAGATCGTGCCCACCAAGCTGCCGCACTACATCCTGCCCGCCTATCCGGCGCTGGCCCTCATCGTGGCCCGCGCCGCGCTCGCGGTGGAGGAAGGGCTGCTGCCCTGGGCGCAGTGGCGCTGGGCGCGCATCGGTTACGCGGCGTGGGGCGCGATGATCGTGGCGTTCGCGGCCGCGTGCGTGGCGCTCGTTGCCTGGGCCGGGCGGCCCGGCTGGCTCTATGTGCTGCCGATCGTCGCCGCCATCGTCGCCGCCATTATCGTCGCGCGGGCGTGGCGTGGGGAGACGCGGCGCGCGCTGCTGACGGCCGCATTCACCGCGCCGCTCTTGCTCACGACCCTGTTCCACTTCGTTTTGCCGCGTGCCGACGCGATCTGGCCGAGCCGGCAGGCCGCGGAAGCGGCCGCGAAGCTCTATCCCGATCCCAAGACGCGGCCGCCGCTGATCGCGACCGGCTATCGCGAGCCGAGCCTCGTCTTCCATCTCGGCACCTCGACGACGTTCGCCGATTCGCCGGCCATCGTCGATCAGCTGAAGGCGCGCGGCGACCGCTGGCTCGCCCTGGTGGAAGAGCGCGAGCGCGGCGCCTTCGAGAAAGCGGCGACGGAGCGTGGGCTTGCGTTCAAGGCGGCAGCCACATGGGGTGCGTTCAACTATTCGCAAGGCCGGCGCGTGACGCTCACGCTCTATGCGCCGCCGGGCGCGGACCGGCGCAGCTCGCTTGAGCCGCGCCGTTAGTTGAGGCTTTAATGACGCGGCGGGCGCGCCCTTCGGCCGCGCCGCGACGGGGAGGCCCGATGGCGGTTCCGTTGAAGAAGATGGTGCGCGCGGCGCCGCCGCAGTTCGACCTGCGCCGGCTGCCGGCGATGGCCTGGGGCGCGTTTCTCGGCAGCCTCAAATCGCTGTTCCGCGTCGGCACGATCGCGTTCATCGTCGTGGCGCTGGCGCTGATCGTGGTGAGCTACATCTTCATCGATCGCCCGGTCGCCACCTGGCTGCACAAATTCGAGAAATCCACCGTCACCGGCTTCTTCCGCGCGATCACCGAGCTCGGCTCCGTCGCGGTGATGATGGCGCTGCCGTTCCTTGCCGCGGTCGTGCTCGGCGGCGCCGCGCTCGTGCTGCGCAATTCCGAGCGCGCGGCTTCGCTCTGGCGCGGGGCCGGGCAGTCGTTCTTCGTGTTCTGCTGCGTGGCGATGCCGGCGGCGATCGGCCTCGTCGCCAAGATCGCGATCGGCCGCTCGCGCCCGCGCATCTTCTTCGACGGCGGCGTCTATGAGTTCACGCCGATCAGTTTCAACTACGATTGGCATTCGATGCCCTCGGGCCACTCGCTGGCCGCGGCCGGCTTCGCGGCCGGGCTGGCGCTCGTCGCGCCGCTGCCGGTGTTTCCGATCATCGCGTTCTTCGGCGCAATGATCGCGTTCAGCCGCGTGACGACGACAGCGCATTTCTTCGGCGACGCGCTCGCCGGCGGCGCGCTCTCGATCGTGTGCGCGATCATCCTCAAGGGCGCCTTTCGCGGCATGGGCACGAAGAAAATTTTCCCGACCTGGGACCCGAACAAGAAGCTGCGCCTGCGCTCGATCAGCCGCTCGATGATGCGGCGCTGATGGGCGCGGACGACCGGTACCGCGCCTGGATCGGGAAGACGCGCACCACGCGCGATATCGCCGCCGCCGCGCCCGTCGCGCGCCTTTCGGCAACGCTCGACCGCGACGATCCCGCGCCCGAGGCGGGCGATCCGCTGCCTCCGGCCTGGCACTGGCTGTACTTCCTCGAGGCCGCGCCGATGCACGATGTCGGCGCGGACGGCCACGCGAAGCGCGGCGATTTCCTGCCGCCGGTGCCGCTTCCGCGCCGTATGTGGGCCGGCGGGCGGTTCCAATTCCTGGCACCGATCCGCATCGGCGACGCGATCGAGCGCACCTCCGAGATCGCCGACGTAGCACTCAAGGAAGGCCGCACCGGCCCGCTCGCCTTCTGCACCGTGCGCCACACGATATCCGCCGGCGGCGTGCCCTGCGTGATCGAGGAGCACGATATCGTCTATCGCGGCGCGCCGGCGCCGGGCGAAGCGCCCGCTCCCGCTCAGGCGCCGCCCGAAGGCGCGCAGTTCGGCCGCACGATTACGCCCGATCCCGTGCTGCTGTTCCGCTTCTCCGCGTTGACCTTCAACGGCCATCGTATCCACTACGATCTTCCCTATGTCACGAACGTGGAAGGCTATCCCGGCCTCATCGTGCACGGGCCACTGCTCGCGATCCTGCTGCTCGATCTCGTGCGCCGCGACCGGCCGGACGCGGCGCTGAGCGCCTTCTCGTTCCGTGCGTTTCGCCCGGTGTTCGATACCGCCCCATTCCGCATCGCGGGAAAGGCTGAAGCGGGCGGACTATTGCTCTGGGCCGAGGATAACGGCGGCGCGCTGGCGATGAAGGCGGAGGCGAAATTCGCCTGACGCGCATGTCCCAGCATCGTCGTATCAGCCGGGCCTTTTCCCTTCCAGCAGTGGCCGCTCGCGCACGATCGCGCCGCCGACGAAATCCATGAAGGCGCGCACCCGCGCGGTGCGGCGAAGATCGCGGTGCGTGGCGATCCACAGCTCGCGCAGAAGCTCGGCCGGCGGCGGCATGAGGCGCACGAGCGCAGGCGAAGTATCGCCGAGGAAGCATGGCAGCAGCGCCAGGCCGATGCCCGCCTCGGCCGCGCGGAGCTGATTGACGATGCTGTTGGCGCGATAGGCCGGCGCCTTGCCGTCCGCGGCGCGCTCGAGCCAGCCGAGAACCGGCGACGCGGCCGAGGCCGTATCCCAGCCGATGATCGCGTGCCGCGCGAACGCTTCCGGCGCCATCGGCCCGCCGTGCCGCGCGGCGTAGGCGCGCGTGGCGTAAACTGTCCAGGCGATGCCGGAGAGCTTGCGGCCCACGAGTTCGGGTTCGGTCACGCGCTGCGTGCGCAGCGCCACATCGGCCTCGCGGCGCGTGAGCGCGAGGATACGGTTCTCGATCGCGACCTCGACCGCGAGCGCGGGGTTGGCGGAAAGGAAGCGCGCGACCGGCGCCACCAGCAGCGCGTGAGCGACGCTGTCCGCCGCCGTCACGCGCACCGTGCCGGAGAGCGTCGCATCGAGGCCGGTGACGGCGCGCGCGGCCTCGTCGGCCGCCTCGCGCATGCGCTCGGCGGCCGCGATCACGCGGCGTCCGGCGGCGCTCGGCACGTAGCCGCCGGGCAGCCGCTCGAACAGGCGCACGCCCAGGCGCCGCTCGAGCGCGTTGAGCCGCCGGAACGCCGTCGACTGCACCACGGCAAGGCGCTGCGCCGCCGCCACGAGGCTGCCGCCCTCGGCCACGGCCAGTACGAGCCGATAGTCGTCCCAGTCCATGTCCGCTATTTTGCAGAACTGCAATGCGTATTTGCAAGTCTGCCTATGGGGTCCGGGGCGGCGGCGATGCATCTCCTGCGCCGGGAGCAGCGTCCCCGCCCGCCCCCTCAACCCGAAGGAGACTGCCCATGGCTGCCAAGATCGACCGCACCGCGCTGAAGGCCAAGCTCGACGGCAAGGAGGCCGTCATCCTCGTCGAGGCGCTGCCGCCGCGCTATTTCGCCGACGCGCATCTGCCCGGCGCGCTCAACATTCCGCACGACCAAGTGGACGCGCTGGCGCCGCGCCTGCTGCCCGACAAGGACGCCGAGATCGTCGTCTATTGCGCCAACACGCCGTGCCGCAATTCAACCATCGCGGCCGACCGCCTCGCACAGCTCGGCTACACGCGCGTGCGCGACTACAAGGAAGGCAAGGAAGACTGGGCCAAGGCCGGCTTCGCGCTGGAGACGAGCGTCGCCGCTTAGCGATTCGCCGCCGCTTCCAGCGCCGCCACGCCGGGGAGCGTCTTGCCTTCGAGCCATTCGAGGAAGGCGCCCCCGGCCGTGGAGACGTAGCTGAAATCGCCGGCCACGCCGGCATTGTTGAGCGCCGCGACCGTGTCGCCGCCGCCGGCGACGCTGAGCAGCTTGCCTTCTTTGCTAAGCAGCGCGGCGGCCTTGGCCACGACGTTGGTGGCCGCATCGAACGGCTTCAGCTCGAACGCGCCGAGCGGGCCGTTCCACACCAGCGTCTTCCACTTCTCGAGCTGGTGCGTGAGCTGCCGCGCCGTATAGGGACCGATATCGACGATCATGTCTTCCGCGCCAACCTTCTCGCGCGCCACGACCCTGTTCTCCGCGCCGGCCTTGAACTCCTTGGCCACCACCACGTCGGTCGGCAGGTGGATCATGCAGCCGCGCGCCTTCGCCTTGGCGAGCACATCGCGCGCCGTATCGGCGAGATCGTGCTCGCAGAGGCTCTTGCCGACCGGGAAGCCCTGCGCGTTGAGGAACGTGTTCGCCATGCCGCCGCCGATCACGAGATGATCGACCTTGGCGACGAGGTTGCCGAGCAGATCGAGCTTGGTCGAAACCTTGGCGCCGCCGACGACGGCGGCCAGTGGGCGCTCCGGCTTCTCGAGCGCGGCGCCGAGCGCCTTGAGCTCCGCCTCCATGAGCCGCCCAGCCGCGGCGGGCAGCAGGCGCGCGATCGCCTCGGTGGAGGCGTGCGCGCGGTGCGCAGTGGAGAACGCGTCGTTCACGTAGATATCGCCGAGTGCCGCGAGCTGCTTCGCGAAGCCGGCATCATTGGCCTCTTCCTCGGCGTGGAAGCGCAGGTTTTCGAGCAGCAGGATTTCGCCCGCGGGCAGCGCGTTCGCGGCGCCCTCGGCGGCGGGGCCGACGCAATCGGCGGCGAAATGCACTTTGAGGCCGCCGAGCGCCTTGGCGAGCGGCGCCGAGAGCGGCATCAGCGACATCTCGGGCACCGGCTTTCCGCCGGGCCTGCCGAAATGCGAAAGCACGACGACGCGCGCGCCCTTCCGGGCGAGCTCGGCGATCGTGGGCGTGAGGCGCAAAATGCGCGTCTCGTCCGTGACCTTGCCGTTCTTGATCGGAACGTTGAGATCGGCGCGCAGCACGACGCGCTTGCCGGCAACGGCGATATCGTCGAGGGTTTTGAAAGCAGGCATGGCGTTGGTGTTTCGCGATCTCGGGGGCGCGCGGTTTCAAGCACAAAGACGCTGGCCATGCAACGCGCCGCGCGCCGGGCGCGTTCCGCCGCGACGGCGGCTAAGCGGCACTACCGCCGGGCGCGCGGCGGGCCGAGCGGTCCGGCCCGATGCTGAGCACGCGGCGCACATCTTCGCCGGCGAGACCGAGCGCCGCGGGACGCGCGGTTTCCGCGAGAACGGCGACGTCGCGGATCTCGGTGAGGCCGTCGAAGCGCAGCCAGTGCGCGACCTCGCCGGCGGCGAGATCGACGACGCAGATCGCCGTCTGCGCCTTGGCACGGTAGGTTTCGAGATTGCGCTCGAGCGGCAGGCCGCCGACGCCGCAGCCATCGCGCGCGATCGACGTCGCCACCACCGCGAAGCCGTCGGCGAAGGCGAGGCCCGAAAGCCAGCCGGGGCAGAATGCCACTTCCTCGAACGCCCCGGTGCCGAGATGGATAAAGCCGAAGAGGCCGCTCGCCGCCTCGTCGAGCCAGAGCCGCCCTTCGTCGAGGCGCGGGGCCACGGGCAGCGCGAGGCCCGTGGCGACTGGGGCGCCGCTCGCGGCGTCCATCACCAGCCCCGCCCCCGCGATGCCGCGCTCCCACCCGCGCGGCTCGTCGGAGGCGGCGGCCATGCTCACGAAGCGCAGCAGCCCGCCCTCGGCCGCGAAGCCGGTGAGATGGCAGCGGTCTTCGGGCACAAGGCGCGATACGAAAGGCGGACGCCACACCGGCACGAAGCTGAATTCGTCGCTCGCCGCGGCAACGCAGCTGAACAGCGTATTCGCGAACAGGATCGAGCCGTCGGCCGCGAACGCGACGTCGCCCGCGCCGACTTCGCCGGTGGTGTGCGCGACGCGCGGTACGAACAGCTTATCGTAGCCCGCGGCGCTCTTTCCCGGGGCCACGGTGTTCTCGAAGCGCCAGATCTGGAACGCGCTGCCCATCAGCAGCGATTGTCCGTTCCCGTGAAGGCCATAGGCGCCGTCGAAGCCGCGCAGGAACAGCGAAAGCCTGCCATCGGCACCCGGGCCCACGAGCACGAGCCTGCCGGAAGCGCCGGTGGTCAGCGCCAGCGACACGCGGCGCTCGGCGAGCCAGGCGGCAAAGCCGCGCGACTGCGCGATCTCGAGCCGGCGCAGCGCCGGTGCCGTTTCCGAGCCGTCCATCCGACCGCTTCCCTCGCGCGGATGCGCGTCGAGCCATTCCCCTGCGCCTCGCCGGCCGGAGCGTGGTGACGGCCGCGCCCCGCGGCGTGCTCATCGGACCCGCCGGGGCCGGCGCGAAACGCCGGCCCCGACCGGGCTCAGATGCCGATGATGTTCTTCTGCACGTTGTTGTCGATGTCGAGCGTGGCCGCGCCGCCATCGATGATGTAGCGGGTGAAGCTGCCCATGTCAGAGACGGCGACGTTGTGGCCGGTGAAATCGGCCGAGACTTTGTCGCCGCTGTCGCCGAGGATCGTCAGCTGATGCCCGCTGTCGGTCATCGTCAGCAGATCCTGGAAGGTGAGCTTCAGCTCGACATTGCCGGTGCCGGAGATGTCGGCCTGCTCGATGCCCGTCACCTTGCCCGCGAGCAACGAGAGATCGAGCACGCCGCTGTCGTCGAACTTGAAGGTGTCGAAGCCCGTGCCGCCGTGGATCTCGGCGAAGCCCGCCTTGGCCACGAGCACGTCGTCGCCGGCGCCGCCGCGGAGCACGTCCGCCCCGCCGGCGCCGATGATGACGTCGTCGCCCGCGCCGCCCTGCAGCGTCTCGCCGGCGATCGTGCCGACAAGCTCGTCCGCGCCCGGCGTGCCGACGATCGGTGTAGCGCCCGCCTCGCTCTGGCCGGGACCGAAGTTTTGCGTACGGCCGCCTTCGGAGGCGTCGTCGCTCGTGCTCTTCCAGTCCTGCCCGTCGCCGTTGCGGCTTCCGTAGCCGCCGCGATGGCCGTTCTCGCCGTTGCGGTCTCCGCCCGCGTCGCCGTCCCAGTGGGTCCAGCGCCAGCCGGAGTCGCCGCCGTCGCGATCGTCGCCGCGGTCCTCGCCGTGGCGGCCGTTGCGGCCGCCCTCGTGATCGCCGTTGTCGTGTCCGCCGCCGCCGCGATGCTCGTCGCCGTGGCCGTTGCTATCGCCGTTCCACGCGCTGGCCTGAGACTGTTCGCCCTGCTCGCCGAGCTGATCGGCCGCGAGCGGCAGGCCCATGAGCGCGGCCAGAGCCGCGTGGGTACCGGCGTTGCGCTCGCCGTTGCGATCGGACCACTTCATGCCCGGGCCGTCGCAGACCGGCGGCGGTGGAATGTCGCAATCGCACACCTCGCCCTCTTCCACGCGGATGCGGACCACGGCCGTGTCGATGCCGCCGTTGCCGTCGCTGATCGCGTAGCTGAAGCTGTCGGTGCCGGTGAAGTCGGCGAACGGCGTGTAGGTGAAGGTGCCGTCGCCGTTGTTCACGAGCGTGCCGTTGAACGCGCTGGTGAAGGCCTCGATCTGGAGCGCATCGCCGTCGGCGTCGCCATCGTTGTCGAGCACGGCGATCGTGACCGGCAGGCCGCACTCGGTCGACGCGCGGTCGTTGTTCGCCTCGGGCGGCGTGTTTTCGTCGTCCTCGCACCCGCAGACGACCGAGTATTCGTCGGACTCGACGATGTGGCTCTCGACATAGCTGGTGCCCTCGCCCGGCACGATGGCGGCCGGCTGGGCGCCGCTCGTCGCCGTGGAGTTCTCGAGCACGAAGCGGAAGTCCTCCACGCCTTCGTCGATCGTGTCCGCGGAGGGCCAGATGTCGAATTCGAGCTGGGTCGTTGACGCGTTCGCGGCGAAGGTCACGCGCACCGCGCCGTTGCCAAGATCGGCGACGGTGATGCCCGTTTCTCCGGCCGCCGCGTCGGACAGCGCATCGAACAGGAAGTTCGGCCCGCCGAGATCGGCGAAGCTCGCCGAGTCGTGCCCGTTGTGGAGCGACAGGAACTCCACCCGCACGTCGACGGAGCGCGTCTGCCCGGCCTCGAGCTGGAGATCGGAGATGCCGATCGTGTAGGGCGGATCGACCTCTTCGATCAGGCAGGGCGGGCCCACGATGAACCACTCCGGCGGCGGCGTCTGGCAATCGCCGCTGTCGAAGATGTAGCCCGCGCCCTCGACGACGCGCGTGACGTCGCAATGGTCGAGCTGGTCCTTGTTGGCGACGGTGAGCATGAAGCTCTCGTCGCCTTCGGCCACACCGTCGGTGAACGTGTCGACGCGCACCTTGATGCCGGTGGACCCGGCCGGGATCGTGACGAGCGTGCCGTTCGGCCCGCCGGCGTCGAGCCAGGTGACGCCGCCGTCGATGCTGTATTCGAAGTTCCCGGCCTCGACGTCGACGCCGGGCTGCGCGGCGCTGGTATCGACTGTCGAGAGCGGCTGGATCGCGAGATCGAGCTCGATCGGTTCGTCGGTCGCGTTGGACATCGTCACGTCGAAGACGAGCTGGTCGCCCTCGAAGCCCTCGGCGTCGCTGATCGTGAGCTGATACTCGTCGGGATCGAGCACCTGGCTGTCGACGAAGCTGGTGCCCTCGCCGGGCACGATCGTGCCGGGCACGGCGCCGCCGGTGACGATCTCGTTCTCGAGCACGAACTGGAAGTCTTCGACCGGCTCGTCGGTGCCGTCCTCGACCGCGAGCACGTCGAACGCGATCTGGTTCGTCGAGGCGTTCGCGGCGAAGGTCACGCGCACCGCGCCGTTGCCGAGATCGGTGACGGTGATGCCGGTTTCGCCGGCGACCGCGTCGTTGATCGCGTTAATGAGGAAATCCTCGCCGCCCACGAAATCGGCGAACGAGGCGACGCCGTGGCCCGGAGTCGTCGTGCCGAACTCGACGCGGATGTCGACCGAGCGCGTCTGGCCGGGATCGAGCATGAGGTCGGTGACGCCGAACGTGAAGGTGGGGTCGACTTCCTCGATGAGGCACGACGGCCCGTCGATGAAGTAGGTCGGTCCCTTCGGCGTGTCGCCGCCGTCGAAGATGTAGCCCGCGCCTTCGACGATGAAGGTCACGTCGCACTTGTCGAGCTCATCCTTGTTGGCGACCGTGAGCAGGAAGCTCTCGTCGCCCTCGAGCGCGGCATCGCCGAAGGTCTCGATGCGCACCAGGATGCTGGTGGCGCCGATCGGGATCTGCACGATCGTGCCGTTGGGCCCGGTCGCGTCGAGCCAAGTTACTCCGCCATCGACGCTGTACTGGAAGTTCCCGGCTTCGAAATCGACGCCGGGCGTGGCGGGATTGGTGTTCACCGTTGTCAGCGGCTCGGCGCGGAGATCGAGCGTGATCACCTCGTCGCTCGGATTCGAGAGATTGACCTCGAAAACGAGCGGCTGGCCTTCGTTCCCTTCGGCGTCGCTGATCGTGACCTGGTATTCGTCGAGGTCGAGGATCTGGCTGTTCACGAAGCTCGTGCCGGGGCCGACGATGACGTCGCCCGCGGGCGCGCCGCCGGTCACCTGCTCGTTGAAGATGACGAAGCGGAAATCCTCGATCAGCTCATCGCTGCCGTCGTCGACGGCGAGGATGTCGAAGGTGAGCTGGTTGGTGGAGGCGTTCGCGGCAAAAGTGACGCGCACGACTCCGTTCCCGAGATCCTGCACCGTGATCCCGGTTTCGCTGGCGGCGGCGGCCTGAATCGCGAGGAACAGGAAATCCTCGCCGCCGACGAAATCGGCGAACGATGCGGCGCCGTGGCCGGGCTGGATGGCCAGGAAATCGACGCGGATGTCGATCGACCGCGTCTGGCCGGGCTCGAGCATGAGCTGGTTGACGCCGAACGTGAACGGCGGATCAACCTCCTCCACCATGCAGAACGGCCCCTCGATGAACCACTTCGGCTTCTCGCCATTGGGCGGCGGAGGCGGCGGCGGCGGCGGGGGCGGCGGCGGCG
>CAYZSG010000178.1:7106-11458 GCA_964481045.1 uncultured Candidatus Odyssella sp. | reverse complement strand
GCGTTGGCCGCGCCCTTCTCGAGCCGCGCCGCGAGCACGAGGATATCGCCCGCCGACTTGATCATCTTCACGTTGAGCGCGTCGGCGTATTCCTGCATTGCCTTCGCCGCCACCGGCTTGCCGCCCATCTTCTGGATCGTGGCGATCAGAGCGTCGCGGTGCTCCTTGTGGTGGCTCTGGAACTGCACGGCGATGCCGAGCACCGGCTGCTTCAGCAATTTGCTCTCGGCGCCGATCTGATAGGCGGCGATCGCCTCGTGCTCGAGGCCGAGCGCCACGTTGAGGATCGCGACGTCCTTGCCGGAGTCGCCTTTCATGCCCTGCGCGAGGGCTTCGCGGCCGCCGAGCACGGCGATGGCCGTGGCCGACAGCGTCGCGATGCCTGCGCCGCGGAGAAAGCGGCGGCGGTCGGAGCCCGGCTGCGCCGGGGTGATGATCTTGGGCTCGTTTGCATTCATCGGGTGGCTCCCTGTTTCGGGTTGGTTGGCTGCCTCGCGGCAAGGGACGGCCGTTCGCGGCAAGCCATGCCTGCCGCGCTGATCCGGGGTTTCATCGATGTGCGAAATCCTCGAGCGTCTGTTCGGACGCGTCGGCATGTCCCTGCCGTTTTGCGTCCTGTTTACGGGGCGCTTGCGGGCGCGGATTTTCGTTCACGGGCTTGTGACTGCCTGCGCGGCGCCGTCCGTCAAGTGACCCAGGTAACTCGCCGGACCACCCGATTTGCCGCGAGATGGCGGTGCGTGCAGCGGCGCACGCGGCAAACGCGAGGACACGCGATGTTCGCCATCCGGCACAAGGATCTCGACCGCCTCTTCCAAGCATCGGAGTTCGAGCACCCCGCCGAGCCGGCGATCCTGTTCGGGCTGCGCGGCGCGCTTCCCACGAACGCGTTCGATGCCGAGCTGCGCGACGAGCGCAATCTGGAGCTCGGCGTGATCGACAACGAGCATCCGCGCTGCGCGATCGGCGTGTGGGACACGAAGAGCAAAACAGTCGCCGTGTTCCCGGGCAGCACCGTGCCTTTCATCACCAGCATCAAGGCGGGCCTGCCGCAGCAGGGCCGCGGCACAAACCAGGTGATGGAAAGCTACGTCGCCTACGTCCCCGGCAAGCACCCGGGCAACAAAGGCCCTACCTTCCAGTATCCGGCGTTCATACAGTCCGGGGATTTCCCGCACCGGCGCACGGCCGACGATCTCGATTTCGACCAGGACGACGCCGTGTTCGTCGCTTTTCCCGGCGACAATCTCCACGCCGCCTTCTCCGAAGGACCAGGCCATAATTTCTTCTCGAGCTTCGGCTGCCAGGTCGTATGCGGCTTCCCGAAGCGCGCCCACGGCAACATCCAGGACATGGGCATGTGGCCGCGCTTCCGCGACCTCGCCATGAGCTTCAAGCAAAAATCCTATCGCTACGCGCTCGTGCAGGGCCGCGACGCGCAGGCCGCGGCCACCACGCCCGCCGGCGCGCTGGCGGCCAAGCTCTATTACGGCTCCAAGGGCGCACTTACCGAGAAAGTGCAGAAGGCGCTCAAGGCCAACGGCTTCCCCGCGATCGGCGTGGATGGCGATTTCGGCCGCGGCACGCTCACCGCCGTCGTCGCGTTCCAAAAGCGCAGCGGCCTGAACGGAGACGGCATCGTGGGCCAGAACACGGCGGATGCGCTCGGCATCGGCGACAAGTGGCCGCGCTTCTAGCGCGACACGCTTCAATAAGAGGACTTTGACTTCACGGGGCGGCACCGCGCATCATGCGCGCATGCCTCACTCCCAGGCCAGGAAGACGGACGACGACGACGTCGACTACGTCCTCGAAGAGCAGGTCGGCTTCCTGCTGCGCCGCGCACAGCAGCGGCATACTTCGATCTTCGCGGCGCGCATCGGCCGGCACCAGTTGACGCCGACACAGTTCGCGGCGCTCGCGAAGATCCACGACGAGGGCATCGTCTCGCAGAACCGGCTCGGCCGGCTCACCGCGATGGATCCGGCGACGATGCAGGGCGTCATCGCGCGCCTGCTCGACCGCGGCTTCATCGCGCGCGCGCCCGATCCCAAGGACCGCCGCCGCGCGCTGCTGCGCCTGACGCCCGAGGGCCAGAGCGCCTTCACCGACGCCGCCGCGAACGGAAAGACGATCTCGCGCGAAACGCTGTCACCGCTCGACGCGCGCGAGCGGACGACGTTTCTGCGCCTGCTCGCGAAGCTGATCTGAGGAATCGCGCCGGCACACACCTCGTCATCCCGACGGGAGCGAGCCCACTTCGGCTCGCGGAGTAGAGGGATGACGGGTTGAGTGTGACCGCCGATCGGCGGCAGCCGCCCGCCGAAACCGTTGCGTTCCACGCCGGCTTCGGTTAAATTCGTTCGTACACATACAATCTGTCCGGCCGCGTCCGGACAGATTCCCGAGGCCGGCACGTCGCACTGTGGGAGGCGCGGCGAAGGAATGGGCAGCTATCTGCGCCCAACCGAACTTGGCGATGCGCTGAGGGCCCTCGGCGCGCAAGGCGCGCGCGCGATCCTCGCCGGCGGCACCGATTTCTATCCCGCGCGCGTCGGCCGCACGATCGACGAAGACATCCTCGACATCACCGCGCTGCCGCTCGGCGGCATCGAAGAGCGCGCCGACCATTGGCGCATCGGCGCGCTCGCCACTTGGTCGGAACTGATCGCGGCACCGCTGCCGCCCTGCTTCGACGCGCTCAAGGCCGCCGCGCGCGAGGTGGGCGGCGCGCAGATCCAGAATGCCGGCACCATTGCCGGCAACATCTGCAACGCCTCGCCCGCCGCCGACGGCGTGCCGCCGCTTCTGGCGATGGACTCCGAGGTGGTGCTGGCCTCGGCCGCCGGCGAGCGGCGCGTGCCGCTCGCTGAGTTCGTCACCGGCAACCGCAAGACCGCGCGGCGGGCCGACGAACTCGTGACGGCGATCCGCGTGCCGAAGCTGGCCGAGGGCACAGGGAGCACGTTCCTGAAGCTCGGCGCGCGGCGCTATCTCGTCATCTCGATCGTCATGGTGGCCGCGACGATCGAGCCGGATTCGCGCGGCCAGATCGCGCGCGCGCGCATCGCGGTGGGCGCCTGCTCGCCGGCCGCGCAGCGCCTGCGCGCGCTCGAGAGCGCCCTCAACGGCCTGCCGATCGGCCCGCGCCTTGCGACAGTCGTTTGCGCGGAGCACCTGGCGCAGGCTCTGGCGCCGATCGACGACGTGCGCGGCTCCGCGAATTACCGCAACGACGCCGCGCTGACCCTCGTGCGCCGCGCGCTCGCCGAATTGGGCGCGCGCATGGAGGCGGCGCCGAACCCGAGGGGTTCGCCGTGACCGTGATGACGCAAACCATCGCGCTGACGGTGAACGGCCGCGCCGTTCCGGTACATGCGCCGCCGGCCGCGCGGCTGGCGCAGGTGCTGCGCGACGAGCTCGGCCTCACGGGCACGAAGATCGGCTGCGACGCGGGGGATTGCGGCGCCTGCACCGTGTTGCTCGATGGCAAGCAGGTGTGCGGCTGCCTCGTTCCGGTCGTGCAGGCCGCGGGCCGCGCCGTGACGACCGTCGAGGGTCTCGCCGAGAACGGCCAGCTCTCGGCCTTGCAGGAGGCATTCCATCGCCACGGCGCCGCGCAGTGCGGCATCTGCACGCCCGGCATGCTGATGGCCGCGCGGGATTTGCTCGCGCGCAATCCGAAGCCGAGCGAGAGCGCGGCAATGGATGCGCTCGGCGGCGTGCTCTGCCGCTGCACCGGCTATCGCAAGATCGTCGAGGCGGTGCTCGATGTGGCGGGATCGGCCGGCGCGGCGGCGCCCTCCCCGGCTACCGGGGCCGCCGTCGGCGCGCGCATGGCAAAGGTGGATGGCGCGGCGAAGCTCACCGGCGCCGAGGCTTACGGCGCCGACAGCATTCCCGAGGATGCGCTGCATCTGCGCGTGGTGCGCTCGCCGCATCACCGCGCGCGCTTCGCGGTCGGCGATCTTGCGCCGCTGCGCGCGAAGTATCCGGGCCTCGTCGAGATCCTCGGCTGGCGCGACGTGCCGGGCAGCAACCTTTACGGCATCTACCCCACCGGCAAGGACCAGCCCGTGCTCGCACAGGACGAAGTGCGCTATCGCGGCGAAGCCGTGCTGGCGCTTGTCGGCGACAAGCACACGGTCCAAGCGATCCGCGACGACGAGATCCCGATCGCGTGGACGCGGCTCGAGCCGGTGATGGGCGTTGCCGCCGGCCTCTCGACCGGCGCGCCGCGCGTGCAGACCGCGAAGCAGGGCAATGTGCTGACGCGCGGGCATCTCGCAAAGGGCAGTCTCGAGAACGGCTGGCGCTCCGCCGCCTACAAGGCCGAAGGCACGTTCCAGACG
>CAYZSG010000178.1:0-7096 GCA_964481045.1 uncultured Candidatus Odyssella sp. | reverse complement strand
AGACCAGCTTCGTCGAGCACGCCTATGTCGAGCCGGAGGCCGGCTGGGCGCGCCGCGCGAGCGCCGGCGACGGGCCGGACCGGATCGAAATCCACGTGACCACACAGACGCCCTACATGGATCGCGACGAGGTCGCGCATGTGATGGGGCTCGAGAAGGATCAGGTGCGCATCGTGCCGACCGCGTGCGGCGGCGGCTTCGGCGGCAAGCTCGATCTCTCCGTGCAGCCGCTGATCGCGATCGCGGCGTGGAAGCTCGGCCGCCCGGTCGCCTGCGCCTACACGCGTCCGGAAAGCATGGCCGCGACGACGAAGCGCCACCCCGCCGCGATCCGCGCGCGCGCCGCCTGCGCCGCCGACGGCAAGCTCACCGCCTTCGAGATGCACGCGGATTTCGACACCGGCGCCTACGCGTCGTGGGGCCCGACCGTGGCCGACCGCGTGCCGGTGCATGCGACCGGCCCCTATTTCGTGCCGAACATCAAGAACACGAGCACGGCCGTGCACACGAACGGCCCGCCCTCGGGCGCGTTCCGCGGCTTCGGCGTGCCGCAGGCCGCGATCGCGCACGAAGCGCTCTACGACATGCTGGCCGAGAAGGCCGGCATCGATCCGCTCGAATTCCGCCTGATCAACGCGATCAAGCGCGGCGACGCGACGGCCACGGGCCAGGTGCTCCAGCACAGCGCCGGCCTGCCGCAATGCCTGATCGAATTGCGCCCGCGCTGGGCGGCGTGGCGGCGCGAGGCCGAGGCGTTCAACGCGGGTTCTTCGGTGCTGAAGCGCGGCGTGGGGATTGCCTGCATGTGGTACGGCTGCGGCAACACCTCGATGTCGAATCCCTCGACGATGCGCATCGGCATTTCGCGCGAGGGCAAGGTCACGCTCTACAATGGCTGCGCCGATATCGGGCAAGGCTCCAACACGATCATGATCCAGATCGCGGCCGATGCGCTCGGCCTCGCGGCGGAGCGTTTCGACTACGTGATGGGCGACACCGACCGCACCCCCGACGCCGGCAAGAGCTCGGCCTCGCGGCAGACGTTCGTCTCGGGCCGCGCGACTCAGCTCGCCGGCGAGGATCTGCGCCGCAAGATCCTGCGCCTCGCCAATGCCGGCGACAGTGCCTCGCTCGCGCTTGAAGGCAGCAGGCTCACGATCAGCGAGGGTGAGACGCGACGCGTCGTCGATCTCGCCGCGCTGCCGGCCGACAAGAATAGCGATTCGCTCTCGGGCGAAGGCACGTTCGATCCGCCGACGCAGAAGCTCGACGCGAACGGCCAGGGCATTCCCTACGCCACCTATGCCTTCGCGGCGCAAATGGCCGAGGTCGAAGTGGATATCGAGCTCGGCACCGTGAAGGTGCGCCGCATCGCGGCCGCGCACGATGTCGGCCGCGCGATCAATCCCACGCAGGTGGAAGGCCAGGTGCATGGCGGCATCGCGCAGGGCCTTGGCCTTGCGCTGATGGAGGAGTATCTGCCCGGCCGCACCGAAAACCTGCACGACTACCTGATCCCGACCGTGGGCGACGTGCCGGAGATCGAGGTGATCTTCGTCGAGGATCCCGAGCCGCTCGGCCCCTACGGCGCCAAGGGCATCGGCGAGCCCGCGCTGATCCCGACCGCGCCGGCGATCTTCGGCGGGATTTATCACGCCACCGGCGTACGCATGCATTTCGCCCCGGCGACCCCGCACCGCGTGCGCGAGGCGCTGCTCAAGGCGGGAGTCTCCAGATGAACGAAATGGTGAAACCGGCCGCCGACGAGGGCATCGTCACCTGCGACGCGTGCCCGGTGCTGTGCCGCATCCGCGCCGGGCGCACCGGCGCCTGCGACCGCTACGGCAACGTCAACGGCAAGCTCGCGCGGCTCGATCCTTTCGTGATCACGCAGAAGATCGCCGACAAGAGCGGCGCGATGGTGCCGTTCGCCGGCAAGGATTGGGACGGCAAGCTCGTTCCCGGCGCGCCGATGTTCGTCACCGGCATCGGCGCCGGCACGACCTATCCCGACTACAAGCCGGCGCCGTTCATCGTCGCGAGCCAGCACGACGGCGTCGACATGGTCACGGTCGTGACCGAGGGAATCTTCAGCTATTGCGGCGTGAAGGTGAAGATCGACACCGACCGCCATGTCGGCCACGAAACCGCCGCCGTGCGCGTGGACGGCGAGCAGGTCGGCCATGTGACGACGGCCGAGTACGGCTCGCAGATGCTCTCGATCGGCGGCGTGCGCCATCTCACCGGCGGCTCGAAGAAGGAAGGCGTCGTCACCTGCGACACGCTCCTGAAGCTGTGCAGCGGCGAAGCGGTGGCGATGACGGTCGATGAGGGCGTCTCGCTCACCGTGCAGGCCGGCAAGCCGCCGGTCATCAATGGCCAGCAGGAAGAGCGCATGCGCGTCGGCTGCGGCTCGGCGACGATCGGCATCTTCGCGAAGCAATGGTTCGGCCATGTCGACGAAGTCATCGTCGTCGACGATCACATCACCGGCGTGCTCAGCGAGCACCAGGCGGGGCGATTCCTCGACATGCCGGTCGCCGGCATTCGGGTGCGCGGACGGAAATCGACTCCGGGCCGCTATTTCCAGGTGGCCGAGCCCGGCACCGGCTGGGGCGGCACGAATGTCCACGACCCGCTCGAGATCATCGAGAAGATCGATGCCAAGAACGCGAAGCCCGGCCTGCGCCTGCTGATGGTGAGCACCACCGGCGAGCACGCCGAATACTTCGTGCTCGACGAGAACCTCAAGCCGCAGAAGGCGCCGATGCCGGCGCATCTCAAGATGACCGTCGAGCGTATCGGCGAGAATTGCGAGCCGGCGCTCTCGACCGTGCTGTTCATGGCCGGCGCCGGCGGCTCGCTGCGCGCGGGCGTCACCGAGAACCCGGTGCGGCTCACGCGCTCGGTCAAGGATGCGCTCACGCGCGTCACCTCGGGCGGCGCGCCCGTTTACGTCTGGCCCGGCGGCGGCATCACGTTCATGGTCGACGTGACGACGATGCCGGCGAAATCCTTCGGGCACGTGCCGACGCCGGCGATCGTGGCCCCGATCGAGTTCACGATGCGGCGCGAGGATTACGCGGCGCTCGGCGGCCACACCGACAGCATCCGCCGCATCGACGACGTGGCGAAAGCCGATCGCCTCCACGTGCAGAAATGGCACGCGCAAGGCCCCTGGCCCGGCGCGCCGCTGCCGAAGAACCCGGCCGAATGAGCGCGTTCGCACCCTCCGGCGCGGCCCGCGCCCCGCTGCAAGGCCAGCGCTGGCACTTCCAGCACGGGCCCATCGATCTGGTGCTGCGGGCCTGGGGCGACGCCGGCGAGTGCGCAAGCGCATATGAGCAGGCGTGGACGCGGTTCGCGACGGTGCTCCCGGAGCTTGTCCACGAGCTTCCCAATCTCAGGAGTCCTGTCGTCCCCGGGGACGACAAGAATTGTGTGGCGCAAGGGCAAGTCGCCCGGCGCATGTGGCGCGCATGTGCGCCGTTCGCGGCGGAATTCATCACGCCGATGGCGGCCGTCGCCGGCGCGGTGGCGGACGAGGTGCTCGCGGCGATGATCGACGGGCGCGCGCTCGCCAAGGCCTACGTGAACAATGGCGGCGACATCGCGATTCATCTCGCGCCCGGCGAGCGATTCGAAACCGGCATCGTCGGCGATCTCTCCAAGCCGAAGATCACGGCGACCGCGAGCGTCGCGGCGGAAGATGCCGTGCGCGGAATCGCGACCAGCGGCTGGCGCGGGCGCAGCTTCTCGCTCGGCATCGCCGATTCGGCCACAGTGCTGGCGCTAGACGCCGCCGCGGCCGACGCAGCGGCAACGATGATCGCCAATGCGGTGAATACAGACGATCCGGCGATCGAACGCCGGCCCGCGCGCGATCTGGACCCCGACAGCGATTTGCGCGAGCATCGCGTCACGGTGAGCGTGGGCGCGCTCGATTCCGCTTCGATCGCGGCGGCGCTAGCGCACGGTGAATGCGCCGCGCGCGCGTATCGGGAAGCGGGGCTGATCGAGGCGGCTTACATCGAGCTGCAGGGACGGCGCATTGCCATCGGCGGCACGGACGCGCCGGCGGCGGCACGCGAGAAACGCATGGCATGGAGCTTGCACGCATGAACGTGATGAATCCCAAAGCCGCCGCACGCACGACGGCCTACGAGAACGAGCTCGTCCAGGTGCGGAAATTCGTCGTGACCACCGAGGAGATCCTGCACGAAGGCGGCCCGCGCCCCGAGCGCTCGCGCACGCGCGCCGCCGTCGCCGCCGTGCTGAACAATCCCTATGCCGGGAAATACGCGGCGGACATCATGCCGATGATGGAGGCGCTGAAGCCGCTCGGCCTCGAAATGTCGCGCCGGCTCGTCGCCGCGCTCGGCGGCGATCCGAAATCGATCGAGGCTTACGGCAAGGGCGCCATTGTCGGCGAGGCCGGCGAACTCGAACACGGCGCGCTCTGGCACGTGCCGGGCGGCTATGCGATGCGCGAACTGCTCGGCGGCGCCAAGGCGATCGTGCCGTCCACGAAGAAGGTCGGCGGGCTCGGCGCGACGATCGACATTCCGATCCACCACATCAACGCCGCCTACGTTCGCTCGCATTTCGACGCGATGGAAGTGCGCGTGCCCGACGCGCCGCGTTCGCACGAGCTCGTGTTCGTGCTCGCGATGACGACGGGCCCGCGCGTGCACAACCGCGCCGGCGGAATGACGGCGGCCGAGATCAAGATCGGCGACGGCCAGCGCTGAGCGAAAGAGAGGGAGACGGCATCGGCCATGAGCTTCGTGCGTAACGCCTGGTATCCGGCCTTCTGGAGCCACGATCTCGGCCGCGCGCTGCAGCCGCGCACGCTGCTCGGCGAGAAGCTCGTGTTCTATCGCACCGAGGCCGGCGCGCCGGTCGCGCTCGAAGACCGCTGCTGCCACAAATTCATGCCGCTCTCGATGGGCAAGCTCAAAGGCGACGCGGTCGAGTGCGGCTATCATGGGATGACCTACGCTCCCTCGGGCGCCTGCATCCGCATTCCGGGACAGGCGAGCATTCCGGCGCAGGCGCGCGTGCGCGCCTATCCCGCCGTCGACCACCTCGGCCTCGTCTGGGTCTGGGCCGGCGACGCTGCGGCCGCCGACGAACGCAAGCTGTTCCGCCTCCCCGCCTATGGCGCGCCCGGCTGGACGACGAACCGCGGCCCCTACACCTATGTCCGCACGCACTATCAGAACATCGCCGACAATCTGCTCGATCCGATGCATGTGAGCTTCGTGCATCTCTCGACGCTCGGCAGCCCGGAGATGGCCGACATCCCGGTGGAGACCGAGCAGGACGGCGACCGCGTGACGGTGATCCGCTGGACGCTGGACCGCCCGCCGGTGCCGATCATCCGGAAGCTCACGCGCCTCGATACGAACTGCGACCGCTGGCAGTACTACAATTACTACGCGCCGTCGGTGGCGATCACGGATTTCGGCAGCGGCCCGGTCGGCATGGGCCACGGCGACGCCGACCGCGACGGCGCCTACCGCACCTATTCGTGCCATTTCTTCGCACCCGAGACCGAGAAGAGCTCGCACTATCACTGGATGCAGGTGCGCAACTTCGCGCCCGGCGACGCCGAAGTCTCGAAGACGATGACCGACCAGCTCATCCACGCGTTCAGCGAAGACGTGGCGGTGCTGGAGGCGGTGCAGGCGGCGGAAGACGAGAAGCCCGCGCGCCCGCCGGTGAAGCTCGTGATCGACAACGGCCCGCAGCGCGGCCGCCGCGTCGTCGAGCGCATGATCCGCGCGGAACAACAGGCGCAGGCGGCGGAATAAGGACTAGTGTTTCAATCAGGGAGCAAAGGAGGAGGACGGCAATGAAACTCAACAGGCGCTATCTGCTTGCATCGACGGCCGCGGCCGCCGTGCTGGGGCTGATCCCGGCCGCGGGCGCGCAGGACACGATCAAGATCGGCGAGATCAATTCCTACTCGGGCATGCCCGGCTTCACGCAGCCTTACAAGAAGGCGTGGGAACTGGCGCTCGAGGAGATCAACAAGGCCGGCGGCGTGCTCGGCAAGAAGCTCGAGGTGATCGCGCGCGACGACGGCGGCAAGCCCGGCGACGCGGTGAAGATCGCCGAGGAAATGGTGGTGAAGGACAAGGTCGTCATGATCGGCGGCACGTTCCTTTCCCACATCGGCCTCGCCGTCACCGATTTCGCCGCGCAGCAGAAGGTGTTCTTCCTCGCCGCCGAGCCGCTCGCGGACCAGATCGTGTGGGAGAAGGGCAACCGCTACACGTTCCGCCTCCGCGCCAGCACGAATTCGCAGGCGCTGATGCTGGTGGAAGAGGCGAAGAAGTCGAAGGCCAAGAAGTGGGCGACGATCGCGCCGAACTACGCCTACGGCCAGGATGCGGTGAAATCGTTCATCGCGAACCTGAAGAAGGTGCGCCCTGACGTCGAGGTCGTCGTGCAGCAGTGGCCGGCGCTCGGCCGCATCGATGCCGGCGCGGAAGTGCAGGCGTTGCTCAAGGCTGCGCCCGAGGCGATCTACAACGTGACGTTCGGCGGCGATCTCGCGAAGTTCATCAAGGAAGGCAACGCGCGCGGCCTGTTCAAGGACCGCACGGTGGTGAGCTTGCTCACCGGCGAGCCGGAATATGCCGATCCGCTCGGCGCCGACATGCCGGAGGGCTGGATCGTCACCGGCTATCCGTGGGCGAAGATCAAGACGCCCGAGCACGACGCGTTCGTGAAGGCCTATCAGGCGAAGTACAACGACTATCCGCGCCTCGGCTCGATCGTCGGCTACACCTGGATGTATGCCGCGGCCGGCATCCTCCAGAAGGCCGGCAAGACCGACACCGAATCGCTGATCGCGGCGGCGCGCGGCATCCAGCTCAAATCGCCGATGGGCCCCTACCACTTCCGCGCGCTCGACCAGCAGTCGACGCTCGGCGCCTATGTGGGTCTCACCACGGTCGAAGGCGGCAAGCCGACGATGAAGGACTGGTACTACGCCGACGGCGCCAAGTTCATGCCGCCCGACGACGAAGTGAAGAAGCTGCGTCCGGCGGATGCGATGAAGTGACGAATTGCGCGCTCGCGCGCG
>CAYZSG010000177.1:0-11496 GCA_964481045.1 uncultured Candidatus Odyssella sp. | reverse complement strand
AGAACAGGTGAACCTGCGAGAGGCGCGGAATGTTGTAGACCGCGAACAGGTCGCCCACTTCGATCTCGGCGCACGCCTCCTCGAGCGCCTCGCGCCGCGCGCCGTCCGTCACGGTCTCGCGCGCCTCGAGATAGCCGGCCGGCAGGGTCCAGAAGCCGCGGCGCGGGTTGATCGCGCGCCGGCACAGCACCACGCGTCCGTCGTGCTCGATGACCGAGCCCACGACGATCTTCGGATTCTCGTAATGGATATAGCCGCAGTCGGTGCAGACGAGGCGCTCGCGGTCATCGCCGGGCGGCACTTTGTAAACGGAGGGCCCGACCGCTTGCCCGGTGGGGCTGCGGCGCTCCTGCGGCGGATCGGAGTCGGGGGCGGACATGATGTCAATTTGACCTCGCGCCCCCGGGCTGACAAGACAAGGCCCGGTTTCACCGAGATTTTCCCGTCCGCCCGCCCCCAATGGCCGCCAGCCAGCGCCTCACCGTCGCCGACGAATTGATCCGCCAGTATGTCGGCATCATTCCGCACGTCTCCGAGCTCGGCATGGAGACGGTGCATGCCGCGCGCGGCATGGCGATCATGAAGCTGCCCTATCAGGAGCGCCTCGTCGGCAATCCCGAAACCGGCGTCATCCATGGCGGCGCGGTGACGACGCTGATCGACACGGTGTGCGGCCTCGCCGTGATCACCGCGCCCGACGAGCCCTCGCGCGTCGCCACGCTCGATCTGCGCATCGACTATCTCCGCCCGGCCACGCCGCAGCGCGATCTCTATGCGCGCGCCGAGGTCTACAAGCTCACGCGCCACGTCGCGTTCCTGCGCGCCGAGGCGTACGAGGACGATCCGCGCGATCTCGTCGCCGCCGCCACCGGCACGTTCATGTTCGTGCGGCGCAACGCGGGGAAAAGGCTCGCGAAGCCATGAGCTCGGGCCTCGCCGATCTGGTGCGCGCCGCGCGCGAGGCGGGCGACATCAACCGCTTCATCGACGCGATTCCCTATGCGCGCTTTCTCGGCATCTCGGCCGCGGCCGAGGGCGGCGTCCTCACCGCGAAGCTGGCCAGCTCCGACAAGATCATCGGCAATCCGGCGCTGCCGGCGATCCATGGCGGCGTCGTCGGCGCGTTCCTCGAGACGACCGCGATCCTCCAGCTTCTCTGGACGCTCGACAGCGTCCGGATCCCGAAAACCATCACGATCACGTTCGACTATCTGCGCACGGCGGGGCCGCACGACACCTTCGCCCGCGCCGAGGTGACGAAGCTCGGCAGCCGCGTCGCCAATGTGCGCGCCTATGCGTGGCAGGCCGATATCGCCAAGCCCGTCACCAGCGCCAACGCCAACTTCCTCATCACGCCGGCCGGCGAGGATCCGAATGGCTAAGCGCGCGATCGAGCGCGGCTGGCAGCGCGAACGCGTGCTCAAGGCCGATTTCTTCAGCCAGGTCGAGATCGGCCGCTGGCCCGAGCGCTGGGGCGACGCGCTCGTGGTGATGCGCGACGTCGGCGCCTCGGTGTGGTGGATCAAGCCGCTCGCGCATTTCATGATCCGCAAGGAAGTGCGCGCGCTGCGCCGCGTGACCGAGGCCGGATATCCGCACGCGCCGCACCTTCTTCATTGGGACGGGCGCTATCTCTGCCGCTCGTGGCAGGAGGGGCAGGCGCTCAAGACCGCGCAGGTGCGCGAGCCCGGATTCTACCGCGCGGCGTTCGGCATCCTGCGCCGGCTGCACCGGCTCGGCATCGCGCACAACGATCTCGCCAAGGAGCCGAACTGGCTGGTGACGGCCGACGGGCGGCCGTTCCTGATCGATTTCCAGCTCGCGAAAGTGGCGCCGCGGCGCGGCTGGCTGTTCCGCCGCATGGCGCGCGAGGACTTGCGCTATCTGCTGAAGCACAAGCGCAAATACTGCCCCGAGGCGATGACCGCGCGCGAGAAGCGCATCGCGTCGACTCCCGGCATCTTCTCGCGCGTTTGGCGCAAGACCGGCAAGAAGGTCTACAATTTCGTCACGCGCAAGATCTTCGGCTGGGAAGACGCCGAGGGCGAGGGCCACTACAAGCGCTACACAAAACGGTAGGGGCGTTGCGCGTCCGCTTCGGTCGGGATGACGCGTTCTACGATGGCGCGCCGCCGCGAGAGTGCATTCGGAATGCCTATTGCCGCAGATGCGCCGGCACCTTGATGCCCTTCTCGGCGAAGTATTTGAGCGCGCCGGGGTGGTAGGGCAGGAACGTGTTGCGGTCCCAGTTCTCCGGCACGGTCTCCTTGGCAGAGGCGTGGCCTTTCACGATCAGCCCGCTCTGCTCCATCACCGCCTTGGTGATGCGATAGGCGAGGCTGTCGATCATGTCCATGTGCACGATGAAGAAGTTGAACGTGCCGAGCGTCTTGTGGTTGCCGTCGAGCTGGCGATAGGTCGCCTTCGGGATCACCGCTTCGGTCAATTCCGGCATCGCCTTGCGGATCGCGGCAATCTCCTGGTCGGTGTAGCGAATGAAGCGCACCGTGCGCTCGTCCTCGATCATGCTGAACGCGTCGATCGGCAGGCCGGCGGCGAAGGCGAACGCGTCGATCTTGCCGTCGATGAGCTGATCGGCCATCGCGGCGGCGCCGCCATACTGGAATTCGGCCGCGACGCCGATCGCCTTGAACATCATCGGAAAATAGGTGCCCGGCGTGCCCGATTTCGGGCCGACGCCGATCCGGCGCTTCGCCATGTCCTTCACCGAGCGGATGTCGCTCTTCTCGAGCACGATGAAGTGGAACGGCGTGTCGTACATGGGGAAGAGGGCGCGGATCTCGCGGAACTTCCTGCCCTTCGTCCAGGGCGCGCCGGCGTTCCAGGCCTGATGCGCGATGCCCATCGTCGTCATGCCGAGATCGATCTTCTTCTCGCTCAGCAGCACGATGTTGTCGTTGGGGCCGTCGGTCTCGCGCGTCGCGACCGGCACGCGCGCTTCCTTCGCGATCAGCCGCGCGACGAAGCCGCCATAGATCACATAGGTGCCGCCCGGCCGCGCGGTGCCGAGCGTGAGATTCGCCGTCTGGCCGTTCACGGGCGCAGCACCGGTGAACGCCGCGAAGAGCGCAAGGCACAGAACGCAGAGCGCGCGCATGATCGGATTGCCGCCGGGGTTAACGGCAGCTACATGCGTCCGCGGCGGTAAAAATGCGCTAAGCGCAGAAGGTTAATGGCGCGTGGGCGCTCACTCGGCCGCGTTTTTGAGGGCCGCCGGGCCGGCGAAAGTCCGATCGTGCTGCAGCGCCGGAATGCGCCGGCGCGCCTCGGCGGATTTGGCCGGATCGATCTCGGCCACGACCACGCCCTCGCTCTCGCCGCCATCGGCGAGCACCTCGCCCCAGGGATCGACGATCAGCGAGTGGCCATAGGTGCGACGGCCTTGCGCGTGAGTCCCGCACTGCGCGGCCGCGAGCACGAATGCGCCGCACTCGATCGCGCGCGCGCGCATGAGGATGTGCCAGTGCGCGCGCCCGGTCTGCTCGGTGAACGCGGCCGGCACGGTGAACATCGTGGCGCCGGCCTTGGCCAGTGCGCGATAGAGCTGCGGGAAGCGAATGTCGTAGCAGATCGTCATGCCGAGCACGCCCCAGGGGAGCGGCGCCGTTACCGCGCGCTCGCCGGGCACGATGCGCTCGGATTCGCGATAGCGCTCGCCGCCGGCGAGATCGACGTCGAACAGATGCAGCTTGTCGTAGCGCGCGGCGATGTTGCCGGCCGGATCGTAAAGCAGCGCGCGGTTCGCGTATTTCATCTCGCTCAGCTTGATCGACAGCGATCCGCCGAGGATCCACGCGCCGGTCTCGCACGCCAGCGCGCGGAAGGCGGGAATGGCCGGATGCTCGGCCTCGGGCAGCGCCTTCCGGACCGCGTCGGCGCCGACGGGCTCGATCATCGTCACGTTCTCGGGAAACGTGATGAAATCGGCGCCCATGCGGCGCGCCTCACGGCCGAGCCGTACCGCCGTCTCGATGTTCGGGGCGAGCTCGCGCCCCGCCGTCACCTGCACGCAGGCGGCCTTGAATGTCGCGCTCACGGCGCTGCCTTCAGCATCGGGTCGAGCTTGCCCTCGGCGTCGAGCGCGTAGAGGTCGTCGCAGCCGCCGACGTGCTGGTCGCCGATCCAGATCTGCGGAACCGTGCGCTGGCCCGACCGCTTCATCACGTCCTTGCGCTTCTCGGGATCGAAGGTCACGTCGGTTTCCTCGTAGGAAACCCCCTTGCGATCGAGCAAAGCCTTCGCCGACGAGCAATAGGGGCACAGCGCCGTCGTATAGATTTCGACCTTGGGCATCTTTCTCTCCGCGCCGCCGCGCCCCAACCCCGCGGCGGATCGCTCACCATCCGATTGTGACGCAAATAGCATGCCGGATAAAGACCGGCAGATGGTTTACGCGGCTAGGCCGGGCAGCGTTCCTGGAGCCAGGGGATCACCTTGCCCATCTGCTCGCGCACCGGAAGCGCGGGGTCTTCGCCCTCGTTCGGCTCGAAATAGTGAAGCCGGTCGGGGAAGTCGAAATAGGCTTTGTCCTTGGCGCCGAGCGCGCGGAAAGCCGCCTTGGAATGCGCCTCGGGATAGACGTCGCGGTCGCGCCCGGCGTTGACGAGCGCCGTCGGCACGGTCACGGCGGCGGCGGTCTTGAGCAGGTTCGCGTTGCTCGAAAGCCCCGACCAGGTGGAAAGCCAGGCATCCGGCGTCTGCAGCCGGCCGAAGCCCAGGAGCTGGTAGTTCATCAGATCGGGCCGCTCGCTCAGCAGGCAGCCATAGCCGCGGTTCGAGGGATCGAGCCGGCGATCGACGTAGTTGGGGTTGGCCATCGTGCGATAGACGGTCATCACTGGCTGGAACGAGGCGCGCTGCTGGATCGCGCGCTGCCGCTCGAACGGCAGGCTGGCGAAGGCGGGGTCGGCGCGGGTCGCCTCGGCATCCGCCTGGCGCTCGATCATGCCGCGTGCGATCGCATCGATGCGCGCCACGCGCGCCACCTGCGCCGCGCGATAACGCTTCAGGAACGCGTCGTCGTATTCGCTCCATTGCGGCGCCGGCTTGAAGCCATTGCGCGGATCGTAGAGATCGAGCGCGGGGTCGGTCAGCAGCGGATCCTTCTCGTCGACGACGGCGGGGTCGATCACGTCGTTCATGATCAGCCCCTGGCCGGTATGCGCGGCGGAGATGATCATCGCGTCGAACGGCGGCAGAGTCGCGGCGGCGAGCGGGACCGGCCGCCCCGCCGGTGTCTTGGCGATGCGCGCGGCCGGCGCCGCCACGGCCTGCTGCTGATAGAAACCGCCGAGCGATCCGCCGCCCGAATTGCCGAGCCACACGATCTTCTCGATGCCCTTTTCGTCCTTGAGCCAGTTCGCGTAGGCGCCCAGGTCGAGCAGGAGCTGCTCGTGCACGCAATTCACATCGTTGTTGATCGAGCGCAAATTGGCGCCAAGGCAGGCATAGCCGGCGCGCAGCAATTCCGGGAACGCGTAGTGCTGGCTGAAATCGACGCGCGGATGCGCGGCCATCACCGCCACGCGCGCGCGTCGCCCCTTGGGCGTCCAATAGAGGCCGCGTACCTGCGCGCCGTCCTGCGCGTTCACCGTCGCCTGTTCGAGGTCGGCGAAATCCACCTTCTCGCGAAAACGGATCCAAGTGCCGCGCCAGTAGGTGCGCGAAACCAGCGGCTGATTCATGCTTGCCTCATCCCATCGTGCGCGGCAGCCAGGTGGATATGATCGGAAACGCGAGCAGCGCCGCGACCACGAAGATCTCGATCACCAGGAACCGCCAGACTCCGGAAAAGATGACGTCCACCGGCACCTTGCCGTCGGTCGAGGTGTGGATCACGAACACGTTGAATCCCACAGGCGGCGTGATGAGTCCCACCTCCAGCATCTTCACGACGATGACGCCGAACCAGATGAGATCGATGCCGGTGCCCTGCATCAGCGGCACCAGTACGGGCAGTGTCAGCAGCAGGATGCCGAGCGGGTCGAGGAACATGCCCATCACGAGATAGAGCAGCACCACGGCCAGCATCAGCGACCACTGCGAAAGGCCGAGCGCGCCCATCCAGGCGACGACGCCATTCGTGGCGCCGGTGAGAGCGATGAACGTCGCGAACATCTTCGCGCCAATCGCGACGAAGAAGATGCTCGCCGTCTGCACCACCGTCTCCGACATGGCGAGCTTGAAATCGGCGAGCGAGAGGCGGCGCCCGAAGATGCCGATCGCGAGCGCCGCCGCCACCGAAACGGCCGCGGCCTCGGTGGCCGTGAAGATGCCGCCGTAGATGCCGACGACGATGATCAGGAACAGCAGTGCCGCCGGCCACGCCTTCAGCATCGCCGTGAAGTAGTCGCGGCGGGTGAAGCGGAGGCCGGGCGAAGGCACGTCTTGCGGCCGCACGCGCGCCCACCAGATCACGACGACGATGTAGGCGAGCATCGAAAGGATGCCCGGCAGCACGCCGGCGAGAAACAGCTTCGAGATCGATTGCTCGGCAAAGATGCCGTAAATCACGAAAGGCACGCTCGGCGGGATCAGCGAGCCCAGCGTGCCGCCGGTCGCCACGGTCGCGGTGGCAAAGCGCGGCGCATAGCCGAAGCGCAGCATTTCCGGCACCGCGATGCGGCCGAACGTGGCGGCGCAGGCCACGCTCGATCCGGTGATGGCCGAGAAGCCGCCGCAGCCAAGGATCGAGGCGATGCCGAGCCCGCCGGGCACGCGCGCCAGCCACACGCGCACCGCGTGATAGATGTCGGTCGTGATGCCAGTGCGGAACGCGATCGTGCCGAGCGCGATGTAGAGCGGCACCAGGCTCAGCTCGTAGGAATGCACGAAGCTGAAGCTGCTGCTCGAGACCAGACGCAGGGTCGGCCGCACCGCGGAGTCGAGGTCGAAGGCCTTGCCCTCGGGCCACGCGTACAGAATGAACGTCGCCACGAAGGCCACGCCGCCGAGCGCGAAGCCGATCGGCATGCGCAGCGCGATGAATAGCATCGCCACCGCGAAGGCGAGGCCGCCGAGGAGGATCGGGTCCATCTCTCAGTGTCCGGTCTTGGCCTCGGCCGCGCCCGCTTCCGCCGGCGCGTAGTCGCTGAAGACGCGATGGATCGAGCGCGCGACGAAGATCAGCATGCCGACGAGGAAGGCGAGGCGGCCTGGCCACTCCGCGATCTCGAGCCCGCCGTCGTAGTAGCCGCCGGTGCGCCACGCCGACGAGAAATTCGTCCAGCCGCTCCAGACGATCGGGATCAGGAACAGCACCGAGATCACACCCATCGTCGCGTTGAGCCGGCGCTGCGCGCGGGGCGAGAGCTTGCGCACGAAGAGATCGACCGTGATGTGCGCGCGCCGGCCGGCCACGGTTGCCAGCGGCAGCAGCACCGCCAGCACCATCAGGTCCTGGATGATGATCTCGGCATCGGGAATGCCGAAGCGGAACGCCGTCCGCCCGGCGATGTTGATGCAGATGATCGCCCCGGCGGCGAGCACCGCCACCGCCGCGATGGCGATGGCGATGCGCTCGATCAGCCGGAAAGCGGCCTCCATGGAGGCGCTACCGCTTCCAGGGATAGTTCTTCGCCTTGCGCTCCGCTTCGTACTTGTCCATGTGCGCGCGGTATTGCGCGAGGATGCGGTCGGCGGAGTAACCGGCCGCGTTGGTCTTCGATTTCCAGTCCTCGAAATACTTCTCGCCGGCCTTCAGCAGCTTTTCCTTCTCGGCGGCCGGGAATTCGTGGACGTTCACCTTGTGCCCGTCGATGCCGGCCTTCATCGCCGCCAGCGCGTTGTCGTTCGCGCTGATCATCAGCTCCGCCACCTTGTCGACCATGGCGCTGCCGGCTTCGCGCAGCGCCTTCTGCTGGTCCGCCGGCAGCTTCTCGAACACTTCCTTGTTGACGATCACGGCCCAGGCGAGGTGCTGGCCCCAGTCGAGCTTGATGATGTCCTTCGCCGCCTCGTAGTCGCGCAGGATGCGCATGCCGTAGAGGTAGTTGTGGTTGCAGGTGATCGTGCCGGCATCGAGCGCGCGGTTCGCCTCGGTGCCCGAGAAGCGCAGCACGCTGGCGCCGAGGCTCTCCAGCACCTGGCCGTAGAAGCCGGCCGAGCGTATCTTCACGCCTCTCAGATCCTCGACCTTCGCGATCACCTTGTTCTTGCAGATCAGCTGCACCTCGGTCGTCGTGAAGTTCGAGAGATAGACGACGTTGGCGGCGTCGAACGCCTTCTTCAAGTCGGGCGAGGTGGTGACGAGCTCGTACATCGCGCGCAGGCCCACCCACACGTCGGAGGAACCCACCGGCAGGTCGCCCACGTTGTAGGGCAGCATCTCGCGCGCGGTGTAGCTGCCGACGATGGAGCCCATCTCGGCCGCGCGGTCGCCGACGCCCTTCAGCGACGAGCGCGCGTCCATCAGCGAACCGCCCCAGAAGAAGTTGATCTTGAGCGCGCCGTTGGTGCGCTTGGCCACGTCCGCGGCGAACCAGTTCATCGCCGCAGCGCGCTCGCCGCGGTTGACGCTCGGTTCGGTGTAGCGGAGAACGGTTTCGGCGGACGCGGCGGCTGCGAACGCGATCGACGCGGCAAGGCCGGCCGCGGCCAGCGGGGCGAATCTCGGCACGTTATCCTCCCTCGAAGCTTAGATTTCTATGCTTCGGAGGATAATACGGCGCGCCCGCGCGAGTCCATGCGGCGGTTGCAGGCCGGCCATCCCGCGGACGGAAACTCCGGCCTCAGCCCTCGTCGCCGCCCTCGACGATGTCTTTGAGGCCCCAGAGATCCTTGATGGCGAGGCCGGAGCCCTGCTTCTCGGCGATCCCCTTCTTGATGAGGTCGCTCACCGCGCGCGCCACGGTCTCGCGCGTCGTCCCGCAACGCGCCGCGAGATCGGAGTGGACCGGCAGCGGATCGATCAGCGCGGATTCGGCGTCGTCCTTCGCCAGCGTGCGCGCGAGCCGGAGGATCTCGGCATAGACCCGCGTGTAGGCGCCGAGCGTCGAGAGATCCATGATCCTCTCGTTCGACGCGCGGATGATGGCGGCGAGCCGCTCGATGACGGAGACGGCGAATTCCGGATGCTCGCGCATCGCCTTCTTGAACAGCTCGGGCGCCAGCGAGGCGATCAGCGCTCGCTTGATCGACACGACGCTGGCCGAGCGCGGCTTGCCGTCGATCGCCGAGAGCTCGCCGAACATGCCGCCGGCGCGGATCTCGTCATAGCTCACCTCGCGGCCGGAATAGGAATAGTTCACGATCCGCACGACGCCGCCCACGACGAAATACACGTCGCGGCTCTCGCTCTCGCGGTCGATGATCTGCTCGTCGTTCTTGTATTCCTTCCACACGCAGCGCTTCTCGAGTTCGCGCCGCACCGCCTCGGGCAGCGGCTCGAGCACCGGGATCTTGTCGAGCGAGCGCTGCACCGGCCAGGTGGAGCCGCGCAGGCGGCGCTGGGCCGAGACGGGTTCAGCCATGTTCCCCTCCCTTGGGGCCGTAGAATACGACCCAGGTGCTGAAATCGGCGCTGAAGGATTCGAAGCAGTGCGCGGCGCCGGCCGGCGCGAACAGCGCGTCGCCGGGCCCGAAGTCCACGCGGCGCTCGCCGCAGGCGAAGGTGCCGCGGCCGCTGGAGACGATGTAGATCTCGTCCTGCTCGTGCGGGGTCTGCGGGTCGCTGCCCGAGGGCGCGTAGTAGCGCAGCGCCATCGAGCCGTGCCGCATCAGCTCGGCGGAACGGAATCCGGCCGGGATCGGCGCCTGCCTGGCTTCATCGAGGGTTGCGTGCAACGGCGCGGCCATTGGGTGCTCCGGGCATTCGGGCTCAAAAGTGCCCGCTCGCCTGCGCCTGTCAAGTCATGCCCCGCACGTTCTCTTAATCGGCTTTGAGAACGCGTGCAATGGCGAGCGCATCCACGGCCGTGGCGCCGGCGCGCAGCAGCGCGCGGGCCGCCGAATCGAGCGTGGCGCCCGTCGTCAGCACGTCGTCGATCAGCACGATGCGCTTGCCCCAGACGAGCGGCCGGCGCCGCGGCGGCACCTTGAACGCGCCGCGCACGTTGAGCCGCCGCTCGCGCGCGCCGAGCCCGCCCTGGCTCGGCGTAGGCTTGATGCGGGCCAGCGCATCGGGCGACCAGGCGATGCCGGTCTGCCGCGACAGCGCGCGCGCCAGCAGCGCCGACTGGTTGTAGCGGCGGCGGAACAGGCGCCGCCAATGCAGCGGCACCGGCACGATCAGCTCGGCCGCCGCCAACACCTCCGCGCCGCTGCGGCCGATCCAGCGCGCCAAGGCCGGCGCGGCGTGCACGCGGTCGGCGTTCTTGAAACGCAGGATCAGCGGCTTGCTCGCCTCGTCATAGCGCATCACGGCGCGGGCGCGGCCGAACGAAGGCGGGTGCGCGAGGCATTCGCCGCACACGCCCGTGGCCTGCGCGTGCTCGAACGGCAGCCCGCAGCGGTCGCACTGCGGCGGCCCGATGAAGCGGATGGCGCCCCAGCACTCGGGGCAGAGCGCGCCCGGCTCGCCCACCGGCTTGCGGCACGAGAGGCACAGCGGCGGCAGCACGAGATCGAGCGCCAGCCGCGCCGCGCGGCGGACGCCGGAAAGCCGCTCTGCCGTGGCGCCGGTCATGGCGATCATCCTAGCCCGAAGCGCGCGCGGCTCACAGCCGCCACGGTTTCGGGCTACAGTCGGGCCATGAACTTCGTTCTCACCCCCGGCGGGCTCGCGCTCGACGATATCGGCCGCCTGCTCGGTGATTCCGGGCCCGTATCCCTCGCGCCCGGCGCAGCACCCGCCATCGCAGCGGCGGCCGCGGCGGTGGAGGCGGCGCTGGCGCGCCACGAGCCGGTCTATGGCGTCAACACCGGCTTCGGAAAGCTCGCGCGCACGCGCATCCCCGACGGCCTGCTCCGCGACCTGCAGCGCCGGCTGTTGCTGAGCCACGCCGCCGGCGTGGGCGCGCCGCTGCCCGATGAGGTCGTGCGCCTTACGCTGATCCTGAAGGCCAACGCGCTCGCGCGTGGCCATTCGGGCGTGCGCCCGCCGGTGATCCAGCGCCTGCTCGATTTCGCCAATGCCGGCCTGCTGCCGGTGGTGCCCGAGCGCGGCTCGGTCGGCGCCTCGGGCGATCTCGCGCCGCTCGCGCATCTCTGCCTGCCGCTGATCGGCGAAGGGGAAGTGCGCCTCGGCGGCGAGCGGATGCCGGCCGCCGAGGGCCTGCGCCGCGCCGGCCTCGCACCGCTCGTGCTTGCGGCCAAGGAAGGCCTCGCGCTCATCAACGGCACGCAGGTTTCGACCGCGCTGGCGCTGGTCAACTTCCTGCGCGCCGAGCGCCTGTTCCGCGCTGCCATCGCAACCGGCGCGCTCTCGGTCGATGCGGCGATGGGCAGCGACACGCCGTTCGATCCGCGCCTGCACGCGCTGCGCGGCCAGCCGGGCCAAATTCGCGCCGCCGCGGCCTACCGCGCTTTGCTCGCCGG
>CAYZSG010000176.1:0-11519 GCA_964481045.1 uncultured Candidatus Odyssella sp. | reverse complement strand
GCGGGCTGCGCGGGCGCGTGGGCTTCAATCTTGTCCGGAGCCATGGGCTGCTCTCCATTGCGCGATGACGTCGAGGATCGTTCGGGCGGCGATGCGGCTCGGGCGCTCGCCGCCGACCGAGAGAAGTTGGACCGCTTCCTGGATTCCCGCAAGCTGCTCCGCGCGCGCGGCCGGATCGGTCACGAGCCGCTCGAGCGCGCCGGCGAGCGCCTCGGGCGTGGCCTGGTGCTGGAGGAACTCCGGCAGCACGGCGCGGTCGAGCACGAGATTCACGGCCGAGACGAAGCGCAGCCACTTGGTCTTGAGCACGAAGCGGAAGAGCTGCGCCGAGACCGGGTTAACGCGGTACATGACCACCGTCGGCAGGCCCGCGAAGCTGGTCTCGGTCGTGACCGTGCCCGAGGCGGCGAGCGCCACGCTGGCGGCCGCGAAAGCGGCGTATTTCTGCGCGGGATCGCGCAAGACGTGGACCGGCACCGCCCACTGCCGCGCCGCGGCCTCGACGCGCTCGGCCACCGCCGGCACGGTCGGCGCGATGCAGACGAGCCCGGGCAGGCGGCGCGCGAGCAGCGCCACGGTCTTGCCGAACAGATCGATGTGGCGGCGAATCTCGCCGCGCCGGCTGCCCGGCAACGCGCACAAGACCGGCGCGCCGGGCGTGATGCCGAGCCGCGCGCGCAGCGCGGCGCCCTCGGGCGCGTACTCGGCGGCGCGGCCCGCGCGCTCGGCCGCGAGATGTCCGACGAAGGTGTTCGGCAGGCCGAAGCGGTCGAAGAAGCGCGCCTCGAACGGAAAGATCGTGAGCAGGTGGGTGAGGTATCGCGCGACCGTGCGCGCGCGCCACGGCTTCCAGGCCCAGACCGTGGGCGCCACGTATTGAATGATCGGGAACGGCGCGCCCTCGAGCTTCTTGCCGATGCGCTTCGAGAAGCCCTGCGCGTCGATCGTGACGAGCGCGTCGGGCCGGCGCGCGCGGATGTCGCCGACCGTCTCGCGGATGCGCGCGAACAGCTTCGGCAGCTTCGGCACGACCTCGAAGCCCATCAGCGAAAGCTCCGACATCGGGAACAGCGTCGCGAGCCCCTCGGCCTGCATGCGCTCGCCGCCGATGCCGGCAAAGCGGACGGCGCCGCCGGTCGCCTCCTTGAGCGCCTGCATGAGGTTGGCGCCGAGCAGATCGCCCGAAGGCTCGCCGGCGGTGACGTAGATGAGCGGGCCGCTTGCGCTCATGGCGCGCGCGTCACGGGGCGCCCTTCGCGGCGGGCGGAAGACCCACGACGAACACGCCGAGCGCGTCGGCGCGGGCCGTCACCTTGGCGCGGTCGATGACGAGCGCACCACCCGCCTCCACGGCAATGCCGCGCAGCCCTGCCCTGGCCACGGCCTCGACCGTGTCCACGCCGACTCCGGGCAGATCGATGCGCCGCTCCTGGCGCGGCTTCGGCGCCTTCACGAGCACGCCGCCGGGGCCCTTGCGCTGGAGCGCGCTGGCGCGCGCCACCAGCGCGTCCGTGCCCTCGATCGCCTCGAGCCCGAGCACGATGCCCTGCTGCACCACGGCGGCCTGGCCGATATCGAGCGATCCGACCGCCTTGGCCGCCTCCATGCCGCGCGCGATGTCGATGCGCGCCTGGCGGTCGGGCTTCACGCGGCCGTAGGGCCCTTCCACCGCGAGCAGGCCGCGGACCAATTCGTGCGGGCCCACGACCTTGACGCCCTCGGCCTCGACCTCGCGGATGATCGCGCGCAGGAGGCCGTCGTCGCCGAGCGCGCGCGCGGTCGCCTTCACGATCACCTTGAGCGCGCGCCAATCCGGGCGGATTTCCTTGAGCGACGGCCGCCGCACCTTGCCGACGAACACCATCTCCTGCGGATCGAACTCGCGCAGGATCTTCTCGCCCTTGGCCGCCGCGCCGAGCCGGCACCAGGCATGCGGCACGCCCTCGAAGGCGCCTTCGTCGGCCTGGCCTTCCAGCGCCAGCACGAAGAACGGCCGCCCGGCCTCGCGGCAGGCTTGGATCACGAGCCCGGGCAGAGCGCCGCCGCCGGCGATGATCGCAAGCCTAGACAGGGGCTTGCCGGCCGGTTGTGGGAAGGCAGATGCTGCGGCTCGCGTCGGCACGGATGAATGCGACGATTTCCATGACCGCTTCGTGGTCGCGGTACATTTCGGCCACGTCCTCGACGCGCTCTTTTAGCGTGCCCTCTTCCGCGAACAAGAGCCGGTAGGCGGTGCGCAGGGTGTGAATCTGCTCGCGCGACGCGCCCCGCCGCTTCAGGCCGACGAGGTTGAGACCGGCGAGGCTCGCGCGCGTGTTGAACAGCGGATAGGCCATGCCGTAGGGGATCACGTCTTCGGCCACGCCGCACGCGCCGGTGATCATCGCATAGCGGCCGATGCGCACGAACTGATGGATCGCCGCGTTGCCGCCGAAGACGCAATAGTCGCCCACCGTGACGTGGCCGCCGAGCACGGCGTTGTTGGCCATGACGACGTGGCTGCCGACGTGGCAATCGTGCGCGACGTGGCTGCTGGCCATGAAGAAATTGCGGTCGCCGACGGTCGTGATGCCGCCGCCCTGCGCCGTGCCGGTGTTCATCGTCACGTGCTCGCGGATCACGTTGTCGGCGCCGATCACGAGCCGCGTCGGCTCGCCGGCGTATTTCAGGTGCTGCGGGCCCTGGCCGAGCGACGCGAACGGATACACGAGCGTGCGCGGCCCGATGCGCGTGTGCCCGTCGACGACGACGTGCGATGCCAGCGACACGCCGTCTTCGAGCACGACATGCTCGCCGACGATGCTGTAGGGGCCGATCGCGACGCCGGCGCCGAGCTTTGCGCCGGGAGCCACGATGGCGGTCGAATGAATTCCGGTCATCCGCGGTCGACGATCATCGCCGTATAAGTTGCGTCCGCCACGACCTTGTCCGCGACGCGGCACTCGCCCTTGAACTTCCAGACGAGCCTGCGCGCGTGGACCTTCTCGACGTGGATGAAGATCTGGTCGCCGGGCCGGACGGGCTGGCGGAAGCGCGCGTCCTCGATCGACATGAAATAGACGAGCTTCCCGTGCATCGCGTCGCCAAGCGTCTCGACCACGAGCGCGCCGGCCGTCTGCGCCATGGCCTCGATCAGCAACACGCCCGGCATGATCGGCTCGCCGGGGAAATGCCCCTGGAAGTGCGGCTCGTTGACCGAGACGTTCTTGAGTCCCACGGCGCGCTCGCCCAGCACCATCTCCACCATCCGGTCCACCATCAGGAACGGATAGCGATGCGGAAGCAGCGCCATAATGCGGGCGATATCCCCGCTCCTGACGGTCTGGCCCGGCGGTTCGGCGGTCATGGACAGGGCGGGCGGCGGCGCATCGCGTGAAGATCCGCCGCCTTCCGGCTCAGTTGGTCTTCTTCGGCGCCGGGGCCGCCGGCGGATTCTTTTCGGGCGCGGCCGGAATCGTCGGCGTCGCGGGCGCGCTCGGCTCCGCCTTCGGCGGAAACTCGAACTTCACCTGTACCTGCGACTTGTCGAGCCGTTCCAGTACCTTGTCGGTAATGTCGAGCGCCGCCGCCGCGTGCAGCAGCGCGCTCTTTTCGATGACGAGCGTGTAGCCCGATTCGACCGACATCGCCTGGATGACCTTCACCACCTCGGCGCGGAATTGGAACTGGACATAGCGAACGGCGCGCGACATCTGCTCCTGCCGGATTTGCGCCGTGCGGCGCACTTCGGCGAAGCGCGCGTTCAGGCGCTGCAGACGCTGGTCGTATTCCTGGCCGGTGATCTTGAGCCGGTCCTTTTCGAGCTGCTGGTACTCGGCCTGTAGCTTCTTCTGCTCGCCGGCGAAATCGGCGTCGAAGCGCTTGGCGAGCTTCTCCGCCTCGTCCTGCGCCGATTTCATCGCCTTGGCCGACTGCGTGAGCTTGCCGCCGTCGACGACGGCGACCACGAGCGGCGCTTTTTCGGCCTGCTGCGCGGACGCGGCGGCCGCCAGCGCCAAAGGCGCGGCCAGCATGATGACTGTGAGGAATTGCTTCATCGGAACACCTATGGGTTTGGCTTAGAAACGCGCGCCGAAACGGAAGTGGAAGACCTGCGTCTTGTCCCCCTCGAATTTGACGATCGGATAGCCCAGATCGACGCGCAACGGGCCGAACGGCGATTGCCACGACACCCCGACACCGGCCGCGATACGCGGCGCGGTACGCTCGAGAACCCGGGGGTCGCTGAGGTCGATGTCGAACGAGCTGCCGACATCGGCGAACAGGCGTCCCTGGATTCCGAACTCCTTGGGCAGTCCGAGCGGAAATGCCAACTCGGTCGTCACCACATAGTACTTGTTGCCGCCGAGCGTGTCTCCCGTAATTGCGTCGCGGGGACCGACGCCGCCGTAGCGGAACCCGCGCAGCGAATCGCCGCCTAGGAAGAACCGCTCGTTGAGGCGGACCCGCTGCCCGATACCTTCGACGATGCCGGCCTCGCCGAGAACGCTCACCACCCAGCCCGGCGTCACCGTGTAATGGTAGGCGCCGCGCAGGACGCCCTTGATATAGTGCAGCGATCCTGGCGGCGCGCCGTAGGCGACCGTGCCCGACACGACAAAGCCCTCGGTCGGCGTGAAGCGGTTGTCGCGCGTGTCGTAGGTAAGGGTCGTGGCCACTTGCATGACCGTCGTCTTGCCCTCTTCGGCCCGGATGAGCGGGGACGCGGTCGTCGCGATGTTGCGCACGCGCTTGTCGCTCACCTCGTACGAAAACGACTGGGTCAGGTCCTCGGTGATCCGCCAGCCCAGCCTGACGCGGAAGCCGGTTTCGCGCGTGCCGAACCCGCCTTCATCCGTAAAGTCGCGCTCGCGGCGGAAGAGATCGACGCCGAGGGCGAGGTTGCGCTCCAGGAAGTACGGCTCCGTGAAGCTGATATCGGCGCCGATCGTGCGCTGCGAGATGAAGAACGAGGCGCCCAGATCCTGGCCGCGCCCCATGAAATTCTTCTCGCGGATGCCGATGCTGCCGAGCACGCCTTCGTCGGTGGCGAAGCCGGCGCCGATACTGAACTCGCCGGTCGACTTCTCCTGCACCGAGATGACGATCACCGCCTTGTCCGGCGACGAGCCCTCGCGCGGCTGGATATCCACCTTGTCGAAGTATTCGAGGTTTACCAGGCGGCGCTGCGAGAGGCGGATGCGCTCCGCGTTGAAGGCGTCGCCCTCGTTGATCCGCATCTCGCGGCGGATGACCTCGTCGCGCGTGCGGAGGTTGCCGCGAATTTCGATGCGCTCGACGAAGACCTTGGGGCCCTCGCGGATGTCGAACGTCACCGCGACCGTCTTTTTCTCGCGATCCGGCGTCGCGATCGGGTTCACGCGCACGAATGCGTAGCCCATCGACCCGGCGATGCTGGTGAGCGACTCGATCGTGGCCTCGATCGCGTCCCCGTCGAAGCGGCGGCCCTCGCGCGCGCGGAGGCCGCGCTTGAACTCGTCGGCCTGCACGCCTTTCAGATTCGAGACGACGTCGATCTTGCCGAAGCGGTAGCGGTCGCCCTCGTGAATCGTGAACGTGATGAAGAACGCGGTCTTGTCGGGCGTGAGCTCCGCCACAGCCGACACGACGCGCATGTCGGCGAAGCCGCGCGAGAGGTAGAACTTGCGGAGCTTCTCCCGGTCCGCCGCGAGCTTGTCGGCGTCGTAGACGTCGGACGTGCCGAAGAAGCGCCAGAACGCGCTCTCCTTCGTTTCGATCTCCTCGCGCAAGCTTCCGTCGCCGAAGTAGCGGTTGCCGACGAAGCGGATGCGGCGGATCGCGGTGACGTCGCCCTCGTTGATCTCGAAGACGAGGTTCACGCGGTTCTGCGGCAATTCGATGATCTTGGGCGCCACCGTCGCGCCGAACCGGCCCGTCGCGCGGTAGAGCTCGAGAATGCGCTTCACCGCCGCTTCGACCGCGGCTTTGGAGTAGACCGAACGCGCGCGCAGCGGCACTTCGCCGGCGATGTCGGCATCCTTCAGCTTACGGTTGCCTTCGTAGGCGATGCGATTGATGATCGGATTCTCGACGACGCGCACGACGAGCGTCGCGCCATCGCGGCGGATCGTCACGTCGGCGAACAGCCCGGTCGCGAACAGCGCCTTCAGCGACTGATCGACCTTGGCGGCATCGTAAGGCTCGCCCACCTTGACCAGAAGATAGGAGCCGACCGTTTCCGGATCGATGCGGTTCGTGCCTTCGACCGCGATTCGCTGAATCAGATCTCCGCGTCGCGCCTGAGCCTGGACCGCATCCGCCGCGCAGATTTGCGCGGCCATGACGATCCCGGCGGCGAACAGTCCGAAATGACGCACGTGCCTCCCCCTGCCCTCTTCGTTCCCTGCAAGCGCCTCTCAAGCTCCCCTACGAGCGCCGAGGCGGTTTCGTGACCCCGCGAGCCCGTCGCTAGACGAACAGGCTCCGGATCGACTCGATGACCTTGAGGTGGACCAGATCGTTCCAGGTCGCGAAGACCATGAGGGTTATTACCAGAGCCAAGCCAATACGGAAACCATATTCCTGTGCGCGCTGCCCGAGCGGTTTTCCCCGCAGCGCCTCGAATCCGTAGAACAGCAGATGGCCGCCGTCGAGCATCGGAACCGGCAGCAGGTTGATTATGCAAAGGTGGAGCGAAAGGACGCCGAGAAACCAGAAGAAATTGTAGAAACCGTTCTGCGCCATGTCGCCGCTGATCTCGGCGATGCGCAGCGGACCCGAGAGATCGCGCGTGCTGCGCGTGCCCGCGATCATCTGGCCGATCGCGGTGAAGGTGGCGACGGTGAGTCCGTAGGTTTCGCGCACCGCCTGCACGAACGAGTCACCGATGCCGTGCTGCTTGCGGAATGCCGCCTGCGGCGACACGCCGATGACGCCGCCGACGCGGACGGTGTTGCCCTCCTTGTCCTTGCCGGTCTGCCACTTCGGCGTGATCACGACGGAGACTTCGCTCTCGCCGCGGCGGACGACGAGATCGAGCGGCATCTCGGCGTTCGCAAGGACGATCTTGCGCACGTCGTCGAACGTCTCGATCGGCTGGCCCTTGAGCTTCACGAACACGTCGCCGGGCTTGAGGCCCGCCGCCTCGGCGGCGCTGTCCGCCACGACGCGCCCGACGACCGGCGGCACGAAGGGCCCGGCCCCCAGCTCGCCGAACGGCGCCTGGTTGCCGCGCTTGTCGGTGATGATGCGCACGCCGACATCGACGTCGATGCCGCGGCGCTGGCCGTCGCGCTCGATGACCATCGCCACGCGCTCGCCCGGCCGGATGCCGAGAGACTGGATGATCTCCTCGAAGCGCTCGACGTCGTGTCCGGCGACCTGGACGATCTTGTCGCCAGTCTTGAGGCCCGCCTTTTCGGCCGGGCCACCCGCCGTCACCGAGCCGATGATGGACGGGGTGAACGACTGGCCCGCGACGGCGAACAGGATGCCCAGAACCAGGATCGCGAACAGGTAGTTGATGAAAGGACCGGCGAAGACGATCGCCGCGCGCTGGCCGAGCCGCTTGTGCTGGAACGAAACCGCCTTCTCCGCCGGCGTGAGGCCGATTTCTTTTCCATCGGCGTCGAGCTCGCGCTCGGATTCGCCGAACATCTTGACGTAGCCGCCGAGCGGGATGGCCGCGAAGCGCCAGCGCGTTCCCGCCTTGTCGGTCCAGCCGAAGATCTCGGGGCCGAAGCCGATCGAGAATGCTTCCACGCGCACGCCGGCGCGCTTCGCCACGTAATAGTGACCCATCTCGTGGACGAAGACGAGAATCGTCAAGATGACGAGAAATGGAAGAACGTAGTTCCAGAGCGGATTCAGGAACTCCATGGCATTAACCATCACGCCTTTTCTCGGCTTCGCTCAGTCTATTGTAAGCGAGTCCGGGTAATCAATTGATAACTCTGTTTCGCGCGATGATTTCGCCCGCGATCGTGCGCGCTTCCCGATCGATTTCGGCCACGACGCCGAGATCGTCGATCTCGGCGCGCGGGATGCGCTCGAGGGTTTCGCCCACGATTTTGGCAATATCGAGAAAGCCGATCCGGCGGTCGAGGAAGGCGAGCACCGCCACCTCGTTCGCGGCGTTGAGCACGGTCGGCGCCGAGCCGCCCGCCTCGAGTGCGGCGCGCGCCAGGCGCAGCGCGGGGAAGCGCTCGTAGTCGGGCTGCTCGAAGGTGAGCTGGCCGACGGCCGCGAGGTCGAGGCGCGGCGACGGTGCGGCAATTCGCTTCGGCCAGCCCATCGCATAGGCGATCGGCGTGCGCATGTCGGGCGTGCCGAGCTGCGCCAGCACCGATCCGTCGATGTATTCGACCATCGAGTGGATCACCGATTGCGGATGGACGATCACGTCGACCTGATCCTTGCGCACCGGGAACAGATAGAACGCCTCGATCACCTCGAGGCCCTTGTTCATCAGCGTCGCGGAATCGACCGAAATCTTGGCGCCCATGCGCCAGTTCGGGTGCGCCACCGCCTGCTCCGGCGTCATGCGGCGCATTTCATCGAGACTTTTCGTGCGGAACGGACCGCCCGAGGCCGTGAGGATGATCCGCGCGACGCGATCCGACTGTTCGAAGTCGAACACCTGGAAAACCGCGTTGTGCTCGGAGTCGACCGGCAGCAAGGTCGCGTTCCCGGCCTTCACTTCGCGCAGCACGAGTTCGCCGGCGCACACCAGCGTTTCCTTGTTCGCGAGGGCGATGATGGCGCCCTGGCGCACCCCGGCCAGTGTCGGCGCGAGGCCCGCCGCGCCCACGATGCCGGCCATCATCCAATCGACCGGGCGGGTCGCGGCCTCGACCACGGCCGACTCGCCCGCCGCCACCTCGATATTCGTGCCCGACAGCGCCTCGCGCAGCGCGTGATACTGGCTGGCATCGGCCACTACGGCCACGCGCGGGCGCAGGCGACGCGCCTGCTCGGCCAGCAGCACGACGTTGCGGTTGGCCGTGAGCGCCTCGACGCAATAGCCCTCGGGCTCGCGCTCGACGAGGTCGATCGTGTTGCAGCCGATCGATCCGGTCGAACCGAGGATCGTGATGCGGCGCGGGCCGTTCTCGGTGGCGCTCATAGCCATGGACGCGGATCCCCTCCGGCGAACCAGATCGCGAGCGCGGCGGCGACCAGCGCCGCCACGATCCCATCGACCCGATCCATCATGCCTCCATGCCCGGGCAGGATACCGCTGGCATCCTTCACTCTGAAAGCCCTCTTCACGCCCGATTCGAGCAGATCGCCCATTTCAGAGATCACGGCGAAGACGACCGCGGCGGCGGCCAGTACCAGCGGACGTGCCAGGCCGAGCGCCAGGCCCAGCGCGATGCCGACGATGACCGCTGCCGTAACGCCGCCCACGGCGCCCGACCAGGTCTTGCCGGGGCTGATGCGCGGCGCGAGCTTGGGCCCCTTGAGCGCGCGGCCGACGAAGAAGGCGCCGATATCGCACGCGATCACGATGCAGATCAGCCAGATCACCAGCTCGCGCCCGATCTCCGGGCGCGCGTAGAGCCACAGCAGCGAGAGCGCCGGCACGCCGATGTAGATCGCGCCCGCGGCGATCGGCAGCGCGTGCTCGCGCGCATGGAGCCGCGCGACCGCGATGACGGCCGGAACGGCGGCCGCGACGATGCCGTAGGCCCAAGCGAAATACCCGAACCCGGCCGCCACGACGGCACCGACGAGCAGCGCGGCCAGCGTCGCGCCGGTGACGCCGAAGGTCTGCGCGCCGGTCACGCGCACCCACTCCCAGGCCATCACCGCGACGATCGCGCCGACGAAGACCGTGAGGTAGGGCGGACCGACGATGACCGCCGCCGCCGCGGGCACGGCAAGAGCGATCGCGGTCACCGTGCGTTTCGCGATTTCGCCGGGCACCCAGCCTTCCCCTACGCCTGTCGCCGCACCGGCCGCCGCCATCAGCCGACCGTAGTGCCGTAACGCCGCTCGCGGCGCTGAAACTCTTCCACCGCGCGGCGCAGATTCTCGCGGCCGAAGTCCGGCCAGAGGCAATCGTCGAACACAAGCTCCGAATAGGCGCTCTGCCAGAGCAGGAAATTGCTGATGCGCTGCTCGCCGCTCGTGCGGATGACGAGATCGGGGTCGGGCAGGCCGAGCGTGAAGAGCCGCGCTTCGAGGGCCGCCTCGTCCACCGAGTCGGCGGCGAGCCGCCCGGCGGCCACATCGGCGGCGATCAGGCGCACCGCGCGCAGGATCTCGTTGCGGCCGCCATAGGAGAGCGCGATCGTGAGGTTGAGCTTCACGTTGGCGCGCGTGCGCTCCTCGGCCTCCTCGATGAGGCGAACGATATCGGGCGCGAGGCGCGCGCGGTCGCCGATGCTGCGCAGGCGCACGCCCTCGCGGTGCAGCTCGGCGATCTCGCTGCGCAGATAGAAGCGCAGCAGGCCCATGAGATCGTCCACCTCCGGCGGCGGCCGGTTCCAGTTCTCGGACGAGAAGCCGTAGAGCGTGAGATAGCCGATGCCGAGATCGGTCGCGGCCTTCACCGTCTCGCGCACCGCCTCGACGCCGCGGCGGTGGCCGGCCGTGCGCGGCAGGCCGCGCAGCGTCGCCCCACCCCCGGTGCCGGCCATGATGATAGCGACATTGTCGGGCGGCGGACGCGGCGACGTCGGGACTGGGAGGGGAGCTTCCATCGCGTCAGACGTGCATGACTTCCTTTTCTTTGGCCGCCAGCATCTCGTCGATCTTCTTGATGTGTCCGTCGGTCGTCTTCTGGATCTCGTCGGTGCCGCGCTTGTGGTCGTCTTCCGAGATCTTGTGATCCTTCTCGAGCTTCTTGAGCGCCTCCATGCCGTCGCGGCGCACGTTGCGCACCGCCACCTTGGCCTGCTCGGCGTATTTGTGCGCGACCTTGACCAGCTCCTTGCGCCGGTCTTCGGTCAGCTCCGGCAGCCGCACGCGGATCGTCTGACCCTCGGCCTGCGGATTCACGCCGAGATTGGCGTCGCGGATCGCCTTCTCGACGGCGGCCGTCATGCCGCGGTCCCACACCTGCACGGTGAGCATGCGCGGCTCGGGCACGGAAACCGTGGCGAGTTGGTTGAGATGCATGGTCTGCCCGTAGGCGTTGACCGTGATCGGCTCCAGGAGGCTCGTCGACGCGCGGCCGGTGCGCAGGCCCGCGAGCTCCTTCTTGAAGGTTTCGAGGGCGCCATCCATGCGCCGGTCGAGATCCTGTTTCAGCTTTGCGTCCATCAGCGTGCCTCGTCAGTGATGACCGTGAAGCTCCCCTTGCCCTGCAGCACGGCGGCGATGCTGCCCGGATTTTGTATCGAAAACACCAAGATCGGAATGCGATTCTCGCGCGCCAGGGAAATGGCGGCGGCGTCCATGACCTTGAGATCCTTGGCCAGCACGTCGTGGAAGGTCAGGCGGTCGAATTTCTTGGCGTTTCTGTCCTTCACCGGGTCGGCGTCGAACACGCCGTCGACCTTGGTGCCCTTCAGGAGAGCATCGCAATTCATCTCGGAGGCGCGCTGCGCCGC
>CAYZSG010000175.1:0-11564 GCA_964481045.1 uncultured Candidatus Odyssella sp. | reverse complement strand
CCCGCGGGATTCATCCTGTTCGGGCGCAACATCGAGTCTCCGGCGCAGGTGAAGGCGCTCGTCGCCGATCTGCGGAAATCCTCGGGCGTGCCGCATGCGCCGGTACTGATCGACCAGGAAGGCGGGCGCGTGGCGCGCCTGCGGCCGCCGCATTGGCGCCATCCGCCGCCCGGCGCCGTGTTCGGCCATCTCTACGAGCGCGATCCCAAGGCGGCGCTCGAAGCGTGCCGCATCAATGCGCGGCTCATCGCGCACGAATTGATGGCGATGGGCATCGACGTCGATTGCGCGCCCGTGCTCGACGTGCCGCAGCCGGGCAGCCACGACATCGTCGGCGACCGCGCGCTGGCGCGCGAGCCCTATGCCGTGGCGGCGCTCGGCCTCGCCTGGTGCCAGGGTTTCGCCGAGGGCGGCGTGGCGCCGGTGATCAAGCACATCCCCGGCCACGGCCGCGCCAGGGCCGACAGCCACCTCTCGCTGCCCGAAGTGGGCGCCACTTGGGCCGAACTCGCCGCCGCCGATTTCGCGCCGTTCAAGGCGCTCGCCGACCAGCCCTGGGCGATGACCGCGCACGTGCTCTACACCGCGCTCGACAAATCCGCGCCGGCCACCACCTCGCGCCCGATCGTCGAGGACGTGATTCGCGGCCATATCGGCTTCACCGGCGCGCTGATGTCGGACGATCTCTCGATGAAGGCGCTGGCCGGCTCGTTCGAAGTCCGCGCGCGCGAAAGCCGCGAAGCGGGGTGCGACATCGCGCTTCACTGCAACGGCGACCCCGGCGAAATGGCGGCGGTGGCCGAGGGCGCCGGCGCGCTCGCGGGCGAGAGCCTGAAGCGTTATCGCGCTGCCTTAAAATGGCGCAAACCGCCGAAAAAGCTGGATGTGGGGAAGGCGCTCGCGCGGCTTGCTACGCTGCTCGCTCCCGTCGCATAAAGGGGCCATGCCGGCCCTGCCCAGTATCGAATCGCTGATCATCGTCGCGGCAGTCGCGATCATTGCCATCACGTTTCACGAGGCGGCGCACGGTTTCGTAGCCTGGAAGCTCGGCGACCCCACGGCCCATCAGCAGGGCCGCGTCTCGTTCAATCCGATCCGGCACATCGATCCGTTCGGCACCGTGGTGCTGCCGCTGATCCTCTACATCGCCTCGGGCTGGATCCTCGGCTGGGCCAAGCCGGTGCCGGTGAACCCGAGCCGCTTGCGCTCGCCCAGGCGCGACATGGTGCTGGTGGCGGCGGCGGGGCCGGGGATAAATCTCGCGCTGGCGTTCGTTTCCGCCGTGATCCTCGCGCTGCTCGGCGGCCTCAGCGCGGAGCCGGAGTTCCTGCGCCGGTTGCTGAGCTTCTCGATTTACTTCAATGTGCTGATCGGCGTGTTCAACCTCATTCCCATTCCGCCGCTCGACGGCGGACGCATCGCCGTGGGCCTGCTGCCGGGCTCGCTGGCCTTTCCGTTGCAGCGCCTCGAGCCTTACGGCATGTGGATCGTCATCGGCGTGCTGCTGATCGTGCCGCTCGTCACCTATCAGCTCGGCAGCGAGATCAATCTCTTCAGCATGCTGATCCGCCCGATCGTGAACGGCATCATCGGCGGCATCGCGGACATCGTCGGCATCGGAGACGGCGTGTGAACATCGATCTGCCCGAAATCGCCCCGCCCGAATTCAGCGCCGACGCGCCGCGTCAGGCCGCCAATGACGGCGACGCGTTCGTGCTGGCGCTCGACGGATTCGAAGGCCCGCTCGACGTGCTGCTGGCGCTCGCGCGCGACCAGAAGGTCGACATCACGCGCATCTCGATTCTGGCGCTCGCCGACCAATACCTCACCTTCATCCAGCAGGCGCGCGCGCTGAAGCTCGACCTCGCCGCCGACTACCTCGTGATGGCGGCGTGGCTTGCTTATCTCAAATCGAAGCTGCTGCTGCCGCAAACCAAGACGGAAGACGAGCCCACCGGCGCGGAGATGGCCGAGGCGCTGGCGTTCCAGCTCCGCCGCCTCGAAGGCGTCCGCGACGTGGTCAAGCGGCTGATGGCCCGGCCGCAAAAGGGTGTGGATTTCTTCGTGCGCGGCACCAGCGAGGAATTGCCGGTATCGACGCGCGTGGTCTATCAGGTGACCCTGTTCGAGCTGCTCAAGGGTTATGCAGACCAGAAGCGGCGCAAGGGCGGCGAGGTGCTGGCGATCCGCGAGCGCGCCGAGATCTTCTCGGTCGAAGACGCACTGCGGCGACTGCAAGGGCTGATCGGAAGGACACCGGATTGGACGACGCTGGCGAGCTATCTCCCCGAGGGCCTGAGACCGGGCCTCAACCGCAAATCGGCCATGGCCACGACCTTCGCGGCCAGCCTGGAGTTGGTGAAGAGCGGCAAGGCGATGCTGCACCAGGAGAGGCCGTTCGGACCGATCTTCGTGCGGAGGGCGGAGGACCGCTCGTGAACGAGGCGCTCCCTGTGGAGGACGCCATGAACGACACGCCGATGACCGAGGCTCCGGAGACGGAGACGCCGAAGACGGAGCAGGGCGAGGCCGCCGCGCCGCCGGCGGTCGCGGCCGAGGCGGAAGTCGTGGAGCGCCGCGCGCTCGCCAAGCACGTCGCCGAGGCGCTGATCTTCGCCTCGCCCGAGCCGCTCTCGCAGAAGGCGATCGCCGACCGCGTGCCCTCCGGCACCGACGTCGAGGCGATTCTCGCGGAGATCGCCAACGACTATGCGCAGCGCGGCATCCGGCTCGTGAAGATCGCCGAGTCGTGGACCTTCCGCACCGCGCCGGAGCTGGCGCCGCATCTCCGGCTCGAGCGCAAGGTCACGCGCAAGCTTTCGCGCGCCGCGCTCGAGGCGCTCGGCATCATCGGCTATCACCAGCCGGTCACGCGCGCCGAGATCGAAGACATCCGCGGCGTGGCGCTCTCGAAGGGCACGCTCGACGTGCTGCTCGAAGCCGGCTGGATCAAGCCCGGCAAGCGCCGGCGCACGCCGGGCCGCCCGGTCACCTGGGTGACGACGCAGGAATTCCTCGACCATTTCGGCCTCGAGAAGCTCGAAGACCTGCCAGGCCTCGACGAACTCAAGGCCTCCGGCCTGCTCGACACGCGCCCGCGCGTCCACGTGCTCCAGCCCGGCCAAAGTGCGGACGCCGCCGCGCCGGAAGGCGAAGAGGGCGAACTCGCCGAGCTCGAAGGGCTGGAAGACGAGGGCGAAGAAGGCGGCGAGGAGAAATCCCCCGAGAGTCCGCGTCCGCGCTGATCCGCGCCAGTCGCATTGCAGCTTGAGGTCAGCTCTCCCAAACAATCGGTGACTTGATCACCTCGGTTGCGCGTTGAACGGCGTCTTCCGCCGAGCCGAAACAATTCGACACGCTCGCGCCGCCGCCCTCCACCCAATACTGGACGTAGTAGAAGTATCCATCCTTATCGCGCGGCGGATAGTCAGGATCGTCGTCATCGCTTGGCTGGATTTCGTAGTCGAAGTAGTTGGTGCAGACGATCCGCACGTGGGCTTTGGCGTGGCCGTTGTACAGCCACGTCCCCGCCTTCACGATCTGATTCACGCGGTCTTGCATGTGTGCCACGCTCATAGCCGCAGCGAAGCATTTCCATTCACGAGGGAAGTAGATTGCCGTGTCCGAAGGCGATAATCATTGCCCCGGGTGATCCGGCCGCGTTGTAAATGAGAATAATTATCAATACGCTCGAACTCTGAGCCAACCGCTCCGGACGTCTCTATTCATGCGCGCCAACAATCCCGATCGCGGCTGGGCGATATTCGGCCTCGTCCTGGCCGCCGCCGTCGCACTGCCGATGGCCGCGGTCGTGTGGAAGGCGTTCGCGGCCGAGGGCGATTTCCTCGGTCATCTCGCCGAGACCGTGCTGCCGCGCTACATCGGCAACACGCTGTGGATCGTGCTCGGCGTGGGCGCGGGGACGATCGCCGGCGGCGTCGGCGCCGCGTGGCTGGTGAGTCTCTGCCGCTTTCCGGGCCGGCGCATCTTCGAATGGGCGCTGCTGTTGCCGCTGGCCGTGCCGGCCTATGTCGTCGCTTATGCCTATGCGGGCCTCTTCGACGCGGCCGGGCCGGTGCACGCGGCGCTGCGCGAGTGGCTGGGCGCCGACGGCGCCATCTCCTGGTATCCGAACATCCGTTCGCTGTGGGGCGCGATCCTCGTGCTCACGGTCGTGCTCTATCCCTACGTCTACATGCTCGCGCGCGCGGCGTTCCTCGAGCAGTCGGTGTGCGTGCTCGAGGTGAGCCGCACGCTCGGCCTTGGGCCCTGGGGCAGCGCGCGGCGCGTGGCGCTGCCGCTGGCGCGCCCCTCGATCGCGGTGGGCGCGGCGCTGGCGCTGATGGAGGCGCTCAACGATTTCGGCGCCGTCCAGCATTTCGGCGTCGATACGTTCGTGACCGCCATCTACCGCGTCTGGCAGGCGCGCGGCGACGCCACCGGCGCCGCGCAGCTTGCCTTGCTGCTGATCCTGTTCGTGGCGCTGCTGGTGTGGATCGAGCGCGCCTCGCGCGGGCGCGCGGCGTTCATGCATCTCTCGCGGCGCTATCGCCCGCTGCCGGCCTACGAATTACGGGGCTGGCGCGCTGCGGCGGCGGCAGCGTTCTGCTTTATGCCGATCTTCCTCGGATTCCTGCTCCCTGCCGCGGCGCTCGGCCTCTGGACGCTCGATCATTCCGAGGCGTTCGATGCGCGCTTCTGGCGACTCGCGGCCAACAGCTTCATCCTCGCCAGCGGCGCCGCGGTGCTGTGCGTGATCTTCGGCGGCGCCATCGCCTACGCGCTGCGCCGCAGCCGCCAGAACCGCGCGCTCCGCGGCGCGGCCGGCATCGTGGGCCTCGGCTACGCGGTGCCGGGCGCGGTGATCGCGGTCGGCGTCGCGCTGATCCTCGGCGGCTTCGACCGCTTCGTGAATTCGCTCAGCGGCGGCGCCTCGCTGTGGCTTTCCGGCGGCCTGTTCGCGCTCTACTTCGCCTATGCGGTGCGCTTCCTGCCAATCGCGCTCGGCGCGGTCGAATCCGGCTTCACGCGCGTGACGCCGCACATGGACGATGCCGGGCGCATGCTCGGCTACGGTCCCGGCGGCGTGTTCCGCCGCATCCACGCGCCGATGCTGAAGGGCAGCATCCTCACCGCCGCGCTGCTGGTGTTCGTCGACGTGATGAAGGAGCTTCCGGCGACCCTGATGCTGCGCCCGTTCAATTTCGACACGCTCGCGATCCGCACCTACGAATTCGCCAGCGACGAGCAATTGAAGCTCGCGGCGCCCGGTGCGCTCGCGATCGTCGCCGTCGGCATCGTGCCCGTGATCCTGCTCTCCCGCGCGATCGCCCGCGCGCGGCCCGGAACGGTCTCCGAGTCCGGCCCCGCGCTCCAAGCCCTCCGCGCGGGGTGAGAAAATGAACCACGGAGGCACGGAGGCACGGAGCATGGGCTTTGCGCGCCAAGGGCGCGGTCGCTCGCTTCGCGAGCTAGTGGCGAAGCTTCGCTTCGCCAGAAGCTGGGCCACTTGGCCCAGCGTCCGTGCCTCCGTGCCTCCGTGGTTTTCTTGCGGCGACTGCATATGACGGCTCTTGTCATCGACGAGGTGAGCCATCGGTTCGGGGCGACGGTGGCGCTGAACGCGGTGTCGCTCACCGTGGCCAAGGGCGAGATCCTGTGTCTCGTCGGCCCATCGGGTTGCGGGAAATCCACGTTGCTGCGCGTGGCGGCCGGGCTCGATCCGCTACAGGTGGGCCGTGTCTCGATCGAGGGCCGCGTCGTGGCCGAGGCGGGCAAGGCGGAACTGCCGCCCGAGGCGCGCAATGTGGGATTCCTGTTCCAGGATTTCGCGCTGTTCCCGCATCTCTCGGTGCTGGAGAACGCGGCCTTCGGCCTGCACAAGCTCGCGCCGCCCGAGCGCCGGCAGCGTGCACGCGCGGCGCTGGCGCGGGTGGGCATGGAGGAGATGGCCAACGCCTGGCCGCACACGCTTTCGGGCGGCCAGCAGCAGCGCGTGGCGCTGGCGCGGGCGATGGCGCCGGGGCCGGGGCTGTTCTTCCTCGACGAGCCGTTCTCGGGCATCGACGCGCGGCTGCGGCGCCGCCTGCTCGAGGATACCTGGCGCCTCTTGAAGGACAGCGGCTCGGCCTCGGTGGTGGTCACGCACGATCCCGAGGAGGCGATGCTGCTCGGCGACCGCGTCGCCGTCATGCGCGCCGGGCGCATCCTCCAGATCGGTTCGCCCGACACGGTCTATCGCCGGCCGGACTCGGTGTTCGTGGCGGAGTTCCTCGGCGAGGTGAACAAGTTCCGCGGCACGGTTAATGGCGCCGGCAAGGTCGAAACGCCGCTCGGCCCGGTGCCGGCGCCCGGCTTCGCTGCGGGCGCGCCCGTTTCCGTGGTCATCCGGCAGCAGGGTGTCGGCGTATCAGAGGCCGAGAATGCGCCGGCCGGCGGGGTTCCCGTGGTCGTGGCCTGGGTGCGTCCGATGGGCGCAGCCAGCCTGATGCTGCTGCGCCGTCGCGATGCTGCCGTGGACGATCCGCCGATTTATGCACGCGTCTCGGGCCGTCTCAGGCTGGCCGAAGGGGCGCGCGTCTGGGCCGGCATCGACCGCGACGAGGTCTTTGTTTTTCCCGCAGAAACCCCTAAATCTGCCTAGTCACGGCGCGGTTCACGGGCGGGCGCTCCGGAGCGGTTGCGGCCCAGGGGCCGATCGCTAATATCCGCCCCCGTTTCGCCACCAAGGCCGAGCACAAGGCCGCCAGGCGCCAAGGAGTCTTCGAATGGGCATCAGTTTTTGGCACGTCATCATCGTCGTGCTGGTCGTCGTCCTACTGTTCGGCGCGGGCAAGATCCCGCGCCTGATGAAGGACCTCGGCAGCGGCATCACGGCGTTCAAGAAAGGCTTGAAGCAAGACGAGCCGGGGGGCGAGCAGCCCGCGGGCACGGAGCCGGCCAAGCCGCAGATCCAGTCGCCGGCGCCGTCCGCCGAGAAGAAGACCGAAGAAGCGGTCCGGCGCACGTAAGGCGCCCGGTGGCGAGCTTCGGCGCCCGCGCGAGAGCGGGCGCGGCCGAAGTGTAGGAAGCGGACGTCGAACATGCTCGACTTCGGTTGGTCGCAGATGCTGCTGATCGCCGGCGTCGCCCTGGTGGTGTTGGGACCCAAGGAGCTTCCGAAGGTCATCAAGACGGTCACCGAATGGGCGGGCAAGGCGCGCAGCCTCGCGCGCGAATTCCGCTCGAGCGTCGACGAGATGATGCGCGAGACCGAGCTCAAGAATTTGAAGGAAGAGTTCGAGAGCGGCGTGCGCAAGGCCGAGAGTGAGTTCCAGAACACGATCCAGTCCGAAACGGCGGCGTTCGACGCGCTCTCGCCGAAGCCGGCCGACACGAGCGTCACGCCGGCCATGCCGGAATACTATGCGACCGCGAATTGGGGCGACGAGGGCGTGAAGCTGCGCCCGCTGATGGACCACCAGCGCAAGAAGAAACCCGCGCGCAAATCCGCGAAGCCGATCTACAAGGCGCGGCTCGTGCGGCCGCCGGCGCCGAAGAACGGCCCGCCCGACGTCCGCCGCAGGGTGCGCGCATGAGCGACAAGACCGCCGCGCAGCCACAGAACACCGGCAACCCCGACGACTACAAGATGCCGCTGATGGAGCACCTCGTCGAGCTGCGCAAGCGGCTGATGTGGTCGTTCCTCGCGCTCATCATCCTCACGACGATCGCGCTCACGTTCGCGAGCGACATCTTCAACTTCCTCGCCAGGCCGCTGCTCGATGTCTTCAAGGACAAGCCCGAGCTGCGCACGATGATCTACACGAGCCTGATCGAGAAGTTCTTCACGAACATCAAGGTCGGCCTGTGGACCGGGGTGTTCTTCTCGTTTCCGATCTTCGCGATCCAGATCTGGAAGTTCGTGGCGCCCGGCCTCTACAAGAACGAGCAGAAGGCGTTCCGCCCGTTCCTGGTGGCCACGCCGGTGCTGTTCTTCGCCGGCGGCGCGTTCGTCTATTTCCTCGTCATGCCGATGGCGTGGCAGTTCTTCGCGCAGTTCGAGCAGACCGCCGCCACCAACGAGACGATCCGCATCCAGCTCATGCCGAAGGTGAGCGAGTATTTCTCGCTCGTCCTCCAGCTCATCTTCGCCTTCGGCATCTGCTTCGAGACGCCGGTGCTGCTCGGCCTGCTGGCGCGGGCGGGGCTGGCCACCTCGAAAGGCCTCGCCTCGAAGCGGCGCTACGCGATCGTCATCATGTTCATCATCGCCGCCGTGATCACGCCGCCCGACGTGATCTCGCAACTGGCGCTCGCGATCCCGATGTGCATCCTATACGAGGTCGGCATCATCGTCGCCCGGCGCATCGAGAAGCAGAAGGCCGCGCAGGAAGCCGCCTTCGAAGCCGAGCTCCGCGACGAGCCGCCCGCCGCCGAGAAGAAACCGACGGCATGAGCGCACGGACCGGCGGCACGTTCGCGGCCGGCGGTTGCGTTTTTCTCACCATAATCTAGTGTGCCGTCGCGTCGCGGAGCGGTGCGCGGCACCGAAGGTGGCGCAGCAAAGTGGGGAAATTCATGTGCCATCTCTGCAACGACCCGGCGGAGCTCCATGCGCCGCCGGCGACGCGGCGCCGCTTCCTGAGCGTTGCGGGAATGGCGGCGGCTGGCCTGGCGATCGCGCCGGGCGCGTTCGCGCAGCAGGCGCCACCCAAGCCGCAGAACGTCATCTCGCCCGACGCGGCGCTCGACCGCTTGCGGCAGGGCAATAACCGCTATGTCCGCGGCGTCGCGAAGCGGCACGATTTCAAGGCCGAGCGCGAACCGCTCACGATGGGCCAGAATCCGTTTGCCGGCATCCTGAGCTGCGCCGACAGCCGGATCGCGCCCGAATACGCCTTCGACTCGGGCCGCGGCGACCTGTTCGTGTGCCGCGTGGCGGGCAATTTCGCCAACGACGACGTGATCGCCAGTTTCGAGTATGGCGTCGCGGTGCTCGGCGTGCCGCTGCTGATGGTGCTGGGGCACGACGCGTGCGGCGCCGTCGACGCGACGATCAAGTCGCTCAAGGACGGAACGACGCTGCCCGGCCGCCTGCCGTCTCTGGTGAATGCCCTTGCCCCGGCGGTCAAGGCCGTCGCCAATCAGCCAGGCAGCCTGCTCGACAACGCGACGCGGCAGAACGTCCTCTTCACCGTCGAGAAGCTCAAGGGCGCGACGCCGATCATCGGCAAGGCGATCGCCGAGAAAAAGGTGCGCATCGTCGGCGCCGTGTATCGTCTGGGAACAGGGCGGGTCGAGTTCGTGGCCTAGCGCGGCCCGGGGGCGAGGCATCTGCTGGCGCCGTCCATACGCAACGCACTGTAGTATGCCGTCCCTGGTCCGCGGCGCGGAAGCGCCGCGCCGAACCGCGTCTGGCATGACAACGACGACGGTGCCGTCGATGAAGAAGGCCGATTCACGCTCAACTTCGACCCTCGCCCATTACGATCGCACTGCGCGCTCGTTCTGGGAGGGGACGAAGGATCACGACGTGGCGCAGAACTACGCGGCGCTGCTCGGCGCGATCGAGGGCGCGCCGCCTTTCGCGATCCTCGATTTCGGCTGCGGGCCGGGTCGGGATCTCGCCTATTTCCGTGCGCACGGTCACGAGCCGATCGGGCTGGACGGCGCGGCGAACTTCGTCGCCATGGCGCGCGAGTATTCGGGCTGCGAGGTGTGGCATCAGGATTTCCTGGCGCTCGACCTGCCGCCGGCGCGCTTCGACGGAATCTTCGCGAATGCCTCGCTGTTTCACGTGCCGGGCGCGGAACTGCCGCGCGTGCTGCGCGAACTGCACGCGTCGCTGAAGCCGCGCGGCGTGCTGTTCGCCTCCAACCCGCGCGGCGAGAACCAGGAAGGGTTCAACGGCGAGCGCTACGGCGCCTACTGGAACTACGAGACCTGGCGCCGCTTCGTGACCGCCGCCAGCTTCGCCGAAATCGAGCACTATTACAGGCCGGCCGGCCGGCCGCGCGACCAGCAGCCCTGGCTCGCGACGGTGTGGCGCAAGGTCTAGTCTTGGCGGTGCAGGGAGGGGTCAACATGCCGCGCGGACTCTACGCTTCCTTCGGCGCTCTCTTCGGTGTCGCGGCATTGGCGCTTCAGCTTTGGCTGTTCCTCGACGCCGCCACGGCACAGGGCCGCAGCGTGCCCGGCGTCGTCGTGCAGTTCCTCAGCTACTTCACGATCCTCAGCAACGGCCTCGCCGTGCTCTGCTATTTCGGCGCGGGCCCTGGCGGCTTCTTCGGGCGCGCCGGCGTGCAGTCGGCGGTCGCGCTCTACATCGCCGTCGTCGGCCTGGTCTATGCGATCGTGCTTGCGCGCCTCTGGAGCCCGACGGGGCTGCAATTCGCGGTCGATGCCGCGCTGCACTATGCGGCGCCGGTACTCTACCTCGGCTTCTGGCTGCTGTTCGTCGACAAGTCAGATCTGCGCCTCGCGCGCGTGCCGCTGTGGCTGATCTTCCCGGTCGTCTATTGCTTCTATGCGCTGCTGCGCGGCGCATTCACCGGCATCTACCCGTATCCGTTCCTCGAGGCCGACAAGCTCGGCTATGCGCGCGTCGCCGGCAACATCGCGGCGCTCGTGGCGCTGTTCCTCGTGCTCGGGCTCGTACTGGCGGCCGTCGGCCGCGGCCTTTCGCGGCGTCGCTTTACGCCCGCGGCAGCGCGGCCTATAAACCGCGCCTAACCCACGCAGACATTTCCCCATGCTCGACGTCAAATGGATCCGGGAAAACCCGGGCGCCCTCGACGAGGCGTTGCGGCGGCGCGGCCTGCCGCCGCTCGGCGACGAGGTGCAGAAGCTCGATGCCAAGCGTCGCACCGCGCAGACCGAGGCCCAGCGCGTGCAGGCCGAGCACAACGCGCTCTCGAAGGAGATCGGCATCGCCAAGGCCAAGGGCCAGGACGCGGCGCCGATCCTCGCCAAGGTGGGCGCGCTCAAGGCCAAGCAGGCCGAGCTCGAAGAGGCGATGAAGGCCGCCGACGCGGAGCTCGAGCGGTTCCTCGCCGTCGTGCCGAACGCGCCGGCGGAGGACGTGCCCGAGGGCAAGAGCGCCGACGACAATCCGGTCGTGCGCCGCTCAGGGCCGATCGCCAAACCGGACTTCGAGGCGAAGCAGCACTTCGAGCTCGGCGAAGCGCTCGGCCTCATGGATTTCGAGCAGGCCGGCGTCATCTCCGGCGCGCGCTTCACGATCTTGAAGGGCGCCCTCGCGCGCATGGAGCGCGCGCTCGCGCAGTTCATGCTCGACCTGCATACGACCGAGAATGGCTACACCGAAGTGAGCCCGCCGCTGCTCGTGCGCGACAAGGCGCTGTACGGCACCGCGAATCTGCCCAAATTCGCGGAAGACCTGTTCCGCACGACGAACGACTATTGGCTGATCCCGACGGCCGAGGTTCCGCTCACCAATCTCGCCGCCGGTAAACTCCTCGACGAGAAGCAGCTTCCGCTGCGCTTCACGGCGTGGACGCCGTGCTTCCGCTCGGAGGCCGGCGCGGCGGGCTAGGACACGCGCGGCATGCTGCGCCAGCACC
>CAYZSG010000174.1:0-11573 GCA_964481045.1 uncultured Candidatus Odyssella sp. | reverse complement strand
GCACTTCTCGTATTTGCCGGTGCCGTAGCTGTCCCAGTCGGTCGTCTCCATCAGCTCCTTGAAGGTCTTGGTGTAGCCTTCGCCGATGAGATAGCAGGGCCGCTGCCAGCCGAACGGGTTGCGCGCCGGCATGCTCCACGGCGTGCAATGGTATTCCTGGTTGCCGGCGAGGAAATCGAGGAACAGCGAGGAGTGGTTCAGGTTCCAATTCTTGCCCTTGCCGCGCTTGAAGATGTCGCGGAAGAGCTGCTTGGTTTTCTGGCGCGAGAGGAAGTGCTGCTGGTCGGGCGCGCGCTCGTAGGCATAGCCGGGCGAGGCGTTGATGCCGTCCACCTTCAGCTCGTGCGTGGCGAAGGTGAAGAAATCCGCCATGCGCGGCACGTCGATGCCGTCGAACATCGTGGTGTTGATGTTGACGCGGAAGCCCTTGGCCTTGGCCGCCTTGATCGCGGCCACGGCGATGTCGAAGCCGCCTTCCTGGCATACCATCTTGTCGTGGTGCGCGCGGTCGCCGTCGAGATGCACGGTGAAGGTGAGGTAGGGGCTGGGCTCGAACAGATCGAGCTTCTTCTCGAGGATCAGCGCATTGGTGCAGAGGCTGATGAACTTCTTGCGCTTCACCAGCTCGCGCACGATCTCGCCGATTTCCTTGTGCAGCAGCGGCTCGCCGCCGGGGATGGCCACCATCGGCGCCCCGCACTCCTCCACCGCGTCGATGCATTCCTGCACCGTGAGCCGCTTGTTGAGGATGTGGTCGGGGTAGTCGATCTTGCCGCAGCCGGCGCAGGCGAGATTGCAGCGGAACAGCGGCTCGAGCATCAGCACGAGCGGGAAACGCTTGTTCCCCTTCATGCGCTGCTTGAGCAGATACGCGCCGACACGGAACTTCTGGATGAATGGAACGCCCACGGATCGGATCCCTTCGTAGCGGCTGGCGCTCAGGCGGCCGCCGGCCGGAGCTGGTCCGGCAACTTGAACTGAATGTGCTCTTCGATGCCGTGCATGATCGTGAGCTCGATCTTGCCGAACACGCCGAGCTTGTCGATCAGCTCGCGCACGAGCTCTTCCGGCGTGGACGCGCCGGCGGTGATGCCGACCGTGTTGACGCCCTCGAGCCATCGCGGCTCGAGCGCCGAGACGTCTTCGAGCAGATAAGTGTTCACGCCCGATTCCTGGCCGATCTCGCGCAGCCGGTTCGAATTCGAGCTGTTGCGCGCGCCGACCACCAGCAGCAGATCGACCTGCTTCGCGAGCTCGCGCACGGCGGCCTGGCGGTTCTGCGTCGCGTAGCAGATGTCCTTCACGTCGGGGCCGATGATTTTCGGGAACCGCCGCTTCAGCGCCTCGATGACCTCGCGCGTGTCGTCGACGGAAAGCGTCGTCTGCGTCACATAGGCGAGCTTGGTGCTGTCGGGGATCGAGAGCTTCTCGACGTCGGCCGGGTCCTCGACCAGATGCACCGTTCCGGGAATGCGGCCCATCGTGCCTTCCACTTCCGGGTGGCCCTCATGGCCGATCAGGATCACTTCGTAGCCCTTCTCGGCGTAGCGCTGGCCTTCCTTGTGCACCTTGGCGACCAGCGGGCAGGTGGCGTCGAGCACCGGCAGGTCGCGCAGCTTGGCCGAATCCTCGACCTTCTGCGAGACGCCGTGCGCGCTGAACACGGTGATGGCGCCGTCCGGAATCTCGTGCACCTCCTCGACGAAGCGCGCGCCCTTGGCTTTCAACGTCTCGACGACGCGTTTGTTGTGCACGATCTCGTGACGGACGTAGACCGGCGGCCCGTAAAGCTCGAGCGCCTTTTCCACGATCTCGATCGCGCGTTCGACGCCGGCGCAGAAGCCGCGGGGCTGGGCGAGGATCACGCGCATGGGGGCTCGCTGATAAGGGGTCATGGGTGAGAATACGTGCGACCCCAAGCAGATAGCCCCCATACCGCACCGCGTCAATGCGATGCGTTATCACGAACGCGCACGGCAAATCCTTTCCTTTCAACGCGCTAGGCCGGATTGCATACCCTGCCCCGCCTGCCGCGGGCTGTGGATACCCCGGCGTCGCCGCGCGATTGACCCCGGCCCCGCGTTTGGCGAACCTTGCTCCTCCATCAGGCCTGAGGGTTCCCATGCGTCTTCGCCCCGTTCTGGCCGCGCTCGCCGCGGCCATTGCCGTCTCTGCCGCGCCGGCCGGCGCGCAAATCATGAGTCTCAATCACCAGGTGACGGACGGCCTGCCGCACCACGAGTGCATGCGCCGCGCCGCGGCCACGATCCTCAACATCGGCTATCGCTCGATCGGCACCACGAGCGAGGCGCAATGGGGCAAGAGCGAGGATGATCTCTACACCGCCGCGATCTATTGCCTGCGCACGCGCGACGTGGCGGTGTTCGTCGTCAACGGCCCCGCGCGCGACATCACCAGCCAGACGATCTCGACCCTGCTCAGCACCTGGCGCAACACGCCGTAGCGCGCGGGCGCTTCAGGCGAGCAGCCCGGCCTCGCGCATCCACCGCACCGCGTCCTCGAGCGCGGCGCGGCCGGGGCGCGGCGCGTAGCCGAGCTCGCGCTTGGCCTTCGCGGACGAAAAGTACATGAGCTTGGCGGCCATGCGCAGGCCGTCGACCGTGAACAGCGGCTCGCGCTTGCTCACGAATCGCGCCCAGCCCTCGACGCAGTAAGCGAGCGGATAGAGCGCGCGGCGCGGCAGGCGCACCGAGGGCGGCTTGCGCCCCGCCGCGGCGCAGACGGCGGCGAGAATGTCGCGCAGGCTCATGTCGTCGCCGCCGAGAATGTAGCGCTCGCCGATGCGGCCCTTGTCGTGGGCGAGCACATGCCCTTCGGCGACGTCGTCGACATGGACGACGTTCAGGCCGGTGTCGACGTAAGCCGGCATTTTCCCGAGCGCCGCGTCGCGAATCAGGCGGCCGGTGGGCGTCGGCTTGATGTCGCGCGGGCCCACCGGCGTCGAGGGATTGACGATGACGACCGGCGCCTTCTCGTCGGCGACGAGCTGGCGCACCGCCTCCTCGGCGAGGAATTTCGAGCGCTTGTAGTGGCCGATCATGTCGGCGAGCGAGACCGGCGTGCTCTCGTCGGAGGGGGTGCCGTCCTTGTTGATGCCGAGCACGGCGACGCTGCTGCAATAGACGATGCGGCGGACGCCCGCCTCCATTGCCGCGCGCACCAGCGCCACGCTGCCGTCCACGTTGATGCGGTAGATCTCCTCGGGCCGCGGAACCCACAGGCGGTAATCGGCGGCGACGTGATACACCGCCTCGCAGCCGGCCACGGCGCGCCTCAGCGACGCCGCGTCGCCGAGATCGCCGATCGCGCGCGTGCCGGGCAGCCCGTCGATGTTGCGCGTATCGCTGTTGGCGCGGTGCAGGAAGCGCGGCGACTTCCCGGCGGCGAGCAGGCGCCGCGCCACGGCCGCGCCCACGAAGCCGGTGGCGCCGGTGACGAGAACGTCGCCCATCGCCCGCTCCCGCTAACCGGCGCGCGCGGCCGGCGCGGGCCGGCGCACGAGCCGCGCGAGGCGGTGCTGCTCGACATAGGCGAGCAGCGCCGGCAGCGCCACGAGGTAGCAGACGAGGTTCACCGAGATCGCGATCAGCAGCAGCAGGCCCATGCTCGCCTGGCCCCAATGCGTCGAGATCGCGAGCGTGGCGAAGGACGCGATCGTCGTGAGCGCGCTGAACAGCACGGCGCGCGGCGTCGAGGTGTTGAGCAGCTCCATCGTGTCGCGCCGCGCGCGGACGACGAGGTGGATGCCCGACGAGACGCCGAGGCCGATCAGCAGCGGCAGCACGATGATGTTCGCGAAGTTGAACGCGAGCCCCACGGCGACCGCGATGCCGACCGTGACCGAGCTCGCGAGCAGCAGCGGTGCCAGGATCAGCAGCACGTCGGTGACGCTCCGCAAGAGGATCAGCAGGCCGAGCGTGATCAGCACGAACGCGATGACCGAGGCGACGGCGAAGGCGCGCACGACCGCGTCGCCCGCGAGCAGTTCGACGACCGGTCCGCCGGTCGCGTGCGGCGCCACCGACTGCACCTCGGCCACGAACTGGCGCAGCGCGCGGTTGTTGCGAAGATCATCCTTCGGCACCACCTCGACGCGCACCTTGCCGGCCGGCGAAAGCTCGCGCTGCCGCAGGCTCTCGGGCAACGCCGCGAAATCGACCGGCTTCGCGTTGAGCGCCGATTTCAGCGACTCGAGCCGCTTCGGCAGCGATCCGACGAGATCCTGCTCCAGCGCCGCCGAGCGCAAATCGTCCGCGCCGCGCTTCAGGAATGCGTCGAGCGCGGCGTGGAGCCGCCGTACGTCGGCCTCGACCGTGCCGGCACGCTTCTGGTCGAGCGCGGCCTTGAGCTTGTCGCGCAGAGCCGCGATCGCCGTCATGCGCTGCTCCGCGTCTGGCGGCGCGGCGCGCTCGGACGGCGAAACGATCGGCGTCATCTGGAGCGCGATCTCCTCGAGCACGTCGAGCTTCGCCGCCTGGTCGCGCGGCACGTAGTCGTAGATGCTGCGCACCGATTCGACCGAGGGCAGTTTCTTGAGCTTTTCGGCGAGCGGGCCGATCTCGGCGACCGAATCGACGAGGATGCTGACCGTGCTGACCCTGAGGCGCGGATTGTTGAGCAGCTCGATCGCGGCGGCGACCGATTCCTGCGACGGATCCTTGAGGTTCAGCGGATTGCGGTCGAAGCGCGCGCCCCAGAGCGCCACCAGCGCCAGGAGGCCGATCGCGCCCGCCACGATCACGATGCGGCGGCGGTGGCGCCCCACCCCGAGGTAGGACGCGACCAAAACCCCCCGCGTCGTCTCCCCCGCCGCCCCGCGGGCGCGCCGCGGCCACAGCGCCCCCATCGCCGGCAGCACCGTGACGTTGGTGACGAACGCCACGATCATGCTGAAGCCGGCGATGAGGCCTAGCTCGGAGACGCCGCGGTAGTCGGTCGGCAGGAACGAGAAGAAACCGAGCGCCGAGCTGGCGGCCATCAGCGCGAGAGCCGTTCCGATGCTGCGGCCCGCCGCGGGGAGCGCAGCCCTTCCCTTGTGCCCGCGCTCCGTCATCTCGCGATAGCGCAGCGCGGTGTGGATGCTGTAGTCGATGCCGATGCCGATGAACAACACGGCGAACGCGATCGAGATGAGGTTGAACGAGCCTATCGCCACGATCGCGAAGGCGCCGGTCAGCACGATGCCGACGACGAGCGTGACCAGCGAAGCCACGACCAGCCGGAACGAGCGGAAGCAGATGACGAGCAGCAGCGCCACCGCGACGAACGAAAGCTCGCTCGACAGCGCCGTGTTGTCGGCGATCGAGCCGATCTCCTCGCTGTCGATCGCCGCCGACCCGGTGATGCGCACGCGCACGCCGTTTTCGGACGTGAGACCCAGTTCGCGCGCGTGGCGGCGGATCTCCTTGAGCGCCGCGGCGGCGGGCGCCACCTGGCCGAAATCGAGCTCGGGCTGCAGCACGATGATGCGGCGGCGATCGTCGCTCGCCGCCTCGCCGCCCATCAGCTCCTTCCACGAGAGCGAGCGGGGCTTGTCGGCGTCGCGCGCCTCGACGACGGCGGCGACACGCGCGAGAACGCGCGCGATCTGCTGCGGCTGCGCATCGGCCGTGCCCAGCGCGTCGACGGCGAGCCCCAGCACCTCGAAGAGTCCGCGGATGCTCTGGTCGCGCGCCAGCGTCGAGAGCAGCGGCTGCGCCTCGGAAAGGCGCGTAGCGAGCGTCTGCAATTCCTTCAGGCCGACGTAGAGCAGCCCGTTCTGGCGGAAGAAGCGGTCGCCCTCGGGATAGAAGATGTGGTGGAAGCGGCCGCGGACCTGCTGAAGCCGTTGATGGAGCGCGTCGGCGCCGTCCTCCGCCCGGTCCGGATCGTCGGCCTCTATGACGACGACGATGTTGTTCGCGAACACCGGATAGGCGCGGCGATAGGCGTCGAAATCCTGCCGGAACTGAAGGTCCGGCGAGAGCATCTCTGTCGTGTCGGTGTTGATCGAGACGTTCTTGACCGTGAAGATGCCGAGCGCCACCGTGGCGGCGAGCGACACGATCACGACGAGCAGCGGCGCCTTCACGACGAGGCGGATCAGCGCCGCGACCGCGGCGCCGATGCGGTCGCGAGGCGGGCCGGGCGGCGCGGTGTCGGATGAGGGCGGGTTCACGGTATTGTGTGGCTGTGCGGGGGAAATTCCGCCCTCAGGGCGTCATGCTGCCGCTTGCGCCCGGATGGGGGCCGCAGCACATTAGCGGGGAGGTGGGGGCGCGGGGCGAATCCGGCGCCTTTTTTTCGTTTTGGCTTGGGTACGAGGCATGAACATCGGAACTTTCCGTCTCGGCGGGTTTCCCGCCTGTGCGCTTCTGCGCTGGCTCGCGGCCGCGACTGTGGTTGCGCTTATATCGTCGCCCGTGCGCGCGGAGCAAGCCGCGGTCGACGTGGTGCGGCAGTATCAGGCGGCGCTGATCGCGACCATGCAGCAGGGCGCGGCCTACGAGGCGCGATACGGGTCGCTGCAGGGCCCGGTCACGAAGGCGTTTGATCTCGGCTTCATCGCGCAGCGCGCGGCGGGGCCGGCCTGGTCGACCTTCAGCGCCGCGCAGCAGAAGCGCTACATGGACGTGTTCGCGCGCTACTCGGTGGCGCAGCACGCCACGCGCTTCAAGAAATTCGGCGGCGAGCGCTTCGAATTGCTCGGCACCGACGACGTGGGCCGCGGCTATGTGCGCGTGCGCACGCAGATCGTCACCGGCAGCGGCGAGCGCGTGCAGCTCGACTATCTGATGGGCCGGCGCCCGGGCGGCTGGCGCATCGTCGACGTGTTCGCGAAGGGCGCCATCAGCGAAGTGGCGACGCGGCGCGCCGATTTCGCGCCGGTGATCCAATCCCAGGGCGCCGACGGCCTCATCCGCGAGCTGGAAGCCAAGGTGGTGCAGGCGAAAGCGTCGTAGCGCTCTAGCGTCCCCGGAACACCGGCTTCCGCTTCTCGAGAAACGCGCGCGTGCCCTCGCGGTAGTCTTCGGTCTCCACCGCGTCGTAAGGCTCCTGGTATTCGGCTTCGGTGAGCGGACTCGGATCGGCCAAGCGCTCGGCGAATTTCTTGTGCCAGCGGTTTGCGAGCGGGGCGCCGGCGGCGATCCGCCTGGCCGTGGCCGCCACCTCCTCCCCCAGCGCCGCATCGGGCACCACGCGGTTGACGAGGCCCTTCGCCTGCGCCTCGGCCGCGCCGATCACCTTGCCTTCCAATAGAAGCTCCAGCGCCACCGCGCGCCCGACCAGTTCGATGAAGGCGCGGTATTCGGGATAGCCGAGCACGACGCCGATCCGGTTTATGGGAATGCCGAAGCAGCCCGATTCGCCCGATAGCCGGAGATCGCACATCGTCGCCAGTTCGAGTCCGCCGCCGGTGCACGGCCCGTGGATCATCGCGATCGTCGGATGGCGGCAGAGGCGGATCGCCTCCAGAGTCGCGCGGATGAGATCGCCGTAGCTCCGCGCTTGCGCGGCCGTCGCGCGCGCATCGGAGAATTCCGAGATGTCGGCGCCGGGGCAGAATGCGCGCTCGCCGGCGCCGCGCAGCACCACCACGCGCAGCGCCACGTCCGCATCGAGCGCGCGGAACGCGTCGCCCAGTTCGCCCCACATCGCGCGCGTGAGCGCGTTGAGGCTGGAAGGCCGGTTGAGCGTGACGGTGGCGATGCCGTCGGCACCGCGATCGACGAGGATGTCGGGCATGGGGAGAGGTTCCAGGATTGCGCGTCCTCTTTGCCGCCGCGCAAGGCGGCTGACAAGCGGCGCGCCTTGACTTCGCCGGCTCCCCTCCCCCACATTTCGCGCCGCGTCAGGCTGGGGTGTCGCGCCTATGCACGAAGCGCGGCTGAGATCACACCCATCGAACCTGATCTGGTTCACGCCAGCGAAGGGAGCCTGCATGCGGAACGATTTGGCCGCACGGCTCCGTTCCGCCTGCCGGATCCCCCGGAGGATTAGGGAGACCGGCATGAAGACGACCATTCGCTTTGCCGCACTGGCCGCGCTGTTCGCGGTCGCTCCCGCGCTTGCGCAGGAGCCGTTCCACATTCCGCTGCTCCTCCCGCTCACCGGCGCGCTCGCGCTCGAGGGCCAGAGCCAGCGCGACGGCGCGCTGCTCAAGATCAACGAGCTGCAAACCCAGGGCGACACGGGGCGCACCATCCGCCTGAGCCACGCGGTGTTCGACACGGGCTCCAATCCGCAGGTGGCCGTACAGGCCTTCGAGCGCGCGATGGGCGCCGAGATCCGGCCGCGCGCGATGCTCGGCCCGATCGACGGCAATTCGATGCTGGCGCTGCTGCCGCTCGCCGAGCGCGAGAAGGTGGCGCTGCTCTCGATTTCCGGCACGGCGCGCCTCACCGAACTCGGCAACACGCACATCTTCCGCTTCTTCCCGAGCGACGTGGTCGTGAAGGCGGCGCAGGCGCGCTACGCCGTCGAAGAGCTGAAGCGGAAGAAGATCGCGCTCGTCTATCAGAACACGGCCTACGGCCAGAGCGGCAACGAGCAGCTCGGCCGCTGGGTGGAAGCGCTCGGCGCCGCCGTCGTCTACCGCAACAGCGTGCCGGTCACGACCAAGGAGCTCTCGGGCGTCATCGCGCAGGTGCGCGATTCGGGCGCCGACGTGGTGCTGCTCCAGCTCCATTCCGGATCGAGCGCGCTCTTCGTGAAGCAGGCGGCGCGCGCGGGCCTCGCGCTGCCGATCGTGGGCGGCTCGGCGCTGCACCAGCCGAGCACGGCCGCGCTGCTCGAGCCGGGCGAGCTCAAGGGCGTGTGCGCCGAAACCGCCTCGGCGCCCGCGGCCGATCCCGCCATGACCGAATTCGCCAAGGATTTCCGCGATCGCATGAAAGCGGAGCCGGACGCTTTCGCGCTGGCCGCGTTCGATGCGGTGAGCGCCGCCGTCGTCGCCGCGCGCCTGCCGGGGCCGCTCGCCGCTAATCTCGCGAAGATCCGCTACGCCGGCATCGCGATGACCTACGAGTCCGACGGCAAGGGCAACATGGCGCACGACGCGATCATCGTCTGCTACGACGGCGCGAGCCGCACGCCGAAGATCGCGAAGCGGTACACGCGGCCGCACGAAGCGGCGCGGCGCTGAGCGGCCGTGAGCTGGGCGCAGATCGCAATCGACGGTCTCGCGCTCGGCGCGGCCTACGCGCTGGTGGCGCTCGGCTTCGTGCTGATCCTGAACGCCGCCGGCGCGGTGAATTTCGCGCAGGGCGACCTCGTGATGGCGGGCGGCTTCGCCGCGATTGCGCTCGCGAGCGTGCTGCCGCTTGAAGGCCTCGCGCTGCCCGGCCTCGTGCTCGCGCCACTCGTGGCGCTCGCCGGCGGCGGCGCGGGCTGGATCGTGGCAGAGGTCGCGTACCGCCCGCTCCGCCATCGGCCGCCGGTGGCCGTTTTCATCAGCACGATCGCGGTCGGCATCATGCTGCAGCACGGCGCGAACGGCATCTTCGGCGCCGCCGAACGGCGCACGCCGCCGCTGGTCTCCGGCGACGCGATCCGGATCGGCGGACTCTCGCTGAGCCTGCAATCGCTCGCCATCATCGCCACTGCCGTTCTCGTGATCGTGCTGCTGCACCAATTGCTGGAGCGCACGCAGCTCGGGCGCCGCCTGCGCGCCGCGGCCGAGGATCCGGAGATGGCGCGGGCGCTCGGCATTCCGGTGCGCCGGCTCACCGCGCTCGCCTTCGCGCTCGGCGCCGGCCTCGCGGCGCTGGCCGGCCTGCTGCTCGCCAACGTCTATTTCGTGACGCCCACCGCGGGACTCGCCTTCATGCTGAAGGCCTACATCGCCGCTACGATCGGCGGCTGGGGCTCGTTGCGCGGCGCGGTGATCGGCGCGTTCCTCGTCGCGCTGTTCGAGGTCGTGGCCGGGCGCCTGCTGTCGGCGAGCCTCGCCGACGCGCTGCTCTACGTGGCGCTGCTGCTGGCGCTGCTGTTCAGGCCCGAGGGCCTGTTCGGCGAAGCGGCGGGGCGGCGCGCGTGAGCGCGGCTCCATGAGCGGTCGTGAACGCATCGCCGCCATCGGCGCCACGCCGCTCTGGCTTTCGGCGGCGGCAGCCGTGGCAGTGCTCGGCGCGGCGGCCGGCGCCTACGAGCTGCGCCTGCTCGCGCTCGCCGGGTGCTACGCGCTGGCCGTGCTCGGCTACCAGTTCATCTTCGGGCGCATTGGCGCGCTCTCGCTCGCGCAGGGCGCCTTTTTCGGACTTGGCGCCTATGCCAGCGCCTTGCTCGCGCTGAAGCTTGGCTGGGATTTCGCGCGCTCGTTCCCGGCCGCGATCGCGCTCGCCGTCGTGCTCGCCGCCGTCGTCGGCGCCACGGTGCTGCGCCTCGCCTCGCACTATTTCGCGCTGGCCACGCTGGCCGTGGCCGAGCTGCTGCGCATCCTCGTGATCGAATGGGTGGATTTCACCGGCGGCGGCAACGGCCTGCCGAACGTGCCCGGCCTCGTGCTGTTCGATTGGACCGTGCCGCGCGGCTGGCCGGTGACGGCGTTCGTCTGGGGCTTCGTGGCGCTCGGCGTCGCGCTCGCGGCCAACTATTCGCGCAGCCTCTATGGCGACGGCGCGCGCCTCTTGCGGGCAGAGCCGCTCGCCGCCGCTGCCGCGGGCATCGACGCGAGCGGGCGGCGCATGGCCGCGTTCCTGCTCAGCGCGGCGTTCGGCGCGGCCGGCGGCGCGCTCTACGTGCACACGCTCGGCGTCGTCTCGCCCGAGGCGATGCAGTTCGACGTGATGGTGCTGATCCTGTGCATGGCCGTGATCGGCGGGCGCAATGCCGTGGCCGGCGCGCTCGTCGGCGCGCTGCTGCTGGTGCATCTGCCCGAATGGTTCCGCGCATTCGAGGGCTGGCGCAATCTCGCCTACGGCGCCGGGCTGCTGCTCGTCATCGTGGCCGCGCCCGAGGGCATCGCCGGCGCGGTCGAGGCGCTGTGGCGGCGCTGGCCCGGCGCGCCGGCGCCGCCGGTTTCGCGCCCACCGGCGAAAGCGGCGCCCGCCCCGGCCGCCGCCGCGCCGCCTTACACCGAAGACCGCGCGATCCTCGCCGTGCAGGCGCTGGCGATCGCGTTCGGCGGCAACCGCGCACTGGCCGGCGTCACGCTGTTCGTGCGGCCGGGCGAGATCCTCGGCCTCATCGGCCCCAACGGTTCGGGCAAGACCACGCTGCTGAATCTTCTGAGCGGCTTCCACCGGCCCGATTCGGGCCAGATCTTTCTCGACGGCCGCGACCTGACGCGCCACGCCGCCTGGCGCCGCGCGCGCGCCGGCATCGCGCGCAGCTTCCAGCACGGCGCGCTCGCCGGCGACCTCACCGCGCTCGACAACGTCGCGGTCGCGGCCTTCGGCATGCGCGCGCGGGTGGCCGACATCGCGCGCCTGCCGGGCCGCGACGACAAGCGCCGGCGCGCGCGCGCCGCCGCCGTGCGCGCGCTCGCCGCCGCCGGTGCCGCGCCCGCCGCGGCCAAGCTCGGCGCCGATCTTTCGCCGGCCGAGCGGCGGCGCGTCGAGCTGGCGCGCGCG
>CAYZSG010000173.1:1244-11652 GCA_964481045.1 uncultured Candidatus Odyssella sp. | reverse complement strand
GGTAGCTCGTCAGGCTCATAACCTGAAGGTCGTAGGTTCAAATCCTACTCCCGCAACCAAATGAAAAAACGCCGCCGACCTTCGGGTCGGCGGCGTTTTGCTTTTGGCCGGCGGCTCCGCGCTCAGCCGGCGTCGGCGAGCGCGCGGAACAGGTGCTTCACGTCTTCGCGGACGATCCGGCGCGTCGCCGCGGCGAGGCGTTCCTCGAGCGCCGGAAGCTGCTGCGCAAGCTGCGCGCCGGCGTGCCTCTCGAGGTCCTGCGCGATGCGCGCCTCCACGGCCGCCGCTTCCTGGTTCACGGCCGGCCAGAGCTGCTGGCCGATCTGCGCCACGATGCTTGTCTTCATGGAATCCGTCAGGCGCGCTTCGGCCGCCGAAAGCTGCTGCGTCAGCGCCGGCTCGAGCTGGCGATAGATCGAGGCTTCCACCGCCGCGGTCATCGCGTCGCCGAGGCGCTTCTCGACGGCCGTCACCTGCTGGGCCACGGCCGGCTCGAGGCGCCGCCCCACGACGCTCTCGATCGCGGCGTTCATGGCGGCGACGAGCCGCTGCTCGGTATCCATGAGGCGCTCGCCGATCGCGGCGTCGATCGTGTTATTGGTACCTTCGGTCAGCCGCTTCTCGGCGGCCGCCATCTGTTGCGTCACGGCGGGCTCGACGCGCTGTCCCACGGCGTTTTCGATCGAGGTGTTCATCGCCGCGAGCAGGCGTTGCTCGGAATCCGCGAAGCGCTGCGCCATGGCGGGCTCAATGCGCTCGCCGATCGCGGCGTCCAGCGCGGCTTTCGTGCCTTCGGCCAGCCGCGTCTCGGCGGCCGTCATCTGCTGCGTCACGGCAGGTTCGACGCGCTGCCCCACGACGGTTTCGATCGTGATATTCATGCCCGCGACGAGGCGCCGTTCAGAGTCCGCGAAGCGCTGCGCCATGGCGGGCTCGATGCGCTCGCCGATCGCAGCGTCCAGCGCGGCTTTCGTGCCTTCGGCCAGCCGCGTCTCGGCGGCCGTCACCTGCTGCGTCACGGCGGGCTCGACGCGCTGCCCCACGACGGTTTCGATCGCGGCGTTCATGGCGGTGACGAGACGCTGCTCGGAGTCCGCGAAGCGCTCCGCCATGGCGGGTTCGATGCGGTCGCCGATCGCGGCGTCGATCGCGGCTTTGGTGCCTGCGGCCAGCCGCTGCTCGGCGGCCGCCATCTGTTGCGCCACTGCCGGCTCCAGCCGCGCGGCGATCGAAGCCTCCAGCGCGGCCTTTGCGCCGTCGGTCATCCGTAGTTCGGCGGCCGACACGTGGCGCGATACGGCGGGTTCGAGCCGCTCCGCGAAGAGGCCCGCGATGCGCTCCTCCAACTTGCCGTCCAGTGTCGATTCCAGGGACGCGATCCGCTCTTGGACCGCCGCGGCGAGCCGCCGATCGAGCGCTGCGCCGATTGCTTGCTCCAGGCGGGTATCGAGCATCGCGTCGAGGCGCCCGTCGATGGCCTGCGCCAGGTTCGAATGGAGCCACGGCTTGACCGCGGCGGATGCCGCCGCCAACAGCGCAGAGCGGACGTCGTCGTCGGGATCGATCAGGTCGGGCGGTGCGATGGGCGCCGCGGCAAGCACCGGCGTTTCGTCGGGCGTGGCGTCATCGCGGCCGCGCATTGCCGGCCCTGGCGGGTTGGCTGCGGAATCCAGAACGGCCTTCCGAATCTCGGCGAAAACGTCGCTTGAACTGCCGTCCATGGTCGCTGCCTCCAAAGAGCCGATGCGCGCGAATATCTGGAGACAGACCCTAGAAACGCATGATTAACGGGCCGTTAAAGCACCCCGCCGGAACGCCTCGGCCCGGCACGGGGCTAGCGAGCTTCACGTCGGCCCGCGGCGAGGCCGCCGATCGCCGGCGCCCAATCGAAGCGGCCGCGGCGGAGATCGTGTCCCGCGCCCGGGATGGGGATGAGCCGCGTTTCCGCCGGGATCAGCGCCATCGCCGCTTCGAGCTCGCCGATGGTGCCGAAGGCGTCGCGCGTGCCGTGCACGAACACGCAGCGCGTCGCGAGCCGCGGCAGGTGCGCGGTGCGCAGCTGGGCGGGCTTTTTGGGCGGGTGCAGCGGGTAGGAGAGCAGCAGCAGCGCCACGGCCAGCCCGGGCGCTTCGGCCGCGAGCATGCTGGCCTGCCGTCCGCCATAGGAGTGCCCGCCGAGGAAGACGGAGCCCTTCACCGCCGCGCGCAGGCCCGTGAGGGCGCGCCGCAGGCCCTCGCGGTCCTCGGCCGCGCCCGCCGGTGATGGCGGCCCCTTCGGGCGGCGCTGGCGAAACGGCAGGTCGCATCGCAGCACGGCGATGCCCGCCGCGGCGAACGCCTGCGCCGCCTCGAGCAGCAGAGGCGCCTCGCAATCGCTGCCGGCGCCATGCGTCAGGACGAGGCCGGGCGTGTCGGGCCCGCGCAAATCCACGCCGGCGGGCGCGTGCACGAAACCGCGCACGCCGTCCGCTTCGTAACGCTCGATCTTCGCCATCGCCGGCCCTGCGTCGGGCCCAGGCGCCTATCATGCCGGTGGGCGCGGCGCCAGCTTCGGCGGCTTGCCGCTCGCCATTTCCGGCCGGGCGCTCTAAATCTCGCGCGTTCCCAAGTCTGCCGAACCCCACGCATGCCCCGCACGCCGCCGCCCAAGCCGCTCTCGCGAGCGGATGCCCGCCGCCTCTGGATCCGCGCGCAGCGGCTCGACGCGGCGGCGCCGTTCGGCGCCGGGCCGGCGGCCGTGCGCGCGGCGGTGGAGCATCTCGGCTATGTGCAGATCGACACGATCAACGTCGTCGAGCGCTGCCACCACCACATCCTCGCGACGCGCATCCCCGGCTACCGGCGCGAAGACCTCCATCACGCGCAGAGCGTCGAGAAGTCCGTCTTCGAATACTGGACGCACGCGCTGGCCTACGTGCCGGTGCGCGACCTCCGCTTCTTCCGGCGCGCGATGCTGCGCGAGTGGGGGAAGCGCAGCGCCTATTTCGGCGCCGTCAGGCCCGGCGAACTGCGCAAGGTGCTGGGCCGCATCCGCCGCAATGGCCCGCTCACGATCCGCGACATCGACGACGACGTGCTCGTGGAGAAGGTGCACGAATGGGCCAGCCGCAAGCCCTCGAAGCGCGCGCTCCAGCTCGCCTTCTTCCGCGGCGTGCTCGCGGTCAGCCGGCGCGACGGCATGCTCAAGACCTACGAACTCGCGAGCCGCCATTTCGGGTGGGAGAAGCCGCCGCGCGCGGCCACGGAGCGCGAGATCGCCGACTACATCCTCGACCGCGCGCTGCGCGCCCAGGGAATCGTGAGCCTCGATTCGATCTGCCACCTCGACGCGCCGCGGAAGCCCGCGATCCGCCGGCTCATCGAGGCGCGAAGCCGCCGCGGCGAGCTGGTCCCGCTCGCGATCGAGGGCGCGGAGAAGATCGAGCATTGGGCGCGGCCCGAAGCGCTCGCGGACGGCGCTTCGCCGCCGCCCGATCTCGTCCACATCCTCTCGCCGTTCGATCCGCTGATCCTGCAGAGGAAGCGGCTCGCGCAGTTCTTCGGCTACGAGCACCGCTTCGAGGCCTATGTGCCGGCCGCCAAACGCGTGCTCGGTTATTTCGCGTTGCCGGTGCTGATCGGCGACGAGATCGCCGCGGCGCTCGACCTCAAGACGGACCGCGAGAACGGCCGGCTGCTGGTCCGGAAGTGGACGTGGATCGCGAAAGACGGCCGCGCCGATAAGAAGCGCCGCATCGAAGAGGCGCTCGGCCGCTTCGAGCGCTTCCAGCTCGCGCGCTCGCGTTGAGATGGTTCAAGCGTCAGCATCGGTTGCGTCGACAGCGTGCTCGTGTCCATCCTTCGAGGCCCGCCCTGAGTAGGGCGGGCACCTCAGGATGAGGCCGATTTTGCTCAAACAAACACACCTCATCCTGAGGTGCCGCCGCTCTTGCGGCGGCCTCGAAGGATGGACGCGAGTCGGTGCTAGTTCCGTGCCGCGAGGTGGGCCATCTTCTCGCTGAGCGCGGCGCTCAGGCCGTCGAGCGTGCCGCCGCGCTGCGCCAGCACCGACGCGAACTCGCGCCGCTGCTGCAGCATCATGCTGATGTTCTGCACCAGCACGTCGCGGATGCGCAGGCCGTCCGCGCCGGGGCGCAGGCGCCATTTGAGCTCGAGCGGCCGGCCGCCTTCGCCCTGCGCGTCGACGATGTTCGTCGTCACCATGGCGCCCGGGCCGTCGGGCTCGCTCGCGCGCACCAGCAGCCGTTCGCCGCTGTAGTTGCCGAACTGCCCGGCATAGACCTTGATCACGTAATTCTCGAACACGGCGAGGAAGCGCTCGCGCTCGGCGGCCGTGGCGCGCTGCCAGGCCGCGCCGGCAACGGCGGCGGCGATCGCGGCATTGTCGAAATGCGCGCGGTAGATGGCGCGGAACCGCTCCTCGCGCGCCGCCGGCGCCATGCCCTTGCTGGCGAGGATCGGCACCACGGTCTGCCACATCGACTGAACGCGCGCGCGGGCCTCCATGGCCGGATCGCCCGCGGCGGCCGGCGCGATCCACGCGCCCAGCAGCGCGAGCGCGGCGGCGGTCATGGAAAGCCGGGTCTTCCCTCGGGAAACGACGATCATGGCGAAGATCCTTTCGCGCGCAGGTCGACGAAAGCGCTGGTGGCGGGTGCGGCAAATCGCATTCCTAGAACGCGCGCGCGGGCCGCTGGTTCCGGGGCCGGTCGAGACCTCGAGGCGCGCGTTAGCCCAGCCGCCGCAACAGCTCGGCCGCAAATTCCGAGAGCGTGTCGTCGCGCGCGCCCATCACGACGAGGCGGTCGCCGGGGCGGGCGAGGGCGAGCAGCTTGTCGGCGCAGCCGGCGCGGTCCTTGAACGCGAAGGCCGCGCGGCCGCGGGCGGAAACATCGCGCACGATGTCGTCGCTCGTCACCGCGCGCGTCGTCGTGCCGCCGTAATAGACGGGCTCCGGCATCACGAGCACGTCTTCGGCGCGCATGTTCCCGGCGAATGTCGCGACGAAGCCTTCCCGCATGAGCTTCAGCGGGCCGAAGCCGTGCGGCTGGAAGAACAGCAGCAGGCGTCCGGGAAACGCGTGCAGCGCCGCGAGCGTGGCCGCGATCTTGTCCGGGTTGTGCGCGAAATCGTCGATGACGGTCACGCCGCCGGCCGCGCCCACGCGTTCGAAGCGGCGCTTGATCCCGGCGAAGCTTTCCAGCGCCGCGCAGGCATCGGCCAGCGCAATGCCGAGCGCGCGCGCGGCGGCGATCGCCGCCAACGCGTTGGCGGCGTTGTGGGCGCCGGGCATCGCGAGGCGCACGGTCGCGCTCGCCCCGGTCGCGCGCTCGCGCACCGTGAACGCGATCGCGTCGGGCGCGGGATCGAGCGCGCCGGCCGTGACATCGGCGGCCGGATCGGCCAGGGCGAACGTCGCGACGCGCTCGCGCGGCAGCGCCTCGGCCAGCGCGCGCGTCTCGGCGTTGTCGAGATTCAGCACGGCGATGCGCGCCTTGCCGGCGAACGCGGCGAACAGCGCGCGCAGCTCATCCATCGATTTGTGGTCGTGCGCGACGTTGTTGAGCACGGCGATGCGCGGGCTGAACAGCGCGATCGAGCCGTCGCTCTCGTCCACCTCGCTCACGAAAACGTCGCCGCGCCCCACCGCGGCGCTCGCGAACGGGATCTCGGGCGTCATGAAATTCTTCATCACCGCGCCGTTCATGATCGTGGGATCGCGCCCGGCCTTGTGCAGGATCCAGCCGATCATGCCGGTGGTCGTGGATTTGCCGCTGGTGCCGCCGACGGCAATGCTTTCCGGCGCGGCGTTGAAGAGCTGGGCGAGCAGTTCGGCGCGCCGCAGCATCGGCAGGCCCAGCCGCCGCGCGGCGATCACGTCGGGCACCGTTTCCTCGACCGCGGCCGACGTCACCAGAATCTGCTCGGCGCGCGTGAGGCCGCTGCCATCCTGCGCATGCAGCGGAATGCCGCGCGCGCGCAGGAATTCGAACTTCTTCGCGAGCCGCCCCTGGTCGAGCGAGCGGTCGGAGCCTTCCACCGCGAAGCCCTGCGCGTTGAGGATCAGCGCCAGCGGCAACATCCCGCTACCGCCGATTCCGCAGAAGAAATAGGGTCGCTTTACGGTCAGTGTCGTATCCATGCCGCCGTGTGTGACTGTCGGCGCTGCGCCGGAGGGACGGGTAGCATATGTCGAAGAGAGTTAAGATAGGAATCGTGGCGCCGTCCTCGCGCCTCGATCCGGCCACGGCCGAGCGCGTGGCGAAGCTCGTGGCCGAGCGTCACCCCGTGGCCGAGCTGCATTTCCATCCGCAATGCCATCTTTCCTGCGGGCACTTCGCCGGCGACGATGCGGCGCGCGCGGCGGCCTTCGCCGAGGTGGCCAACGATCCCTCGTTCGACGCGCTCTGGTTCGGCCGCGGCGGCTACGGCTCGGCCCGCATCGCCGAGGCGGTGCTTCCGATGCTCGGCGAGGCCGCGCGGCGCAAGACGTATCTCGGCTACAGCGATGCCGGCGCGCTGCTGGCCGCGCTCTATGCAGCGGGTTTCCCCGGCCTCGCGCACGGGCCGATGCCGGCGGATATCCGGCGGAAGGGCGGCGAGGCGGCGGTGGCGCGCGCGCTCGACTGGCTCGTGCATCGCGCGCCCGATGCACTCGAACCATCGCTCGCCGGCGGCGGCAAGGCAGTGGCATTCAACCTGATGACCTTCAGCCAGCTCATCGGCACGCCGCTCGAGCCCGATCTCGCCGGCCATGTGCTGATGCTGGAGGAGGTCGACGAGCACATGTACCGCATCGACCGCTCGCTGTTTCACCTGACGAGCCATCGGCCGCTGCGCCGCCTCGCCGGCATTAAGCTCGGGCGCTGCAGCGCGATCCCGCCCAACGATCCCGATTTCGTGCTCAACGAAGTCGAGATCGTCGAACACTGGTGCAAAGTCTCCGGCATCCCCTATCTCGGCCGCGCCGACATCGGCCACGATCCGGAGAACAAGGTGGTGCCGTTCGGAGAGGCGCGGGCGGCATGACGCGCGCGCCGCCCGGCGGCTGTTAGCCCACCTTCGCCTTGTCGAGCACGCTCAGCCAGTTTTCGCCACAGATCTTGCGCACGTTGTCGGGCGTCGTGATCTTGTTGAGCGCCGCCACGATCGCGGGATAGCCGCTGGGGTCCTTCGGCGTGTTGCTGCGCCCGGCGGTCATGTCGAGGCCGATGCCGACGTGATCGGCGCCGACGGTGTCGATGACGTGCTTCACGCTCTGCGCCCATTCGTCCACGGTGGGCACGAGTGCCGCGGCCTCGGGATGGTCCTGCCAGGGCGCGTTCACCGCTTTCCAGCGCTCGCCGGCCTCGGCATCGAGCCGCGCGGAATACTCGCCGCGGTCGCCGGGCGGCCGCTCGAACGAGGGCCGATAGCCGCCGAACGCGAAGAACGGCTTCGAGGTTTCGGCGAATTTCTCGCGGTTCGCGCCCATCCATTGCACGTAGCGCCTGCTGGTGAGCGCCGCCCAGGCGTGGATGCCGATCACGCCGCCCTTGGCCGCGAGCTTCTTCAGGAGATCGTCGGAGAGGCCCGGCCCGCCGGTGATCGCGCGCAGCCCGTCGTGGCTGTCGACGACGGGCGCCTCGCTCGCGGCGATGATCTGCTCCTGCGCCGATTCGGTCGCGTGGATCACGTCGATGAGGATGCCGAGCTTGTTCATCTCCTTGATGAGGGCGCGGCCGCGCTCGTTGATGCCCTTGAAGTGGTTGGGCTGCTGGCCGCTGGTCAGCATCGAGAGCGCCGAATCGGAATAGGCGTTGAAGCCCGATTGCGTCGAGAACTGCACCGTTCGCAGGCCGAGGCGATAGAGCGCGCGCAGCACGTCGAGATCGCCGTCGTGGTCCCAGCCGGACTCGACGCCCATGAACACGGCCATGCGCCCGCTCGCCACGATGCGGCGCGCATCGGCGGAGGAGAGCGCCACCTCCATCTTGTCCTTGTTGTGCTCGGCGACACGGTGGAACGTCTCGATGAGCCGCAGCACCTGCTTCGGCGTCTGGTTGTAGCCCCAATAGCTGTAGGTGCCGAGATTCTCGATCACGACGTTGACGCCGGCGGCGCGGGCGCGCGCGTAATCCCAGCCCGACTGCTGCGGCTTCCACGGGTCGATCTTCTCCCAGAAGACGCGGTTCGTGATGTGCACATGGCCGTCCATGAGGATCGGCGGCCCGCTCGCGGGCGTGGTCTGCGCCTCGGCTGCGCGCGGCAGCAGCGCGCCCGCCATTCCCGCGGCACCCAGCGATTTCAGCACGGCACGGCGCGTGTTGCTCGTCGGCGACATCGGCTTCCTCCCTCGCTTGCGGCGGGCCGTCTCGGCCGGCGGCCCTTTCGCGCCGTATGGAACGCCCGAAATCGCGCTGTGGCAATGCGCGACGGGTGGCCGCCGCCGCAACCGGGCAGTGCCGGCGCCGCGCAACGTGAGCCGGATCACGGCGCCCGGCGTTGCGCCGCCGCCCGCCGCAACCTAGCGTCGCGGGGTCAACGAGGGTGCCGCCATGGATACCCCAGTCAGCCCCGATCGGCCCGATGCGCCGCAGAGCCGCCCCGAGCCGGGCATGGCGCTGTGCCTCTCCGGCGGCGGCTATCGCGCGATGGTGTTCCACATCGGCGCGCTGTGGCGGCTCTACGAGGCGGGGCTGCTCGGCGGGATGCGGCGCATCTCGAGCGTCTCGGGCGGCTCGATCACCGCCGCGCAGCTGGCGCTGGCCTGGCCGCGCTTGAGCTTCGACCCGGCGCGCCTTCACGACGACTTCGTGCCCCACGTCGTCGATCCACTGCGCCGCCTCGCGAGCCGCACGGTCGATGTCTGGGCGATCCTGAAAGGCCTGCTGCTGCCGGGCCGCGTCTCGGACTACGTCGCCGGCGCCTATGCGCGCCACCTGTTCGGCGACAAGACGCTGCAAGACCTGCCGAAGACGCCGCGCTTCGTCATTAACGCCACGAGCATGCAGTCGGGCGTCCTCTGGCGCTTCAGCCGGCCCTACATGCGCGACTATCGCGTCGGCGAGGTGAAGCATCCCACGGTCGCGCTCGCCGCCGCCGTGGCCGCCTCCTCGGCGTTTCCGCCGGTGCTCTCGCCGGCGGTGCTGACGCTCGATCCCGCCGCGTTCACGCCCGGCAGCGGAGACGGCCTGCAAACGCCGCCCTACACCGAGCGCGCCGTGCTCAGCGACGGCGGCGTCTACGACAATCTCGGCCTCGAAACAGCGTGGAAGAATTACGAGACGATCCTGGTCAGCGACGGCGGCGGCCAGATTCCACCCGATCCGCGCCCGCGCGCGGACTGGCTGCGGCATGCGCTGCGCGTGCTCAAGACCGTCGACAACCAGGTGCGCTCGCTGCGCAAGCGCCAGCTCATCGATTCATTCCAGGCGAAGCCCGGCGAGAAGAATCGCCGCGAGGGCGCTTACTGGGGCATCCGCTCGGACATCGCGAACTTCCCGGCGCCGCAGCCGCTGCCGTGCCCGCACGAGCGCACGATGGCCTTGGCGGCGACGCCGACGCGGCTCAAGGCGATGCCCTCGGAGCTGCAGGAGCGGCTCGTCAACTGGGGCTACGCGATCTGCGATGCGGCGCTGCGCGCCCACGTCGCTCCCGCGCTTCCGCCGCCGCGCGCGTTCCCGTATCCGGGTGCGGGCGTGTGAGACGCTTCCTTCCCAACATCCGCTACGGCACCGAGCGCTACCCGGAAAAGATCGCGCGGCGGCTGCGCGCGCTCAATGTGACGGCGTGGCTGTCCGCGGTCGTGCCGGCGGTTTTCGCCACGATCCGCTTCCTCGACCCGCGTCCCGATTTCTGGACGCGCGGCATCGTCAATGCGCTCGTGGCGATCGCGCTCGCATGCCTGCCGCTGCTGCACCGATTCGGATCGCTCGCCGCGCCGCTCGCCTTTGCCGCCATTGCCTACGCCTTCATCTTCCGCAACACCTACCAGATCGGAACCGACGGCGGCTCCCACCTCTCCTACCTGCTGGCCGGGACGCTCTCGATCCTGATCCTGGGCCTCGAGCGCGTGTGGCTGGGGATGCTGGTGAGCGCGCTCGCGGTCGCTCTCATCGTGCTGCTGCACTTCGTCACGCCGGACAACACAGGCGTGCTCTCGGCCGGGGCCTTGCGGCTCAACTTCGTCATCAACGCCGCCGTCAACGCGGTCGTCCTGTTTGCCGTGGTCTATTACGCGGTGCGCGAAACCGCGCGCGCGGAAGCAGCGACCGAGCGCGAATTCCAGCGTTCGGAATCGCTGCTGGCGAACATCCTGCCGCCGCGCATCGCCGAGCGTCTCAAGGCCGGCGGCGCCGAGATCGCCGACCGCTATCCCGAATCCTCCATCCTGTTCGCCGACATGGCGGGCTTCACCGCGCGCGCC
>CAYZSG010000173.1:0-1144 GCA_964481045.1 uncultured Candidatus Odyssella sp. | reverse complement strand
CCGAGCGCGGGACGATCGAGGTGCGCGGCAAGGGGCCGATGCGGACGTGGTTCCTCGAAGGGCGGCGCGGCGCGGCGACCTAAGCGTCAGTCGCGCGCCAGCAGCGCCTTGGCGATCTCGTCCCATTCTTGCGCGTGCGTGGCGGTCGCGACCGGCCGGCCGGCGCGGCCATACCAGTAGCGCGCGTTATCCTCGTCTCCCTCGAGGCGGTGGAGATACGCGTGCACCCAGGCGCCGTCCGCGTCGTCGCGCTTCTGCGCGGCTTCGTGCGCGCGCTCCCAGAAGCCGTTCGCGGCGTACCAGAGGGCTTCCACCGCCGGTGCCAGGCCCGGCGGCGGCGCCGTGTCGGCGAGCGTCGCCTTGAACGCCGCATAGCCGAGCGCTGCGGGTTTCGCCTGCTTTGCCATGTTCTCGATATGCGATCCTGTTCGCCGATTGCCAAGCGCGCGGCGGCGCCGATAATCGCGCCGCACGCACAGGGGAAGCACATATGAGCAAGCACTTCGCGACGTTCCTCGACGAGATCGAGGCGCGCACCCGGATCGAGGACGCGCTCACGCGCTTCGCGCGCGCGGTGGACCGGCAGGACTGGGCGCTCGCGCGCACGCTCTATCACGACGGTGCGTTCGACGATCACGGCTTCTTCAAGGGGCCGCCCGACGAATTCCTGGCGCACATCACCAAGACGCACGAGCACCAGGACCACTCGATGCACTTCAACACCAACGTGATGATCGAGTTCACGTCCGCGGAAAAGGCGTTCGTCGAAACCTACGTGCTGGTGCTCCAGCGCTTCCGGCCCGGCGCCGCCAACGTGCCGGCCGGCAGCGCGGGGCTGCGCGTGCTCGCCTCGGCGCGCTATCTCGACCGCTTCGCGAAGCGCAACGGCGAATGGCGCGTCGTCCACCGCACGCTCGTCTTCGGCGACATACAGGCCGAGCCGATGAAGGAGCCGATGAAGTTCCCGCCCGAATTCGCCGTGCAGGTGCACGGGATGAGCGATCCGCTCTACAAGGTGGCGCGGGAGTAGCCGGGTGCCGTGCCCGCGTCCATCCTTCGAGGGCCGCCCGAAGAGGGCGGCCACCTCAGGATGAGGCGCGTTTGTTGCGACAAAACAGGCCTCATCCTGAGGTGCCGCCGCTCT
>CAYZSG010000172.1:0-11702 GCA_964481045.1 uncultured Candidatus Odyssella sp. | reverse complement strand
GCTGATAGCCCACCGCCGACGGGATGCGGCCGAGCAGCGCCGACACTTCCGAGCCCGCCTGGGTGAAGCGGAAGATGTTGTCGACGAAGAACAGCACGTCCTGGCCTTCCTGGTCGCGGAAGTATTCGGCGACCGTGAGGCCCGAAAGGCCGACGCGCTGGCGCGCGCCCGGCGGCTCGTTCATCTGGCCGTAAACGAGCGCCACCTTCGAGCCCGTCGTCGTGCCGTCGGGGTTGAGCTTGATGACGCCCGACTCGATCATCTCGTGATAGAGGTCGTTGCCCTCGCGCGTGCGCTCGCCGACGCCGGCGAACACCGAGTAGCCGCCGTGGGTTTTCGCGACGTTGTTGATCAGCTCCATGATCAGCACCGTCTTGCCGACGCCGGCGCCGCCGAACAGGCCGATCTTGCCGCCCTTGGCGTAGGGCGCGAGCAGATCGACGACCTTGATGCCGGTGACCAGGATCTCGGATTCGGTCGATTGATCGATCAGCGGCGGGGCCGATCGATGGATCGGAAGCGTGGATTTGGTCTTCACCGGGCCGCGCTCGTCGACCGGCTCGCCGACGACGTTGATGATGCGGCCGAGCGTCTCCGCGCCGACCGGCATCATGATCGGGCCGCCCGTGTCGGTGACCTTCTGGCCGCGCACGAGGCCGTCCGTCGTGTCCATCGCCACGGCGCGCACGGTCGATTCGCCGAGGTGCTGCGCCACCTCGAGGATGAGGCGGTTGCCCTGGTTCTCGAGCTCGAGCGCGTTCAGGATTTCCGGCAGCTCGCCGTCGAACTGCACGTCGACGACGGCGCCCTGAACCTGCGTGATGCGCCCGACACTGTTCTTCGCCATTGTTCGCTCCGTTAGCCCTTGCTTGCGCCTAGATCGCCTCGGCGCCCGAGATGATTTCGATGAGTTCCTTGGTGATCTGCGCCTGGCGCGTGCGGTTGTAGACCAGCGTCAGCTTGCCGATCATGTCGCTCGCGTTGCGCGTCGCGTTGTCCATCGCCGTCATGCGCGCGCCGTGCTCGGAGGCATTGCTCTCGAGCAAGGAGCGGAAAATCTGGATCGAGAGATTGCGCGGCAGCAGGGCCGCGAGAATCTCGGTTTCGTCGGGCTCGTACTCGTAGGAGACGCGCGGCCCCTCGGCCGCCGGCGCGGCATCGCCCGCGGCGGGCGTCGCGAACGGGATGAGCTGCTGCTCGGTGGGGATGATGCTGATCGCCGACTTGAAGCGGTTGTAGAGCAGCGTGCAGACGTCGAACGCGCCCTCGCGGAACAGCTTCGCGATCTTCTCGGCGATCATGTCGGCCTCGGCGAAGCGCACCTGGCGCTTGCCGACGTCGCTGATCGTCTCGACGATCGCGTTGGCGTAGTCGCGGCGAAGCTGATCGCGGCCCTTCCGGCCGATGATCAGGAACTTCACCGTCTTGCCCTCGCCGGTGAGGCGGCGGGCGAGTACGCGCGCACGGCGCACGAGGGCCGTGTTGAAGCTGCCGCAGAGTCCGCGATCCGACGTGGCGACGACGAGGAGATGCACCTTGTCATTGCCGTTGCCGACCATCAGCGGCGAGGCGCCGGCCTGGCCTTTCAGGCTCGCCGCGAGCGAGCCCAGCATGCGGCCCATGCGCTCGGCATAGGGGCGCGCGGCCTCGGCGGCCTCCTGCGCGCGGCGCAGCTTGGCGCCGGCGACCATCTTCATCGCCGAGGTGATCTTGCGCGTGTTGCGGACCGTTCCGATCCGAACGCGCAGGTCCTTCAAGCTAGCCATCGGCCTTTTTCCCCGCTCCGCCCGGCCTTACGCGAAGGCCTTGGCGAAGTCTTTGAGGAACGCCATCAGCTTGTCCTCGGTCTCCTTCTTGATCTCGCGGTCCTTGCGGATCGCGGCGAGGATATCGGCGCCCTTGGCGCGGATCGCCGAGAGATACTGCTGCTCGAAGCGGCTGACGTCGCGGACGCCGATGCCGTCGAGGAAGCCCTTCACGCCGGCGAAGATCGAGACGACCTGCTCTTCGACCGGCAGCGGCGCGTATTGATCCTGCTTCAGCACCTCGACGAGGCGGGCGCCGCGCGCGAGGAGCTTCTGCGTGGCGGCGTCGAGATCCGACGCGAACTGAGAGAAGGCTTCCATCTCGCGGAACTGCGCGAGCTCGAGCTTGATCGTGCCGGCCACCTGCTTCATGGCCTTGATCTGCGCGGCCGAGCCCACGCGGCTCACCGAGAGGCCGACGTTGATGGCCGGACGGATGCCTTTGTAGAACAGGTTCGTCTCGAGGAAGATCTGGCCGTCGGTGATCGAGATGACGTTCGTGGGGATGTAGGCCGAGACGTCGTTGGCCTGCGTTTCGATGACCGGAAGCGCGGTGAGCGAACCGGCGCCGTTCTTGTCATTCATCTTCGCCGCGCGCTCGAGCAGGCGCGAGTGGAGATAGAACACGTCGCCCGGATACGCCTCGCGGCCCGGCGGACGGCGCAGCAGCAGCGACATCTGGCGGTAGGCGACGGCCTGCTTCGAGAGATCGTCGTACACGATCACGGCGTGCATGCCGTTGTCGCGGAAATACTCGCCCATCGCGCAGCCGGTGTAGGGCGCCAGGAACTGAAGGGGCGCCGGATCGGAGGCGGTGGCGGCGACGACGATCGAGTATTCCATCGCGCCGTAGTCTTCGAGCGTCTTCACGATCTTGGCGACCGTCGAGCGCTTCTGGCCGACGGCGACGTAGATGCAGTGCAGCTTCGTCTTCGGATCGTTGGCCGCGTTGACGGCCTTCTGGTTGATGAAGCAGTCGATCGCGACGGCGGTCTTGCCGGTCTGGCGGTCGCCGATGATGAGCTCGCGCTGGCCGCGGCCGACCGGAACGAGCGCGTCGATGGCCTTCAGGCCGGTCTGCATCGGCTCGTGCACGCTCTTGCGCGGGATGATGCCGGGCGCCTTCACCTCGACGCGCTGCATCTTGACGTCTTTCAGCGGGCCCTTGCCGTCGATCGGAATGCCGAGCCCGTCGACCACGCGGCCGAGGAGGCCGGCGCCGGCCGGAACCTCGACGATGGCGCCGGTGCGCTTGACGATGTCGCCTTCCTTGATGTCGCGGTCGGAGCCGAAGATGACGACGCCGACATTGTCGGTCTCGAGGTTCAGCGCCATGCCCCGGATGCCGCCCGGGAATTCCACCATCTCGCCGGCCTGGACGTTGTCGAGGCCGTAAACGCGGGCGATGCCGTCGCCGACCGAGAGCACCTGGCCGATCTCGGCCACGTCGGTCTGCTTGTCGAACTCGGCGATCTGCTTCTTGAGGATCGCGGAGATTTCGGCCGCCTGGATATCCATTCTCGAGCTCCCTTAGGCGGCGCGCAATGCGCGCCGGAGTTTCTGCAATTGCGTGCGGATCGAGGTGTCGACCATGCGCGAGCCGACGCGCACGACGAGGCCGCCGATGAGATCGGGCTCCACCTTCGATTCGATGTTGATCTTCTGGCCCACGGACTTCTTGAGGGCTTCGGCCAGAGCCGCGCTCTGCTCGGCGGTGAGCGCGCGCGCGGAGGAGACGTGGACCGTCACCTCACCGCGGCGCTTGGCGAGCTGGCGCAGGAACGCCTCGATCATGCCCGGCAGCGCGAAGAGGCGCCGGTGGCCGCCGACGACGCCGACGAACCTCCGCACGAGATCGCCGGTCTTGGCCGCATCGAGGACCGACAGCATGGCCTTGGTCTGGGCGTGGCGGTCGATCAGCGGCGAGCGCAGGAAGCGGCGGAGATCGGACGAGCCCTCGATCATGCCTTTCAGGCGGCGGAGATCCTCCGCCGCGGCATCGAGCGACTTGGACTCATCCGCAAGATCGTAGAGCGCGGTCGCGTAGCGCTCGGCGACGCCGCTCAAACCGGAAGTATCGCTGGCCAAGGACGACGGGCCCCATGGTCGGAAAGAGCGCCCGAGCGGCCTGCATGCCTCGGCATGGCCCGCACCCCCGGACACCCCGTTGAAATCGGTGTCGAAACGGAAACCCGCCGGCCGAGTTTCCCCGGCCGGCCGGCGCCGCTTGGTAACATGCAGGCCGGGGGCGCGCAACCGGGGCCTTTTCGGCGCGCCATTTTGGCGCGGAATTTGGGGATTGCGTGGCGATTCAGACACTTCAGAGGGGGCACGCGGCGGCGGTCCTGCGCGTAAGAGTCGTTCAGCAAGGGGCATCCGCTCGGGCTTTGGGAGAAGCCGGCCAAGGGCGCCCCGGTGGGAGAAATTGGGGGACGGCAAGGGATGGACTCCGGGCGCCAATTCCGGGTCGGCCGCGACCAGACGAACGATATCGTCATCGAGCACGGGTCGGTGTCGCGGCATCATTGCGAGCTGCACGTCCAGGACGACGGGGCGGTGCTCGTCGTCGATCTCAACAGCATGAATGGCACCGCCGTCCGCCAGAACGGCGCGTGGGAGCACATCGAGAAAGCCACGGTCGAACGCGACGAGCGCATCCTGCTCGGCGAGATCGTGACGACGGTGGCGGCGCTGCTGATGCGGGCGCCCAAAGCCGCCGCTCGCCCGTCGCCGGCGGTATCGCCGGCGCCCGCCCCGCGCAAGATCCCGATCCCGACCTTGCCGGCCAAGCCGGAGGCCTCGGGCCTCGTGCGCCGCATGATCAACAGCGATTGGGCGCGGCTGCATCGCCGGAGCCGCGAGCCCAAGGCGCCGCGCGACGAGCCGAGCATCTGCCTGCCGGCTTTCGTGGGCGCGGTCGAGGCCGAGGGCGATCCGGCCCGGCTGATGCGCGCGGCGCCGAGCCTCGCGCTGCCCGCGCAGACGGACGGCCCGGCCTCGCGCCGAGGGACGGGCCTTTCGGCCGGCGCCGGCCCCGTTCCTGCCGCGCCCGCGGACCCCATTTCGATTCCGCGCGCCGCGCCTTCGCTGCTCATCACGTCCGCACTCGCCTCGAGCCCATCGCCGCCCGCGCCGCGGGCCGGTCGGCGTTTCCTCCCCGCCTGGCTGCCGCGGCCGAATTCGCCGCAATTCGCCAAGTGGGCGGTGGTGGGCTCGGCTTTGCTGCTGATGTCGGGCGGCGCGGTCGCGGCCTATTTGCGCTATGCGCCGGGCGCCGAGCCGCAGGTCGCCGCCGCGCCCGTTGCGCCCTCCACGCCCGCCGCCCGCGAGGATGCCGAGCGCGCGCCGGGCGAGCCGCCCGCCGCCAAGCCGGTTGCCCGCCCGAGCGACGAGAAGAAGGCGGACATCGCGAAGCCAAAGGCCGCGGAGCCTGCCGGCACGGGCGCGCGCCCCTGGCAGATCAGCATCGAGGGCACGCCCGACAGCGTGATCGCCGCGGCGGCGTCGAGCGGCGACGGGCTTTGCATCGCGGGCACGACCTCGCTCTCCGGCGGCCGCGAGGCCTGGATCCTGCGCACCGACGGCCAGGGCCAGGCGCTCTGGCAGCGCCGGCCCGGCGGGCCGAAGCGCGACGGCGCGCTGGCCGTGGCCGCGTCGGGCGACGGTGGCTGTGTCGCGGCCGGCTTCGACAGCGACGAAACCCGCCTTTGGATCTTCAAGCTCGACGCCAAGGGCGTTCTGGCGTGGAGCCGGTCGGTGACCGCCGGCCACACAGGGCGCGCCGTGGCCATCGTGCGCACGCGCGACGGCGGCTACGCGGTTGCCGCGCATGCCAAGGCCGGCGCCGACAAGCCGGATCGCGCGTTCGTCCTCCGCCTCTCGTCCAAGGGTGAAATCCGGTGGAGCAAGTTCGCGGGCAGGGGCGAGAGCCGCGCTGCCGATCTTCGCGAGACGCGCGACGGCGGCTTCGTGGTGGCCGGAATGGCGCGCGAACGCGACGATCCGCGCCTCGCGTTGTGGGCCGCGCGGCTCGACCGCAACGGCCGTACGATCTGGGAAGAGCATTTCGGCGGGCCGGGCACGCCCGAAAGCGTGCGTGTCGAAGTTGCGCGGGGGCGCGAGTTCATACTCGCCGCCACGATGACGGGGCCGAGGCCGGCGGCGGGGGACGGGCCGCCGGCCGTCGGATTGCGCCTGCTGCGCATTTCCGCCGACGGCGACGCGATGTGGGACCGCCGCTACGCGCCGGCACGGCGCGTGGCCGGGCTGGTATTGATCCGCGGCGGTATCCTCGTGGCCGGCGATACCGGCGAGGACGCGCCGGCGCTATGGCTCGCGCAGTTCGACGCGCAGGGGCGCGCAATCCGCGAAAGCCGCCTGCCCGGCATGCGCGGCGACCGCGCGGCGGCGCTCGCCGAGATCGGCGATGGGCGCCTGGTGCTCGTCGGCACCGCGGCGCTCGACACCGCCGCGCAGCGCGGCGCAGGCTTCATCTTCCTCGACCGCGACCGGCAGCTCGCCGGGCGTTGAGCAAGGTCCGGCGCGGACCAACACGGCAGCTCAGCCAAGTCTGCGCTTGTCCGAATACGTCCGTGCATGTCCGCGTTGCGCTCCACAACCGGCTCTCGATTGATTCAGTAACGCGTGTTAGGAGTGCGGCGCACTCTTACTTCGCGTTGCCATGCGCCGCATTCGCATCGGACGATCAGAAACGAACGACATCGTCATTCCCGACGCTTCGGTCTCGCGCCAGCACGCCGAAGCGGTGGAGCTTGGCGGCGGCCGCTTTTCCCTTTCCGATCTCGGCAGCACGTTCGGCACCCAGGCGTGGCAGGGGCAGGGCTGGGTTGCCGCGAAGGACACCGAAATCGACGCCGATACGGTGATCCGCTTCGGTGAGTTCCGCACGACGCTCCGCGACGTGCTGAGCGAAGCCGACCGCATGGCGCTCGGGCTTTCACGTTCGGCGCCACCGCCCCCGGCCCCAACAGCGGCCGCACCCGCCGCGCCGCCGGCGCCTTCGCCGCTCCCACCCAAGGCCGAAGCGGGAACGTCCGCCACGCCGAAGGTCGCGCCGCGCACGGCTGCTCCCGATACGCCGGCCGCGCCACCCTCGCCGCGCCTCCAGCCGGCCGAACGTCCGCCTGCCGAGCGCGCGCCGGCCACCCGCGACGCGCGCGCGGCCGCGCGTCCAGCGCGCTCCGCCGCCGGCGGCAAGCGCCGCGCGATGGTGCTGGGGCTGATGGCCACCGGCGGGTTCTTCGCCGTGGCCGCGGGCGTGGTCGCGGTGGCGCTCACGTTCGGCGATCCCAACGGCGCGAAACCTCGCCCCGATCCCGGCACGGCGGCAGGAGAAGGCCCGCAGCGATTCCTCGAGGCCTGCAAAACCAATTGGGGCATCGAGGAGCGGCGCTGCCGCTGCTTCCTCGCCGCCGCCGGCCCGCACCTCGAGCCTGCGGACTACGACGATTTCACGACCCTCGTGCAGGGGCACGTCGAAGGCGATTCCGCGCAGATGGAATCAGTGATGCAGCAGGCTGGCGAGAAACGCGGCGCAACGGCCAGCGCGCGTCTCTCCGCGGCGATGAAAGGCGTGACGCGCGATTGCCAAGCCGAGCCGGAGCCGCCGCGGCAATAGCGCGTCAAAGGAAGCTGTAGGGATCGATATCGACCTTGATCCGCACGGCGCCGGGCTGCTTCGTGGCCGCGAGCCAGCGGCGGATCAGCGGCTGCAAGGCCACGTCTTTCCGTGCCTTCACGAGCAGCCGGAAACGGTGCAGGCCGCGCAGCAATGCGAGCGGCGCCGGCGCCGGCCCCCACATCTCGACGCCCTCCCCGCCCGGCCAGGCGCGCGCGAGATCGCGCGCCGCGCGCTCGGCCAGTTCGCGCTTCGGCGCCGAGACGACGAGCGCCGCGAGCCTGCCAAAGGGCGGATAGCCGGCGGCGCGGCGCGCCTCCATCTCCGCCTCGAGGAAGCCCGCGCGATCACCGGCGGCGAGCGCCTGCAACACCGGATGCTCGGGCATGTAGGTTTGCAGCAGCACGCGGCCCGGCCGCTCCGCGCGTCCGGCACGGCCCGAGACCTGCGCGAGAAGCTGCCAGGTGCGCTCGGCCGCGCGCAGATCGCCGCCGCCGAGCGAGAGATCGGCATCGACGACGCCGACCAGCGTGAGCAGCGGAAAATCGTGGCCCTTGGCGACGATCTGCGTGCCGATCACGAGATCGATCTCTCGCGCGCGCATGCGGCGCACGAATTCCTGCGCGCCCTCGGGGCCGTGCACCGTATCCGACGCCATGATCGCGACACGCGCATCGGGGAACAGCAGCGCCGCTTCCTCGGCGAGGCGCTCGACGCCCGGGCCGCAGCCGACGAGCGAACCTTCCGCGCCGCACGACGCGCAGGATTTCGGGAGCGCCGCCGAATATCCGCAATGATGGCATTGCAGCTTGCCCGCCAGCCGGTGCTCGACGAGCCAGGTGCTGCAGTTCGGGCAGTTGAGCTTCGCGCCGCAGGCGCGGCAGACCGTGACCGGCGCGTAGCCGCGGCGATTGAGGAACAGCATCGCCTGCTCGCCGGCCTCGAGCGTGTCGCCGAGCCGCTCGGCGAGCGCGGGCGAGAGCCAGCGGCGCGGCGGCGGCGGCGCGCGGCGGAGATCGACGAGCGTCACCTCGGGCAAGGTGGCACCGCCGTGGCGCTCGGGCAATTCGAGCTTGCGGTACCGGCCGCGCTCGGCATTGGCGAGCGTCTCGAGCGCCGGCGTCGCCGAGGCGAGCACGACCGGGAAGCCGCCGAGATGCCCGCGCACCACTGCCATGTCGCGCGCATGATAGACGACGCCGTCTTCCTGCTTGAACGAGCTATCGTGCTCCTCGTCGACGACGATGAGGCCGAGATCCGGAAACGGCAGGAACAGCGCCGAGCGCGCGCCGATCACCGCCTTCACGCGCCCCTCGGCGACGCCGCGCCAGACGAGGCGCCGCTCGCGGGCGCGCACGTCGGAATGCCAAAGCGCCGGAGGTGCGCCGAAGCGCTTGGCGAAGCGCTCGATCCATTGCGCGGTGAGCGCGATCTCGGGCACGAGCACGAGCGCCTGGCGACCGGCGCGCAGCGTTTCCGCCACCGCCTCGAAATACACTTCCGTCTTGCCCGAGCCGGTGACGCCTTCGAGCAGCGTGGCGCTGAAAGCGTGCGCGCGCACGGCCTCGACCAGCGCGGAGGCCGCCGACTGCTGCTGCGGCGAAAGCGCCACGTGCGTCGCATCGGGATCGGGCGCCTCGCCGGGAGCGCGCTCCTCCGCCGCAAGCTCGGCCGGCTCGGCGGCGCCGAGATCGGCCAGCGCCTTGACGACGCCGGCGCCGACGCCGGCCGCGCGCGCGAGATCGCGCGCCGTCATCGGGCCTTGCGCGGCGAGAACTCCGAGCGCCCGCTGGCGCGACGCGGTGAGCGGCTTCGCCGGCACGAAGCCCGCGCGAACGCATAGCGCCGCCAGCGCTGCCGGCGGATCGAGCGCGTCGGGCACCGGGATCGCCATGCGCATCACCGCGCCCGGCGACGACATCGTGTAGTCCGCGACCCAGTCGATGAAGCGGCGCTGCGCCTCGGGCATCGGCGGCGTATCGAAGCGATGCAGAACGGATTTCAGGCGCGCGGCCGCGAAATCGCCGTGTCCCTCGCCCCAGACGACGCCGATTTCCTCGCGCTGCCCGAGCGGCACGACGACGTAATCGCCGTCCGTCAAGGATAATTCTTTCGGAACCGCGTAATCGTAGACGCCGGCGAGCGCGAGCGGCAGCAGCACGCCGACGCGCTCCGGCGATTCATCCACCGCGGCGGGATTCCCTTGCGCGAAACTGGCGCCACTCACCGGATTGCCTTATATAGGAAGCGTCCGGCGCGCAACGCGGAGCGATGCTTCGCGCGGCGCATCGGGCGGCCGCAGCGCTCTCGATCGCCGTACGGCATGGGGCTGCCGGGCGATGGAAAGATGCCAGCCGAGGACCACATGAAATTCTTCATCGACACGGCCAATCTCGACGAAATCCGCGAGCTCGCGACGACCGGGCTGCTCGACGGCGTCACCACGAACCCGTCGCTGATCGCGAAGGCCGGGCGCAACATGCTCGACGCGATCAAGGAGATCTGCGACGTGGTGCCCGGCGACGTCAGCGCCGAGGTGACGGCCACCGAATACCAGTCCATGGTGCGCGAAGGCCAGCGCCTCGCAAAGATCGCGAAGAACGTCGTGATCAAGGTGCCGCTGACGATGGAAGGCCTCAAGGCCTGCAAGACCTTCCGGCACGAAGGCATCAAGGTGAACGTGACCTTGTGCTTCTCGGCGGCGCAGGCCCTCCTCGCGGCCAAGGCCGGAGCGACCTATATCTCGCCGTTCGTGGGCCGCCTCGACGACATCGGCCACGACGGCATGGCGCTGATCGCCGACATTGTCGCGATCTACAAGAATTTTCCGTCGATCGAGACCGAAGTGCTGGTCGCCTCGGTGCGCAATCCGGGCCATGTCGTGACGGCGGCCAAGATGGGCGCGCACGTGGCCACCTTGCCCCCCGCGGTGCTGAAGCAGATGTTCCAGCACCCGCTCACCGACAAGGGCTTGAAGGCCTTCCTCGACGATTGGGCGAAGACGGGCCAGAGCATCCTCGAAGCCCCCAAAGCGGCGCGACGTGAGCAAGCCTAGCCCCTTCGCCAGCGCGCCCGCGCCCCGCCTCGCCGAAGACCAGGTCGTCGATTATCTGCGCCGGCACCGGGATTTTCTCGACCGGCACCCCGAGCTCGTCGCCGAATTGCTGCCGCCCGAGCACAGGAACGGGCGCGGTGTCGTCGACATGCAGCAATATTTGATCGAGCGCCTGCGCCGCGATCTCGCCGAGACGCGCCAGCAGCACGACAGCACGATCACCGCCGCGCGCGGCAACCTGCAGAGCCAGCAGCGCGTGCACGGCGCCGTCATCGAGCTGATGAACGCGCCCTCGTTCGAGCATTTCGTGGAATCGATCACGACCGATCTCGCCCTCAAGCTCGACGTCGACGCCGTCTCGCTCTGCGTCGAGAGCGCGCGGCCGAATCAGCAGCGCACGAAGAGCGGCGTGCGCTTCCTCGCCTTGGGCTCGGTCGATGCGCTGCTCGGCCCGCAGAACGAAGTGCTGCTACGGCCGGCCATCGTCGGCGAGCGCGCGCTCTACGGGCCGGCCGCGCCGCTGGTGAAATCCGACGCATTGCTGCGCCTCGCGATCGGCCCGGCGGCGCCCACCGGCGTCATCGCCGTAGGCTCGCGCGAGCCCGGCCATTTCCGCGGCGGCCAGGGCACCGAGCTGCTCGTCTTCCTTGCCAAGACGATCGAAAGCACCGCGCGCGCATGGCTGGATCTGGGCGAATAGGCTTCGCGCAGGCCGCGCCAGATCTGGCGGCGGCGGCTCGCTCCTGGCTCGACCGACTCCAGCACGAAAAGCGCGTCTCGCCGCACACGCTTTCCGCTTACGCGCGCGATGCCGACGCGTTCGTCTCGTTCCTCGCCGGGCACATCGGCGGCGAGCCCGATCTCGCCGCGCTTAAAAAATTGCGTCCCGCCGATTTCCGAGCCTGGCTGACGAAGCGCGCGATGAGCGATTTCGAACGCAGCTCGACGGCGCGCGCCCTCTCCGCATTGCGCAGCCTGTTCCAGCATCTCGACCGCACGGGCCTCGTGCACAACGCCGCGCTCGGCGCCGTGAAATCGCCGAAGCTGCCGCGCGCCGTGCCGAAGCCGCTCACCGAGCGCGAGACGTTCGATCTTCTCGACAATGCCGAGCTCGACGCCAGCGAGCCGTGGATCGCGCGGCGCAACGCGGCCGTGCTGATGCTGCTCTATGGCTGCGGCCTGCGCATCGCCGAGGCGCTGTCGC
>CAYZSG010000171.1:0-11718 GCA_964481045.1 uncultured Candidatus Odyssella sp. | reverse complement strand
GCGGTGGCGCGGCTGACCGTGCTCTCGTGCACCTCGATCGCCTCGGCGATGTCGCGCAGCACGAGCGGCTTCAGCTGCGTGATGCCGTGCTCGAAGAAGCCCCGCTGCCGCTCGACGATGGCGGTGGCGACTTTGAGGATAGTCCGCGCGCGCTGATCGAGCGCGCGGACGAGCCAGTTCGCCTCCTGCAGGCGCGCGGCGAGGAAGCGCTTGGCATCGCGCGCCTTTCCGTTCAGCCCGCTCTTCGCGACCGTATCGTAGTAACGGCGGTCGACGAGGAGGCGCGGCAACGTGTCGGGATTGAGCTCGACGATCCAGCCCTGCCCGTTCGGCGCGGCGCGCATCAGCACGTCGGGGATCAAAGGGCTCGCCGGCGGCGCATCGAAGCCGGCGGCCGGGCGCGGATCGAGCGTGCGGATCTCGGCGATCATGTCGTCGAGATCGGCCACATCGACGCCGCAGAGGCGCATGAGCCGCGTCTTGTCGCCTTTCGCCAGCCATTCGAGATTGGCGAGCAGCGCCTGCATCGCCGGATCGAGACGATTGCGGTCGCGGAGCTGCACGGCCAGGCACTCCGACAGCGAGCGCGCGAAGACGCCCACGGGCTCGAGCCCGAGCAGCTTCTCGACGACGGCGTCGAGCTCTTTCCGTGATATCCCGAGCGTGGCGGCGAGCGCGTCGAGATCGCCCGAGAGATAGCCTGCCTCGTCGAGCTGATCGACGAGCTGGGCCGCGATCAGGCGCTCGGCCGGTTCCGTGAGCACGAGACGGATCTGCTGGAACAGGTGCTCGCGCAGCGGCGGCTTGTCGGCCAGCGTCTGCGAATAGCCGGGCATCTCCTCGCCGCTATCCGCGCCGCCGCGGCCGTTCCAGCCGGTGGCGAAGGCGGCGCCGCCCTCGCTCTCGCCGTCCCAGAGATTGGCGGCCGCGGTTTCGCCGAACCCGTCGGGCGCCTCGTAGCCGGGCTCGGCGCCGAAATCGAGCGGCGCCGGCTCTGCGGTCTCCGCGCGCGGCTTCTCCTCGCGCTCGCCGGCGTTTTCGTTCGTGCCGTCGTCGCGCGCGAGCAGCGGGTTGGTTTCGAGCGCATCTTCGAGCCAGGTGTTGAGCTCGAGATTGGAGAGCTGGAGGAGCTGGATCGCCTGCCGGAGCTGCGGCGTCATCGCCAGCGTCTGCGTTTGACGCTGGACCTGCCGGAGGACCGGCCCGCGGGAGAAGCCGAGCGGGCGCATCGCCACCGGCCTCAGAGGCTGAAGGTATCGCCGAGATAGACCCGGCGCACGTCTTCGTGCGCCACGATCTGCGCCGGCGTTCCTTCCATCAGAACGCGGCCCTCGTGGATGATGTAGGCGCGATCGACGACGTCGAGCGTCTCGCGCACGTTGTGGTCGGTGATCAGCACGCCGATGCCGCGGTCCTTCAGGTGGAGCACCAGATCGCGGATGTCGCCGACGGCGATCGGATCGATGCCGGCCAGCGGCTCGTCGAGCAGGATGAAGTGCGGCTGCGAGGCGAGCGCCCGCGCGATCTCGACGCGGCGGCGCTCGCCGCCCGAGAGCGCCACGGCCGGCGTGTTGCGCAGATGCGTGATCGAGAATTCGGCGAGCAGGTCGTCGAGCATCGTCTCGCGCTGCTCGCGGTCGGCCTCGACCACCTCGAGCACGGCGCGGATGTTGTTCTCGACGTTCAGGCCACGGAAGATCGAGGGCTCCTGCGGCAGGTAGCCGATGCCGAGCCGCGCGCGGCGATACATCGGCAAGTCGGTGATGTCGACGCCGTCGAGCGCGATGCTGCCGTAGTCGGCCTTGATGAGGCCGGTCATCATGTAGAAGCACGTCGTCTTGCCGGCGCCGTTGGGGCCGAGCAGGCCGACCACCTCGCCGCGCTGGAGCGCCACGTTCACGCCGCGCACGACCGGGCGCTTCTTGAAGCTCTTGCCGAGATTATGGGCGACGAGGCCGCGATTGTCGGCGACAAGGCGCGGCACCCCGCTCTCGGGCACCGTTCCGATTTCCGCGCGCGCCTGCGCCCTCGTGTTCATGTCGCTTGCGATCTCCCCACGCCCCGTGGAGCGCAATGCGGCCGGCGGGCTGGTTAGCGATTAGGCTTCTTGTCCGTCCGACCGTTGCCTTTATTCTCGGCACCCGGCGTGGGGATGTCCAGCGGCCCTTTGCCGCTATCGGCCTGGCCCGGCATGATGAGGACGCGCACGCGCTTGCCCTGGGCGGGATTGGTGCGCGATGCCGTGGCGGGCCCTTCATCGGCCAGCAGCTTGCTGACGCCGGTCTTCATGTTCACTTCGGCGCGGTCGCCGTTGAGCTGGTTGTCGCCGCGCGTGAGCCGCACGTTGCCCGAAAGCGTCGCCACCTGCGATTCGGCGTCGTAGTCGCCCTTGTTGCCGCGTGCGATCTCGGTGGGCGTGGTGATGACGACGTTGCCGATCGCCTCGACGCGCTTCAGGCTCTGCTTGCCGCCCTCTTCCTTGAAGAACGCGATGAAGCGGTCGGCGCGCACGCGCTTCTTCTCTTCCACCACCTGCGCGCCGCCGGTGACGTGCGCCACCTTCGACTTGCTGTTGTAGACGACGAGCGCGGCGGTGAGCGTGCTCTTGCCGCTGTCGATCTTCACGGGCCGGCCCTTCAGCGTGAACACCGAGGTCTCGACCGCGTACTCCGCCGTGTCCGACGTGATGGTTTCCTTGGGCGTCGTGATCTTGACCGCGCCCTCGGCGGTGATCTTGTAGATTTCCTGCCGGTTGTCCTGCGTCTTGCGGTAATGCGCGTAGAGCGCGTCGGCGCGGATCGTGGTGTCGCCGCGCTTGGCGGTGGCGTTGCCGCGCGCGATGTAAACCTGCTCGTTTTGCCGCCACTCGACGCCCTGATCGGCCTCGATCGCGACCGGCAGGGCGGTGCCGGTATTGCCGAAGCCGGGAATCGGAAGGCCCTGGGCCGCCGCTCCCTGCGCGAGGAGCCAGCCTGCCGTCGCCAAGGGCGCCAGCGCGAGGATGCGGCGAATCATGGGCGCTACTCCGCGGGTTTGGTGGCCGCCGGGGCTTTCTCAGTCTTGGCGCCCTTGCCCTCGCCGGTGATGTCTTTCATGTCCTGGTCGTCGAGGTGCAGCACGACCTTCGTCTTGCCGGTAAAGATGATCGTGGCACCCTTGTCTATGATGCGGAAGCCCTTCGATTCGATCGTGCCCTTGGGCCCCGTCGCGACCACCGGCTTGTCGCCCCACGCGAGCTTCTTCTCGGTATCGACGATCGCGCGCTCGGTGCGGAACGTGTAGTTGGCGTCGTGGAAAACGTACACGTCGCCGACCAGCGAGATCACGCGGGTTTTCTGGTTGAACTCGCCGTCGCGCGAGGTGACGGCGACCCAGTTGCCGCTTTCGAGCGTGAGGCTGGCCTTGGGCTGCTCGAGAATGACGGTATCGGATTTCGCGTGCGCGAGCCGCGCGGACTTCGCCTCGACCTGATAGGGCCGGTTCTTCTCGTCCGAGCCCACGAATTTCGGCGCGCTCATCTCGTGCTGGCGCAGCGCCTCGAGGCCGATCGCGGGCCCGATCCGCCGCGTGATCGATTGCGGCACGATATCCTGCCACAGCAGCGCGACCGCGAGGATCGCGAGCCCGGTGCCCGGCAGCACGACCTTGGCCAGACCGATGAGGCGGCTGTAGCGATGAACGCGCGAGCGCCGCGGCGGCCGATAGGCCGGCACCGGCGCCGGCGTGGCGAAGCTGGGATCCATGCGGGAATCCGGGGCCATGAGACTAAGCGACTCCCGCCTTCAAGAGATCGTGCAGATGGATGAAGCCGACCGGCTGACCGCCGCGCACGACGAACAGGCCGTTCTTCTTGCGCGCCTGGAGCAGGCCGAGCGCCTCGGCGGCGAAAGCATCGGGGCGGATCGCGAGCGGGTTCGCCGTCATCACCGCCGCGGCCTTGCGCCCGAGCAGTTCGGGCGACATGTGGCGCCGGAGGTCGCCGTCGGTGACGACGCCGATGAGCACGCCCGCCTCGTCGACGACGCCGCAATGGCCGTGGCGCTTGGCCGTCATCTCGATCAGCACTTCCGACATCGGTTGATCGGGACGGACGAGCGGCATCGCCTCGCCGGTGTGCATGAGGTCGGCGACGCGCAGCAGCTTCCTACCGAGCTTGCCGCCCGGATGCAGCACCTGAAAATTCTCGGCCGAGAAGCCGTTGCGCTCGAGCAGCGCCACCGCGAGCGCATCTCCGAGCGCCATCATCATCGTCGTCGAGGTCGTGGGTGCCAGGCCGAGCGGGCAGGCCTCGGGCGACGCCGGCAGCGCGAGCGTGACGCTGGCGGCATCGGCCAATGTGCTGTCAGACCCGGCCGTCATCGCAATCAGCGGGATGCCGAAGCGCTTGCAGTACGCGACGAGATCGGACAGCTCGGCGGTTTCGCCGGAATTGGAGAGCGCCACGACCGCGTCGCTCGTCGTGATCATGCCGAGATCGCCGTGGCTGGCCTCGGCGGGGTGGACGAACTGCGCCGGCGTGCCGACCGAGGCCATCGTGGCCGCGATCTTGCGCGCGACATGGCCGCTCTTGCCCATGCCGCTGACGATGACGCGGCCTGTGGCGGCGCGGATGAGATCGACGGCGCGCGAGAGCGCCTGGCCGAGCGGGCCTTCGAGCGCGCGCGCGAGCGCCTGGATGCCTTCTGCCTCGAGACGGAACACGCGCCGCGCGGACTCGAGATCGCGCGCAGGTTCGGTCAACGTCTTCTGATTTGCGTGGACGGCTCCGGACAACTCGGCCCCTCGGATTGTCACAGCTTCAATACGGCGCAACGCCGGCCGGGCTCCCCCGAGCATGCCCCCGGCGCGCCCTAGAAGTATAGACCTTTTGATAACCAAATGTGGCGGTAAAGCGACCGCCGGGCGGTTCTTTCGGGAGATCGTATCCCGTTGGTTAATGGGCGAAAATGTCGGCTTCGGCCCAGCCGGCGAGATCGAGCGCGGCGCGATGCGGAATGAAATCGAAACAGGCGCGCGCGAGCTCGATGCGCCCCTCGCGCACGAGGAGCGCATCGAGCTTCTCCTTGATCTCGTGCAGGTGCAGGACGTCGCTGGCGGCATACACCTTCTGCTCCTCGCTGAGCGTCTCGGCGCCCCAATCGGAGGTCTGCTGCTGCTTCGAGATGTCGGCGCCGAGCAGCTCTTTCGCGAGATCCTTGAGGCCGTGCTTGTCGGTCATCGTGCGCACGAGGCGCGAAGCGGTCTTGGTGCAATAGACCGGGCGCGTCAGCACGCCCAGATGCTGCTTGAACATCGCCACGTCGAAGCGCGCGAAGTGGAGGAGCTTCAGAACTTTGGGGCTCGCCAGCAGCGCGGCGAGCCGCGGCGCCGGGCCGCCGCTTCGCGGGATCTGCACGAGGTGGCAGACGCCGTCGCCCTTCGAGAGCTGCACGAGGCAGAGCCGGTCGCGAAACGGGTTGAGGCCCATCGTCTCGCTGTCGACGGCGACGACGGGGCCGAGATCGAGCCCTTCGGGCAGATCGCCCCGATGAAGATGGACGCGCTTCAGCAGCAATGGAATTCCCGCATCGGGGCTTTCGCCGCGGGCCGCGCCCGGAGGAAAGCCGATGGTGCCCAGGAGAAGACTCGAACTTCCACGGCCTTGCGGCCACTGGTACCTGAAACCAGCGCGTCTACCAATTCCGCCACCTGGGCGCCGATCTCGAGCAGGCGGCAGGGCCGCCCGGAGAGGCGTGTAGGTAGAGGCGCGCCGGAGGGATGTCAACCGGCGGGCCGCTACTCCTGCACGCCCAACTGCCGCAGCCGCTGGCGCGCCTGATCGTTGCCGAGCCGCGCCGCTTCGCGGAAGTCGCGGAGGGCCGCCTCGCGGTTGCCGACATGCTGATAGTAATTGCCGCGATTGAACCAGCCGAGCGCGAAGGCGGGGCCGACCTGGATTGCGATGTTGTAGTCTTGCAAAGCCTGATCGAGCTTCGCGAGGCGGCCATAGGCATTGCCGCGATTGACGTAGAGGCGCGGATCGCGCGGGTTCAGCCTGATGCCGGCGCTGCTATCCTGGATGGAGCGTGCGTATTGCCCCATGTCGTAAGTAATCTGTCCGCGAAGCCCGTGGTACTCGAACGACGGCGCGATCTGGATGGCCTGGTCGAGATCCTGGAGCGCGCGCTGATGGTCTCGCAGGTAGTAGTAGGATGAAGCGCGATAGAAGTAGATGTGTGCTTCTCGCCTCGACTGGAGCGCGTCGCTGAAGTCGCGGATCGCCTCCTGGTTTCTCTTGAGATCGAAGTTCGCGCGGCCGCGCATATAGTGCGCATACCAATAGCCCGGGATACGCCGCAGCGCGGCATCGGCGTCCGTGATCGCTGCAGTGAGGATGCCAAGGCCGATATACGCCTCGGCCCTTCTTGCGAGAGCGAACGCGATCTGATCGTTGCCGTGCCGGTTGCCGTCTACTACGGCCGAGCACGCCTGGCGCACGATCTCCCAATTCGCGGCTTGGCCGCTGCAAGAGCGCAGTTCGGCTTGCGCCTGCTCCAGCTCGACGCGTCGTTGTTTTTCAGCCTCCTCGCGCCGTCGCTCCTCGGCCGCGCGCTCTTCTTCCTGGCGCTTTCGCTCCGCATCGGCGCGCGCGCGCTCCTCTTCGGCCTTCTTGCGTGCCTCGTCTTCGGCCCGCTTGCGCTCCTCCTCGGCCTTGCGGCGCGCCTCGTCTTCGGCGCGCTTGCGATCGTCCTCGGCCTTGCGGCGCGCTTCTTCTTCCGCCTTGCGCCGCGCCGCCTGCTCTTCGGATCGGCGGCGCTCGTCGGCCGCCTTCTTGCGCGCTTCTTCTTCCGCGCGTTTGCGGGCTTCTTCCTCGGACCGACGCTTGATTTCCGCATCGAGACGCGCGCGCGCGTCCTCGGCCTGGCGCTTGGCGGCGGCGACCGCCTGATCGGCGCGATATTCCGACCACGCGTAGTAGCTGCCGCCGGCGAGAACGGCCGCGCCGATCGAGGCGGCGGCGACGCGCTTGAGGTGCCGCGATGCGGCCTTCGGCGGGCGCGTTTCGACCGCGCGCGACGCAGCCGGTGCCGATGCGGCCGCCGCCGCCGCCGCGGCGAGATTGAGCGTGTCGCCGGACGGTGGCGCCGCGACGGGCGCGCTCGGCGCGATCAGCGCGCGAAGCTCGGCGACGGATTGCGGCCGGTCGGTCTCGAATACCCCGAGCGAACTGTCGATCGCATCGAGCAGCGCCGGAGCGTAACGGGCTTTCGCCGCGGTTCGCGCGGACGGCATCGGATCGGGCTGCTTGCGCGCCATCGCGTTGACGCGCGTGGTGGCGTCGGGCGGCTTCTGGCCGGTGACGCAGCGATAGAGCGTGGCGCCAAGCGCGTAGATATCGGTGTAGGTGCCCTGCTGGCTGTGCCGGTCGTATTGCTCGTAAGGCGCATAGCCGGGCGTGACGATCTCGGTGAGGCTCGTCTTGCGATCGCCGGCCATGGCCTGGCGTGCCGCGCCGAAATCGAGCAGCACCGGCGAGCCGTCGCGCCGCAGGAAGATGTTGTCGGGCTTGATGTCGCGGTGCAGGAATTTTCGCGCATGCACGGCCTCGAGCCCGTCGAGCAGCGGCGGCAAGATCTTGGCGAGCTCGGCCTCGGGCAAGGTGCCGCTGGCGCCGAGGCGGCGGCCGAGGCTCTCGCCCTCCTCGAGCTTCATCACGACATAGGCCGTGCCGTTGGCCTTGATGAAGCGCTGCGCCTCGACGATGTGCGGATGGCGCAGCGCCACGAGCGTGCGCGCCTCGTCCTGGAAGCGCGCCAGCGCCTTGGCGAAATCCTCGGCCTCGCTGGCGCTCGCCGGATGCACGCTGATCGCGCCCGCTTCGCGCACCGCCATGCCGGCGGGCAGGAACTCTTTGATCGCGACGTGGATGTCGGGATAAAGCGCATCGGTGGCGGCGTAGGTGATGCCGAATCCGCCACGGCCCAGCACCTGGCCGATGACGTAGCCGGCAAGCTCGGTGCCTTCCGCCAACGCGTCGCGCGGCCGATCCATGCGGCTGCCCCCGGAACGCGAACCCCGCCGTCGTTCTATCCGATTCCGGTTGCAGCGGGAAGCGTGCGACGCGGGCGCGTGCGACGCGGGCGCGCTTGCCGCGCCGCACCCGCGGGGCTAGGAAAGGCCGCGTTTCCGCAACCTTTGGCCCGGCACCATGACTATCGCGCGCGCGACCATTTTCGGCGGCTCCGGCTTCATCGGGCGGCATATCGTGAAGCGCCTCGCGCAGCGAGGCATCGTCGTGCGCGCGGCGGTGCGCGACCCCGAGGCCGCGCTATTCCTGAAGCCGATGGGCCAGGTGGGGCAGATCGCGCCGGTGGCCGCCGACATCCGCAGCGAGAAGGACGTGGCCGCCGCGGTGGCCGGGGTCGAGCTCGTGATCAACGCGGTGAGCCTCGGCGCGCAGACGCGGCGCAACCGTTTCGCCGACGTGCATGTGCAAGGCGCCAGGCGCGTGGCGCGCCTCGCCGCCGCGGCCGGCGTGAAGCGCCTGATCCACGTTTCCGGCATCGGCAGCGATCCGAATTCGGACAGCGCCTATGTGGCCGCGCGCGGCCATGGCGACCGCGCGGTGAAAGAGGCGTTTCCCGCCGCAACGCTCTTGAAGCCGAGCGTCGTGTTCGGACCCGGCGATCATTTCTTCACGACCTTCGCCGCGATGGCGCGGCTTTCGTGGGCGCTGCCGCTGTTCGGCGGCGGCACGGCGCGCGTGCAGCCCGTGTATGTCGGCGACATCGCCGATGCGGCGATGAAGGCGCTCGACGATCCATCCGCGGCGGGCCGCGATTACGAGCTCGGCGGGCCCACCGTCTATACCTACCGCGAGCTGATGGAGCTGCTGCTGCGGACGGTGGAGCGCAAGCGCGTGCTCGTGCCCGTGCCGGAGCGCATCGCGCTGATCCTCGCCGCCTTCGCGTCGCTGTTGCCGACCAAGCCGCTGACGCGCGACATGGTGAAGCTTGCCGTGGCCGATAATGTCGTCGGCACCGGCGCGAAGACGCTCGCGGATCTCGGCATCGCGCCGACGACGCTGGAAGTGATCCTGCCGACCTACATGGACCGCTACCGCCGCACCGGCCGCTGGCGCAACGCGCGCTTCGCCTAGCCGGATTTCACGGCCTCACGCGCCGCGCGGCCCGTAGTACCAGTAGAGAATCCCCGCGCCGGCGATCACTCGGTAAAGCGCGAAAATTCCGAAGTAGACGCGCTTCAGCGACGCCATCAGGAACCCGATCGCGACGAGCGCCGCCGCGAAAGCGAGAGCGCCGCACCTTCGACCGTGCGTCCGGACGCTCGCCGGCAAATGTTCGAACATGCCTTGGACGATGGCGGGGCGGCGGCTTGTTACAACGGCAAGACGCAAACCCTCCCCTTCGTTCGGGAGCTATGCGTATCCCTATGAAAATGCCACGAAATCATAATAGGTCCGAATTGGAACTAAAATTCGACTACATTTTGCTCATTGACCTATAACTCGCGGCTAAACTTGAGGCATAGAAAAAATAGAGGTAGAAATACTGCCATAAATTCAAGATTCTTGTGGCGTAACGGTTTAGCCTGCGCTAAAGGCAAATATCGGCCGGGTGCATGGTGCGCTGCGGTCGCTCAGGGAACCGCCGCCGTGGCCGCAAAGATGCTGCGTTTCGTCTCCGTCGCGCAGGGCACGCCCGAGAAGCGCCCGGCCGAGGCGCGCCGGCGCGATTTCGGCGAGATCTATGCCGAGTACCGGCCGGAGAAGGCGGCGGAGCAATCCGCGCGCTGCTCGCAATGCGGCGTGCCGTTCTGCCAGATCCATTGCCCACTCTCGAACAACATCCCCGACTGGCTGATGCTCACGGCGGCCGGGCGGCTCGAGGAGGCCTACGAGGTCTCGTCCGCGACCAACAACATGCCCGAGGTGTGCGGCCGCATCTGCCCGCAGGACCGGCTGTGCGAAGGCAATTGCGTGATCGAGAGTTCCGGGCACGGCACGGTGACGATCGGCTCGATCGAGAAGTACATCACCGACACGGCGTGGGAGAAAGGCTGGGTGAAGCCGATCCGCCCCGCGATCGAGCGCGAGCAATCGATCGGAATCATCGGCGCCGGGCCCGCGGGGCTCGCCGCGGCCGAGCAGCTTCGGCGCAAGGGCTATCGCATCCACGTTTACGACCGCTACGACCGCGCCGGCGGCCTGCTGATCTACGGCATTCCGAATTTCAAGCTCGAGAAGCCCGTCGTCGAGCGCCGCGCGACGTGGCTCGCCGACGGCGGCATCACGTTCCACTTCAACTTCGAGGTGGGGCGCGACGTGACCCTCGGCGAATTGCGCCGGCGCCATGACGCGGTGCTGATCGCGACCGGCGTTTACAAGGCGCGCGACATGCAGGCGCCGGGCTCCGGCTTGGGCGGCATCGTGCAGGCGATGACCTATCTCACCGCCAGCAATCGGAAGGGCCTCGGCGACACGGTGCCGGAGTTCGAGAGCGGCAAACTCGACGCCGCGGGCAAGCACGTCGTCGTCATCGGCGGCGGCGACACGGCGATGGATTGCGTGCGCACCGCGGTGCGCCAGGGCGCCAAATCCGTGAAGTGCCTCTACCGCCGCGACCGCGAGAACATGCCGGGCTCGATGCGCGAGGTGAAGCACGCCGAGGAGGAAGGCGTGGAGTTCATCTGGCTCTCCGCGCCGGAAGGCTTCGATGGGAAAGGCGACGTCGCGACCGCGATCGCGCATCGCATGCGGCTCGGCGCGCGCGACACGACCGGGCGCGGCGCGCCGGTGAAGGTGGAGAATTCCGCGTTCCGCCTGCCGGCCGATCTCGTGATCAAGGCGCTCGGCTTCGACCCCGAGCCGCTGCCGGTGCTGTTCAAGGCGCCGGAACTTGCCGTCACCGACTGGGGCACGGTGAAAGTGGATCACCGCACCCTGATGTCGAACCTCGACGGCGTGTTCGCGGCCGGCGACATCGTGCGCGGCGCCTCGCTCGTCGTCTGGGCGATCAAGGACGGCCGCGACGCCGCCGCCAGCATCGACCGTTACGTCCAGCAGAAGGCGGCCGCCCTTCCGGCCGCCGTCGCCGCCGCAGCGGAGTGAGCGCCATGCTTCGCCTCTACGACGACCCGATCTCGGGCAACGGATACAAGGTGCGTCTCGTGCTGACGCAGCTCGGCCTTCCGTTCGAATACGTGCCGCTCGACATCATGAAGAGCGAGACGCGCACGCCCGAATTTCTCGCCAAGAATCCGAACGGCCGCATCCCCACCTTGCGGCTCGAGGACGGCACGCATCTCGCCGAATCCGGTGCGATCATCTGGTATCTGGCGGAGGGCACGAAGCTGGCGCCCGCCGATCGCTTGGCGCGCGCGCAGACGCTGCAGTGGATGTTCTTCGAGCAATACAGCCACGAGCCTTACGTGGCCGTCGCGCGCTTCTGGCACCATCTGCCCGCGATGAGCGACGAGCAGAAGCGCCAGCTTCCCGACAAGGTGAAGCGCGGCTATGCGGCGCTCGACGTGATGGAGACGCATCTCGCGGCGCGGTCGTTCTTCGTGGCCGAGACATACGGCCTCGCCGACATCGCACTCTACGCCTACACGCACGTGGCCGGCGAAGGCGGCTTCGATCTATCGCGATATCCCGCAATCGGCGCCTGGATGAAGCGCGTCGCCGCGCAGCCCAATCACATCGCGATCACCGCTCCG
>CAYZSG010000170.1:0-11770 GCA_964481045.1 uncultured Candidatus Odyssella sp. | reverse complement strand
TTGAGCCCGCGGTCGAGCAGGCCGGCATGCGCGAGGTAGTGCAGCACATGCGCGCCAAAGCCGCCGATCGCACCTTCCTCGAGCGTGATCAGCACCTCGTGCTCGCGCGCGAGGCGCGAAACGAGATCGGTGTCGAGCGGCTTGTGGAATCGCGCATCGGCCACGGTCGTCGATAGGCCGCGCGCCGCCAGTTCGTCGGCGGCCTTGAGCGCCTCGGCGAGGCGCGTGCCGTAGGAAAGGATGGCGATCGCCGTGCCCTCGCGGATAATGCGGCCCTTGCCGATCGGCAGCGGCACGCCGTCTTGCGGCATCTCCACGCCCACGCCTTCGCCGCGCGGATAGCGCACGGCCGAGGGCGCATCGTCGAGCCGAGCTTGCGTCGCGATCATGTGGACGAGCTCGGCCTCGTCGGCCGCGGCCATCAGGACGAAGCCGGGCAGGCAGCCGAGATAGGCGCCGTCGAACGCGCCGGCATGTGTCTGGCCGTCGGCGCCGACGAGCCCGGCGCGGTCCATGCAGAAGCGCACCGGCAATTGCTGGATCGCCACGTCGTGGACGACCTGGTCGTAGCCGCGCTGCAGGAACGTGGAGTAGATCGCGCAGAACGGTTTCATGCCGTCGGCGGCGAGTCCGGCGGCGAACGTCACCGCATGCTGCTCGGCGATGCCGACGTCGAAGGTACGCTTCGGGAACTGCTTGCCGAAGAGATCGAGGCCGGTGCCGGACGGCATCGCCGCGGTGATGGCGACGATCTTGTCGTCCTTCCGCGCTTCCTTGATCAGCGCCTCGGCGAACACTTTGGTATAGGAGGGCGCGTTGGCCGGTGCCTTCACCTGCTGGCCGGTGATCACGTCGAACTTGTTCACGCCGTGATATTTATCGGACGAACTTTCGGCGGGCGGATAGCCCTTGCCCTTCTGCGTGACGACGTGGACGAGGATCGGCCCGCCCTCCTTGTCGTCGCGCACGTTCTTCAGCACCGGCACGAGGTGGTCGAGATTGTGCCCGTCGATCGGGCCCACGTAATAGAAGCCGAGCTCCTCGAACAGCGTGCCGCCCGTCAGCAGGCCGCGCGCATATTCCTCGGCGCGCTCGGCCGCCTTGCGCAGCGGGCGCGGGAACTTCTCGGCGATGATTTTGCTGAGATGGCGGATCGAGCGGTAGCTGCGCGACGAGATCAGGCGCGAGAGATAGGCCGAGAGCGCGCCCACCGGCGGCGCGATCGACATGTCGTTGTCGTTGAGGATCACGATCAGGCGCGAATCCATCGCGCCCGCGTTGTTCATCGCCTCATAGGCCATGCCGGCGCTCATCGCGCCGTCGCCGATCACGCAGATGACGTTGTTCTTCTTGCTCTGCAGGTCGCGCGAGACGGCGAAGCCGAGGCCGGCCGAGATCGAGGTGGAGCTGTGCGCGGCGCCGAACGGGTCGTATTTGCTTTCGCTGCGCTTCGTGAAGCCGGAGAGGCCGCCGCCGGTGCGCAAGGTGCGGATGCGGTCACGCCGCTCGGTCAAAATCTTGTGAGGGTAGCACTGGTGGCCGACGTCCCAGATCAGGATGTCGTCCGGCGTGTTGAACAGATAGTGCACCGCGGTGGTGAGCTCGACGACGCCCAATCCGGCGCCCAGGTGCCCGCCGGTCTTGGACACGGCATCGATCGTCTCGACGCGCAATTCGTCAGCGAATTGGCGCAGTTGCTTAGGATCCAGCTTGCGCAGCTCTGCCGGGCTGCGCACGCGGTCGAGCAGTGGAGTCTTGCTTTCGGCCAACGCTTTTTCTCCCACCCAAGCCCCCGAACCACGAATTACTTGGATTGTGTACGCAGGATCAGGTCCGTCGTTCTACAACGAACCGTGCGACACTCATCAGTATCTGCGCCCTCGACCTGTATAAATCCAGATGCTTAGCGGCTTGTAAAGCCAGCTCGGCTGCGCGCTTGCGCGCACCATCGACTCCTAAGTGCGTGATAAACGTGGCTTTTCCTGCCGCCGCATCCTTGCCAACCTTCTTTCCGACCTCGGCTTCCGTGCCCTCGGCGTCGAGCAGGTCATCGGCGATCTGGAACGCGAGGCCGAGATCATCGGCATAGGCCGCAAGCGCCTGCCGTCCGGCGGCCGGTGCCTGGCCCAGGATGGCGCCGGCCTGGCACGAGAACGCGATAAGGCGGCCGGTCTTCATCGATTGCAGCCGCGTGATGTCGCCGAGGGAGTAGCTTCGCCCGTGCTGCTCGGCTTCGAGGTCGAACATCTGCCCGCCGACCATGCCTTGCGCTCCGGCGCCGGCCGCGAGCGCCGCGACCAGCTCGGCGCGGACGGCGCCGTCAGGATGCGTGTCGGGATGGGCGAGCACTTCGAAGGCCAGCGTTAAAAGCGCGTCGCCGGCGAGGATCGCGGTCGCTTCGTCGAACTGCTTGTGGGTCGTCGGGCGTCCGCGGCGAAGGTCGTCGTCGTCCATCGCCGGCAGATCGTCGTGCACGAGCGAATAGCAATGCACGAACTCGATCGCGGCGGCGGCGCGTAGCGCGCGGGCGCGGGGAACGTCGAACAGCCTGGCGCTTTCGAGCACCAGGAACGGGCGCAGCCGCTTGCCGCCGGCGAGGCAGGCATAGCGCATCGCGTCGTAGACGCGCTTCTCGTGGCCGGCGCCGCTCGGGATCAGGCGGTCGAGCTCGCGCTCGATCGCCGTGGCGGCCTCGGCCATGGCCGTCTTGAGCGAGTCGGTCGGCAGCGGCGTGTCCGGCATCGGTCTGGGGCTAGTTGCGGGCAAAGGGCTCGGCCGCCTGCTTGCCGTCGGGCCCGATCACGATCTTCTCCACCTTGGCCTGCGCCTCGCGCAGCTTCTGCTCGCAATGGCGCTTCAAGAGCGCGCCCTTCTCATAGGCGCGGATCGAATCCTCGAGCTTGCCGCGCCCCTCTTCGAGCGCGCGCACGATCTTCTCGAGTTCGGCCAGCGCGTCCTCGAAGCTCAGCTTGGCGATGTCGGGCGGGAGGGGCTCTTCCGCCATGGCGCGATCCCTGAAAGTGCAAACGGGCCTTAAAGCACGGTGGGGCGGCCATGGGCAAGGCGGCGTCCCGTCACCGGCAGCGCTCGTCGAGCCGCGCCAGCGCCGCGGCGCCGCCCGAGAGATCGAACGTGTAGGCGCCTGACGTGAACGGAACGACCCAAATGTAAGCGGCGAAGAACTGGTTGACCGGCGGCGCCACGGCGCGCCGGCCGCCAAGGATCTGCTCGAGCGTCGCGCGCTGGATCGGCGCCGCGCGGAACGGAACGAGGCTCCAGCTTCCGTTCGCGAATTTCTCAACGGGTATCGGCGCAATCAGCCCGATATCCAACGCAAGCCTGCGGCCGTCGAGCCGCAGCATGATCTCGGGACGCAGGCGGGCTTGGCCGCGCGGTAGCGCTTCGTAAGCTGCTCCGGTGGCGCCAAACAGCACGATGATCGCTTCGTAACGCGGGGGCCACGAGCCGCGGGCGGGCATGCACGAGAGAACGATGCACGCGGCGCGTTGCCGGCGGATCGCCGCAGCGTCCGCTTGCGAGAATTTCTCCGGCCAGATGCGTTCGACGAATCCGCGGCAGATATCGGGCGCGGCCACCGTGCCGTCGGCCTGCGCCCACGCGATCGTCGCACGGTCGCGCGGCGACCATGCGATGCGCCAGCGCCCGAAGGTTTCGACGGTTCCGGTCTGCTCGGCAAAAGCCGGTCCGGCCGAGGCAAGGACGGTCGCGATGACAAGAAGGGCGGCGGTGCGCATCGCGCCAGCATGCACGGCGCATAAGCCGCGGCAAGCACGCTGACTTCGGCGCCGCGGCTGTGCTAACAGCCGCGCCATGCTGACCTTGAGCGACATCACGATCCGCCTCGGCACCCGCGCGGTGCTCGACGGCGCCTCGGCCGCAATTCCGGCCAAGGCGCGCATCGGGCTCGTGGGGCGCAACGGCTCGGGCAAATCGACTCTGCTGAAGGCGATCGCCGGCATCAACGAGATCGACGGCGGCGCCATCGACATGCCGCGCGGCACGCGCGTCGGCTATATCGCGCAGGAGGCGCCGGGCGGCACGATCTCACCGATCGAGGCCGTGCTCGCCTCGGATACGGAGCGCGCGGCGCTGCTGACCGAGATCGAGACGACGCACGACGCGCAACGCATCGCCGAGGTTCACGACCGTCTCGACGCGATCGACGCCTACACGGCGCCCGCGCGGGCCGCACGCATCCTCGCCGGCCTCGGCTTCGACGAGGCGGCGCAGGCGCAGCCGATGCACTCGTTTTCCGGCGGCTGGCGCATGCGCGTGGCGCTGGCGGCTCTCCTCTATTCCGAGCCCGATCTGCTGCTGCTCGACGAGCCTTCGAACCACCTCGATCTCGAGGCGACGATCTGGCTCGAGCAGTTCCTGAAATCGTGCCGCGGCACGCTGATCGTGGTCAGCCACGAACGCGACCTGCTCAACAACGTCGTCGATCACATCCTGCATCTCGATCGCGGCAAGACCACGCTCTACGTGGGCGGCTACGATTCGTTCGAGCGTCAGCGGCGCGAGCGCCAGGCGCAGGTCGAATCGCAGCGCGTCAAGCAGGAAGCGCGGCGGCAGAAGCTCCAGGCCTATATCGACCGCTGGCGCTACAAGGCGCACACGGCGCGCCAGGCGCAGAGCCGCATGAAGGCGCTTGCGCGCATGGAGCCGATCGCCGAGACGATCGACGATCCGACTCTCGTGTTCGATTTCCCAAATCCCGAGGCGCTGCGTCCGCCGATGATCACGCTGGAAGGGGCGTCGGTCGGCTATCACACCGGCAAGCCGGTGCTCGCGCAGCTCAACCTCCGCATGGACCCCGACGACCGCGTGGCGCTGCTCGGCCGCAACGGCAATGGCAAGACGACACTCGCGCGTCTCCTCTCGGCGCGGCTGCCGGCGATGGAAGGCACCTTCACCGCCAGCAGCAAGATGAAGGTCGGCTTCTTCGCACAGCACCAGGTGGAGGAACTCGACACCGAGGAGACGCCGATCCAATGCATGGCGCGTCAGATGCCCGGTGCCAAGCCGGCGCAGGTGCGCGGGCAGCTCGGGCGCTTCGGCTTCTCGGGCGACAAGGCGGAGGTGAAGGTCGGCAGCCTCTCGGGCGGCGAGCGGGCGCGGCTCGCCCTGGCGCTCATCACGCGCGAGGCGCCGCATCTCATGATCCTCGACGAGCCCACGAACCACCTCGACGTGGACGCGCGCGAATCGCTCGTCCAGGCGCTCAACGAATATACCGGCGCGGTCATCGTCGTGAGCCACGACCGGCATCTGCTGGAGCTGACCGCCGACCGGCTCGTGCTCGTCGCCGACGGCACGGCCAAGGATTTTGCCGGCAGCCTCGACGAGTATCGCGATCTCGTGCTCGGCCGCGGCGTGGAATCCGCGCCCGATGCCGCCAAGGAAGCCGCGCGGGCCAGCCGCAAGGACGAGCGCCGCCGCTCCGCCGGATCGCGCGCGCAACGCCAGGCCCTGCGCAAGGCGGTTGAAGAGGCGGAGCTGGAGGTGAAGCGCCTCTCGGGCCAGCGCACCGCGATCGACCGCGCGCTGTTCGAGCCGGCCAGCGCCGAGGGCGCGCTGAAAGGCGCCACGATGAGCGACCTCATGAAGAAGCGCGCCGACGTCGAGCGCGCGCTCGCGAAGGCCGAGGAACGCTGGCTCGAAGCCAGCGAGGCGCTGGAAGAGGCGGAAGCGGCGTAGCGTCGCCAGTCCTAAGCCGCCATCAGCGCGCGCACGTGCGCGGCGGCGCTGACGGCGAGCGCGTGAAGATCGTAGCCGCCCTCGAGCGCGGAGACGACGCGGCCCTTCGCGTGCCTCTCGGCGATCTTGCACATCTCGGCGGTCGCCCAGCCATAGTCGTCCTCGACGAGATTCAGTGAGGCGAGCGGGTCGTCGGCGTGCGCATCGAAGCCGGCGCTGATCAGCACGATCTCGGGCATGAAGCCGTCGAGCGCGGGCAGGATGATACGCTCGAACGCGCGGCGGAATTCGGCCGAGCCGCTGCCGGCCGCGAGCGGCGCGTTGACGACATTGCCGTCGACCCCATGCTCGCGCTCGGAGCCGGTGCCGGGATAGAGCGGCCATTGATGCGTCGAGGCGTAGAAGAGATCGGGGTCGCGCTCGAACATCGCCTGCGTGCCGTTGCCGTGATGCACGTCGAAATCGACGACCGCCACGCGGCGCAGGCCGTGATTGGCGCGCGCGTGCAAACCGGCGAGCGCCACATTGTTGAACAGGCAAAAGCCCATCGCCTGGTCCGGCTCGGCGTGGTGGCCGGGCGGGCGCACCGCGCAGAACGCGTTCTTCGCTTCGCCTGCGGCAACGGCGTCGACCGCGGCGAAAACCGCGCCGGCCGCGCGCAGCGCCGCTTCGCGCGAGCCGGGCGAAACGATCGTGTCGCCATCGATCATCGCCCGGCCCATCGGCGGGATCATGCCGAGGATGCGGTCGACGAAATCGGGCGGGTGGCCGAGCGTCAGCAGCCCTGGATCGGCCAGCGGCGCCGCGCGGCGCTCGAGGGCGGCGAATTCCGGCGCCTCGAGTGCCTTCAGCACGGCGGTCAGGCGCTGCGGGCGCTCCGGGTGTCCGTTGCCGGGGTCATGATCGAGGCAGGCGGCATGGGAAAACAGCAGAGTGGTCAAAACAATCTCGGACGTTTCCAGGGTTTCATTCCCGGTTCATCGGACGGCGCTATGGTCCGCCATCACGATTCCGGGATTAGCGTTAATTGGGCATTTCCGCGCGTTTGCGCCAGCGACGGGTTTCGCTAGAATGGCCGTATACTGATTAACGGGCGTCCCGGCCGGAGTCGAGCGACCGAACATGAAACTCGTGCCTTTGGTCATCGGCGGGGTTGCGCTCATTGCCGTCGCTTACGGCGGCTATGCGTGGCTGAACCCGGGGGCAAAGCAAACCCCCACATCCGCTCCCGCGACGCGGCAGCCGGGAACGGCGCAGCCGCGCCCCGGTGGACCGGGCGGACCGCCGCCGGCACCCGTCATCGTCGTGGCAGCCCGGACGGCTTCCGTTCCGGTGACGCTGTCCGTGATCGGCAACGTGCAGGCCTACTCCGCCGTCGCGGTGAAGTCGCAGGTCGACGGGCAGATCCGCGAGGTCCACTTCCGCGAAGGGCAGACCGTCAAAAAGGGCGATCTGCTGTTCACGCTGGATGCCCGGCCCTACGAGGCGGTGCTGCGTCAGGCCGAGGCAAATCTCGCCAAGGACAAGGCGCTGCTCGACAAGGCGCGCGCGGATCTCGCGAGGCTCGAGACGCTCGTCGCCAGGGATTTCACGTCGCGCTCCAGCTACGAGGCCGCCAAGTCCAGCGTCGCTTCGCTCGAGGCCACCATCAAGGGCGACGAAGCGATGGTCGAGCAGGCCCGGCTTCGGCTCGAATACACGAGGATCGCGGCGCCGATCGACGGCCGCGTCGGCAGCATCCTGATCAATGCCGGCAATCTCGTGAAAGCGAATGATACGGCGGTGGGTACGCTCGTCACGATCAATCAGGTGCGGCCGATCAACGTGCAGTTCTCGGTTCCCGAGAGCCACCTCTCGGAGATCCGCGCGCGCATGACCGCCGGCAAGATCACGGTGAAGGCGCAGGTGCCGCAGGAAGATCGCGTCCCCGCGGAGGGCACGCTCACCTTCATCAACAACGCCGTCGATACGGCCACCGGCACGATCGTGCTGAAGGCCACGTTCGCCAACGAAGACGAACGGCTGGTGCCGGGCCAGTTCGTCAACGTCACGGTCGAGCTCGCGGTGATCGCGGAGGCCGTCGTCGTGCCGCCGGCCGCGGTGCAGGTGGGCCAGCGCGGCTACTACGTTTATGTCGTCAAGGCCGACAACACGGTCGAACTCCGGCTGGTGCGCACGGGCATCCGGACCGAGCACGCGATCGTCATCGAGGACGGTCTGAAGCCCGGCGACCGCGTCGTCACCGAAGGACAGCTTCGCCTGCGGCCCGGCGCGCGCGTGGCGGTGCGCCCGTCGGCAGGCGGCCCGCCGCCGGGCCGCGCCACGACCCCCAACGGCCCGCCGGGCTGAGGACGCGCCGCACGTGTCGATACCCGAACTCTGTATCCGCCGCCCGGTGATGACGACGCTGCTGATGGCAGCGTTCATCATTTTCGGGGCGTTCGGATACCGCTCGCTGCCGGTCAGCGAGCTGCCGAACGTCGAATTCCCGACGATCCGTGTCGAGGCCAACCTTCCCGGCGCCGATCCCGAGACGATGGCCTCGGCGGTGGCGACGGTGCTCGAAGGCCAGTTCTCCACGATCGCCGGCATCGATTCGATGACGTCGACGAGCGCCACCGGCACCACCCGCATCGTGCTGCAGTTCGCGCTTAATCGCGATATCGACGCCGCCGCGCAAGACGTGGTCGCCGCGATCGCGGCGGCGCAGCGGCGCCTGCCGCCGAGCATGCCGGCGCCGCCCACGATGCGGAAGATCAACCCGGCCGACTTCGCGCAGCTCTTCCTCGTTGTGAGCTCGCCGACGCTGCAGCTCCAGACGGTGAACGAATACGCCGAAACGCTGCTTGCCCAGCAGATCTCGACGATCAGCGGCGTGGCGCAGGTGCTCGTGTTCGGTTCGCAGAAGCGCGCGATCCGCGTGCAGGTGAATCCGAACATCCTCGCCGCCCGCGGCATCGGCATCGACGAGGTGCAGCGCGCGGTGGCGCAGGCCAATTCGAACCTGCCGACCGGCCAGCTTTCGGGCCCCGACAAGACGCTGACGGTGCGCGCCACCGGCCAGCTCTTCGAGCGCGACGCCTTCCTCAACCAGATCGTGGCGGTGCGCAACGGCGCGCCGGTGCGCTTGCGCGAGATTGGCACCGTCGTCGAAAGCGTCGAGAACGACAAGGTCGCGGCCTGGTTCAAAAACGACCGCGCGATCATCCTCGCCGTCTATCGGCAACCCGGCGTCAACACGATCGAGGTGATCGATTCGATTCGCGCGATCCTGCCGCAATTCCGCGAAGCGCTGCCGGCGTCCATTGATCTCAGCATCCTCTACGACCGCAGCCAGTCGATCCGGGCGTCGATCCACGAGGTGGAATTCACGCTGGTCCTCGCTTCGTGCCTCGTGATCCTCGTCATCTTCCTGTTCCTCAGGAATCTCTCGGCCACGATCATCCCGAGCCTGGCGCTGCCGATCTCCGTCATCGGCACGTTCGGCGCGATGGCGATGTTCGGCTTCAGCCTCAACAATCTCTCGCTGCTGGCGCTTACGCTGGCGGTCGGATACGTGGTCGACGACGCCATCGTGATGCTCGAGAACATCGTGCGCCACATGGAGCAGGGCAAGAAGCCGATGGAGGCGGCGCTCATCGGCTCGCGCGAGATCGCGTTCACGATCGTGTCGATGACGGTCTCGCTGGTCGCCGTGTTCATCCCGGTCATGTTCATGGGCGGCCTCGTCGGCCGCCTGCTGCACGAGTTCGCGGTGACGATCGCAGCCGCGATCATCGTCTCGGGCATCGTTTCGGTCACGCTCACGCCGATGATGTGCAGCCGGTTCCTGCGCTCGCATCACGGGAAGAAGCACGGCGCGCTCTACCGGGCGAGCGAATGGGTGTTCGACGGGCTGCTGAAGCTCTACGACGCCGGCCTCAAATGGTGCCTCAGCGCGAAGTTCCTCGGCATCGTGTTCAAGTCCCGCTGGGCGCCGTCCAACAAGACCATCGTCTTCGCCGCCTTCCTGCTGTCTGTGTGGGCGACCGTGCATCTGTTCCGCGAGGTCCCGAAGGACTTCATTCCGCTCGAGGACACGGGCCGCATCTCGATCTCGACCGTGGGCGCGCAGGATGCATCGTTCGAGGCGATGGTTGGCCTCCAGCAGCAGGTGGCCGAGATCCTGCTGAAGAATCCCAATGTCGAGGGGTTCATGTCGTCGGTGGGCGCGGGCGGGCCGCGCGCCTCGGCCAATTCGGGCACGATGTTCCTGCGCCTGAAGCCTCTCGACGAGCGCGAGAAGCGCAACGGCCGTCCGGTTACGGCGCAGCAGATCGTCGTCGACATCCGCGCCGCCGCGCGCGCGGTGGCCGGCCTCAACATCTTTCCGCAGGTGCCGCCCTCGATACCGCTCGGCTCCGGCGGCGCCCGCGGCGCGTATCAATTCACGCTGCAAAGCCTCGATCTCGAGACGCTCTATGGCTGGGCCACGCGCTTCGAACAGGCCGTGCGCGGGGCGCGTCAGCCCGGCGGCGAGGCGCTGTTTGCGGACGTGAGCAGCGATCTCGACATCTCGAGCCCGAACATCTTCGTCACGATCGACCGCAACAAGGCGGCGACCCTCGGCGTCTCGGCCGAATCGATCCAGATGGCGCTGAACCTTGCCTACGGGTCGCAGCAGTGCTCCACGATCTACACCTCGAACACCCAGTACCAGGTGATCTGCGAGGTGATGAAGGAGTTCCGCAACGACCGCTCCGCGCTCGAGAAGCTCTACGTGCGCGCCTCCTCGGGCCAGCTCGTGCCGCTCGGCGCGCTCTCGACGACGCGCAGCGACGTGGGGCCGCTCACGGTCAACCATTCGGGCCAGCTCCCATCGGTGACGATCTCGTTCAACCTGCCGCCCAACATCTCGCTCGGCACCGCGCTCACGCGGCTCAAGGCGATCGAGCGCGAAATCCGCCTGCCGGCCACGATCTCGACGACGCTGCAGGGCACCGCGCAGGCCTTCGAGCGCTCCACGCAGGGCCTCGGCCTGCTGCTCGCGATGGCGATCCTCGTCGTCTACATCGTGCTCGGCATCCTCTATGAGAGCTTCATCCACCCGCTCACGATCCTCTCGGGCCTGCCTTCGGCCGCGGTCGGCGCGCTCCTGACGCTGCTGTTCTTCGATACGCCGCTGTCGCTCTATGCTTTCGTCGGCGTCATCATGCTCGTCGGCATCGTGAAGAAGAACGCGATCATGATGATCGACTTCGCGCTCGAGAAAATGCGCGGCGAGGGCAAGACCGATCCCGAGCAGGCGATCTACGAGGCCTGCCTCGTCCGCTTCCGTCCGATCATGATGACGACGATGGCCGCGTTCTTCGGCACCCTGCCGATCGCGATCGCAGTTGGCGGCGGGTCCGAGGCGCGCGTTCCGCTCGGCCTCGCGGTGGTGGGCGGCCTCGCCGTCTCGCAGATCCTGACACTCTTCCTGACGCCGGTCATTTTCATCTATCTTGACCGGCTCCAGCACTGGCGCCCGTTCGGCCGGAAGAAATCCGTGCCTCCGGCGCCGCCCGTGCCGGTGCCCGCCGAATAACGGCTCTCTGGAACGCACGGCCTCAGGTTCGAATGACCCACTACCGCTACGCCATCGTCGGCGCCGGAATCGCCGGCGCCTCGGCCGGCTACAACCTCGCTTCCGCCGGCCCCACGCTGCTCATCGAGCGCGAGAGCCAGCCCGGATACCACAGCACCGGGCGCTCGGCCGCGCTCTATACCGAGACCTACGGCAACCGCATCATCCGCGCGCTCACGATCGCGAGCCGCCCGTTCTTCGAGGCGCCGCCACAGGGCTTCACCGAGCATCCGCTGCTGACGCCGCGCGGCACGCTCGTCATCGCGCGCGGCGACCAGCGGGAGAAGCTTGCCGCCGCGCTCGCCGAGTCGAAAGCGATCCTGCCGAGCGTCGAGGGCGTCGATGCCGCGCGTGCCGCCGCGCTGTGCCCGGCGCTGCGCCCCGGCTACGTTGCGACCGCGTTCTACGAGGAAGACGCGCGCGACATGGATGTGCATGCGATCCATC
>CAYZSG010000169.1:0-11803 GCA_964481045.1 uncultured Candidatus Odyssella sp. | reverse complement strand
GCTACTCCGCCGCCTTCACCTCGAAGCCGCGCGCGAGGCGCTCGGATTTGAGCTGCTCGGCGATCAGGAACGCGAGCTCGAGCGCCTGGCCGCCGTTGAGCCGCGGATCGCAATGCGTGTGATAGCGGCTGGCGAGATCGGCCTCGCCGATCATGCGCGCGCCGCCGACGCACTCGGTCACGTCCTGCCCGGTCATTTCGAAATGCACGCCGCCCGCATGGGTACCCTCTCCATGGTGTACCCCAAAAAACGCGCGCACCTCCTTGAGGATGCGATCGAACGCGCGCGTCTTGTAGCCGTTGGCGGCCTTGATCGTGTTGCCGTGCATCGGATCGCACGACCACAGCACCTTCTTGCCCTCGCGCTTCACCGCGCGCACGAGCGGCGGCAGCGACTTCTCCACCTGGTCGGCGCCCATGCGCGCGATCAAGGTGAGCCGCCCCGGCACGTTGGCGGGGTTGAGCGTGTCGATGAGGCGCAGCAATTCGTCGATCTTCGTCGTCGGCCCGCACTTGAGGCCGAGCGGGTTGTGCACGCCGCGCAGGAATTCCACATGCGCGCCGTCGGGCTGGCGCGTGCGGTCGCCGATCCACAGCATATGCGCCGAGCAGTCGTACCAATCGCCGGTGAGGCTGTCGCGCCGCGTCAGCGCCTGCTCGTAGGGCAGCAGCAGCGCCTCGTGCGAGGTGAAGAAGCTCGCTTCCTTCACCTGCGGCACCGATTCGGCCGTGATGCCGCACGCTTCCATGAAGGTCAGCGCCGAATCGATGTTGCCCGCCAGCGCCTCGTAGCGCGCGCCGGCCGGGCTGTCTTTCACGAAGTCGAGGTTCCACTTGTGGACCTTGTGGAGGTCGGCATAGCCGCCGAGCGCGAACGCGCGCAGCAGGTTGAGCGTCGAGGCCGAGCGGAAATAGGCCTCGATCATGCGCTCGGGATCGGGCCGGCGCGCCTCGGGCGTGAACTCCATCTTGTTGATGATGTCGCCGCGGTAGGCGGGCAGGGAGACGCCGTTCTGCTCCTCGGTGTTCGCCGAGCGCGGCTTCGCGTATTGGCCCGCGAGGCGGCCCACCTTCACCACCGGCAGGCCGGCGCCATACATCAGCACGACCGTCATCTGCAGCAGCACCTTGAAGGTGTCGCGGATGTTGTCGGCCTTGAATTCGGCGAAGCTCTCGGCGCAATCGCCGCCCTGCAGCAGGAACGCCTTGCCCTCGGCCGCGCGCGCGAGCTGCGCGGTGAGGTCGCGCGCCTCGCCGGCGAACACCAGCGGCGGAAACGCGGCCAGGCGCTGCTCGGTGGCGGCGAGCGCCGCGGCATCGGGATAGTCGGGCATCTGGAGCGCGGGCTTCGCGCGCCAGGCGGCGGGGGTCCAGGGGGTCGGCATCGGGCGAAATTCCTAAGGCTGCGGTCTCGGCCACTCCTTACTCCAAACGGCCGCCCGGGGGAAATGACGGCGCGCACGCCCCGCGGCGGCCGCGGGCCGCTAGGCGGCCTCGGCGCCGCCGCCTATGATGCGGGGATTGCAGGGGATTCCGGGGCCATGGCGGCTGAAAATCCGTTCTCGGTGCTGTCCTACATCGTGGCGCCGGCGCTGCTCACGAACACGACCGCGCTGCTGCTGATGGGCACGATCAACCGCTTCGGCCGCGCGGTGGACCGGGCGCGCGCCGTGGCCGAGCGGGTGACGAAGGGCGGCAGCGGTGCGGACACGGAGCTCGACCGCCTCACCGAGACCGAACTCGATGTCTGCCGCCGGCGCGTGAACATCATCCGCAACGCTATGACGGCGTTCTACACGGCCACGGCCTGCCTCGCGCTGGCGACGCTCGTCTCGCTCGTGGGCGCGCTGATCGGGCCGGTGAGTTCCACTCTGGTGCTCGACGTGGCGCTCGGCATCTCGGCCGCGTTCGGCGTCGCCGGCGTGGCGGCCATCGTGTTCGGCTCGGCGACCTTGGTCGGCGAAAGCCGCCTCGGCGCGCAAGCCAACATCCACGAAACCGCCTACGTCCAGCGCCTGCTCGAGGCGCGGAAGAAGTGACGCGAATCGTTCGCCCCTACGCCGCGAAGCCTCGACGCAATCGTTCGAGATCGAGGCGGCGGAACGGCCCGAGCGAGACGCCGGCCATCAGCGCGGCGGCTTCGCTTCGGGCGATCGGCCAGCGGCCGAACGTGCCCATGCCGACATTGCGGAACGGCGCGAGCCAATCGCGGTCGCTCTGGAACAGCGGCGTCAGCCAGCGGCTCGCCCATTGATAAAAGCGCAGATGGCGGCGGCGGCGCGCATCGTAGAGTGCCAGCGCGGCGTCGATGTCCGGCGCTTCGGCGAGCGCATCGGCCAATGTCGCCGCATCGATCAGCGCGAGATTGGCGCCCTGGCCGAGCTGCGGGCTCGTGCCGTGCGCGGCGTCGCCGATGAACAGGATGCGGCCGGCGATCGGCGTGCGCAGCACCACGTCGCGGTACTTCGCGCGCATGAAGGCCTCGCAATCCGCGACGCCGTCGATGTAGCGGGCATAGTCCGGCCAATAATCCGCGAGCTCGCGCTTCCACGCGGCAATGCCCGCGGCGCGCCAATCCTCGACGCGCTCGTTCGGCAGGCTCCAGAACACCGCCACCTGCCGCGTGCCGTGCGGCTGGCCGGGCAGGCGGCCGATCGGCAGCAGCCCCGCCATGCGCTGCGTTCCGTCGAAGCGCTGGCGCAGCATGTCGGCGGCGCCGCCCTGCTCGTCGCGCACGGTCCACAGCGCGCCATAGGGATAGCGGGGCGCGCGCACGACCGCGCCGTGCTTCGCGCGCAACGCCGATTCCGCGCCGTCGGCCACGAGCACGAGGTCGAACGGGCCGTGCCGCTGCCCGCGCGCGTCGAGCAGGCGCGCGGCGCTCGCCGTCTCGATCGCGGCGATCTCGGCGCCCGTGCGCAGCGCGATGCCGTCGCGCGCCACCGCCTCGTGCAGCAGGCCGAACAGCGTGCCGCGCTGCAGGCCGAGGCCGAAGCTGCCGGGGCGATAGTGTTTGTAGGACACGTCGAGCACGACGCGGCCCCTGACCGAATGGCCGAGCATGCGCGTGACTTTGGCGCCATGCGCGAGCGCCGCGTCGAGCAGGCCGAGCCGCTCCAACACGGCCTGTCCGGTCGGCTGGATCAGCAGCCCGGCCCCGATCGGCCGCGGGCTCTCGAACCGCTCGAAGATCTCGACCCGATGCCCCGCCCGATGCAGGAACAGCGCCGCCGCCTGTCCCGCGACGCCGCAGCCGACGATGGCGATGGCGTGCATCGCCTCAGTCTATTCGGCCGCCTTCCGCATCGGCGCCCGCCACGGACCGCTCGCCTTGGTGCGCATCGTGACGAGCTCTTCGGCGGCGGTCGGGTGGATGCCGATCGTGGCGTCGAAATCCTTCTTCGTGGCGCCCATCTTGATCGCCACGGCGAAGCCCTGGACGATCTCGCCCGCGTCGGGGCCGACGATATGAAGGCCCACGACCTTCTGGCTCGCGCGATCGACGACGAGCTTCATCAACGTCTGCTCGTCGCGGCCCGAGAGCGTGTGCTTCATCGGGCGGAACGTGGAGCGGTAGATATCGACGGCGCCGTGGCGCTTCGCGGCGTCTTCCTCGGTGAGGCCGACCGTACCGAGATTGGGCTGGCTGAACACGCAGGTCGGCACGTTCTCGTAACCCACGCTGCGGCCCGTGGGATTGAACAGCGCGTCGGCGAGCGCGTGGCCTTCGGCGATGGCGACCGGCGTGAGGTTGAGCCGGTCGGTCACGTCGCCGATCGCGTAGATGTTGGAGACGCTCGTGCGCCAGCCTTCGTCGACCGTGATGGCGCCCTTGCCGTCGACCGCCACGCCGGCCGTTTCGAGCCCGAGATTTCGCGTGAGTGGCGCGCGGCCAGTCGCGAACACCACCGCGTCGCAGTGCACCGTGTGCCCGTCCTTGAGCACGGCGGCGAGGCCGTCGCCGCTGCGCTCGATGCCGGCGATGTCGGCGCGGAAGCGCAGGTCGACGCCCTTCTTCTGCATCTCCACGGCGAGGAACGCGCGGCAATCGGCGTCGAAGCCGCGCAGGAAGCAGTCGCCGCGATAGATCTGCGTCACCTCGGCGCCGAGGCCGTGGAAGATGCCGGCGAACTCCACCGCGATATAGCCGCCGCCGACGATGAGCACGCGCTCGGGAAAGCGTTCGAGGAAGAAGCATTCGTTCGACGTGATGCCGAGCTCGCCGCCCGGAATGTCGGGCTTGGTCGGCCAGCCGCCGGTGGCGACGAGGATCTTGTCGGCGGTGACGATCTCGGCCGGCGCGTGCGGATGCTTCGGATCGGAAAGCTCGAGCGTGTGCGCGTCGCGCAGCTTAGCGCGCTTGTCGAAGATCCTGGCGCCGGCGCCTTCGATGAGGCGGCGATAGATGCCGTTGAGGCGCGCGATCTCGGTGTTCTTGTTGGCGATCAGCCTGGCCCAATCGTGCCGCACGGCGCTCGCCGGGATCGGCTCCCAGCCGAAGCCGGTCGCGTCCTGCACGTCTTCGGAGAAATGCGAGGCGTAGACGAACAGCTTCTTCGGCACGCAGCCGACATTGACGCAGGTGCCGCCGAGATAGCGTTCTTCCGCCACGCCGACACGCGCGCCGTGCGCGGCCGCGATGCGCGAGGCCCGCGTACCGCCCGATCCGCCGCCGATGACGAAGAAGTCGAAATCGTATTGGGCCATGTGGTGCTCGCGCGCGTTGGCGGGGAAGGGAACGGCAGGGCCGCTAGGATATCGCGTAGCTTTGCCTCTCCGGCAAGAGCGCGACGCCGGCTCCGCCGGCGCCGGTCGCTGAAGCGACCGTCCTTGCCGCGCGTCGAATCCGGACTATGCTTTCCTCGTTCGATCCCTTATGCGACCGCCGATGACGCACCGCTTCCTCCGCGAGCTGGCGCGCTGGCTTGCCGCCGCGGGCGCCCGCATGTCGTGGCTGGCGACTCTGCCGCTGCAGCCGCGCCGCCGTTCCAGCATCACCGACAACGGTTGGTGGTCGAAGTTCTGCGCGCGCAACGCGGCCGACGACCGGCGCTTCGCGCGCTTCCGCCGCATGGCGCGCCACCGCCTCATCGTCGAGGCGACGCCGCCGGCCGAGGCGCGCCAGCACATGGCGCGCGTTCTGCGCCAGACGCCGCACTATCGCGCGCTGTTCGACAGGTTCCTGACGCTCGACCGGATCGGCGCGCCGGTCATGACGGAATTCGCGCCGGACGTCTGGTTCGCGCCGAACACCGTGCGCTATATGCGCTATCTCAGCGATTGCGAGACGCGCTTCGGCAGCCTCGACGGCGCGACGATCGTCGAGATCGGCATCGGCTTCGGCGGCCAGTGCAAGGTCTTCTTCGACCGCTTCCGGGTGGGGAAATACATCCTCATCGATCTGCCGGGGCCGATCGCGCTGGCCCGCCGCGCGCTGACCGAGACGCTCGGGCCCGAAACCGTCGCCGAGCGGCTGCTGTTCCTCGAAGCGGGCACGGCGGGCGCGCCCGTCGGGCTGCCGGAGGGGCGCTTCGATCTCGCGATCAGCACGCTCGCCTTCTCCGAATGCCACCGTTCGATCCAGCAGGGCTATATCGACAACGTGCTGTCGCGCGCACGGTGCGGCTACATCCACCGCAACGAGATTTCGGGCTTCTTCGGCGTGAAGTCGTTGCGGCTCGCGGAGATCGAGGCGGCCTTGCCCGCCAAGATCGAGATCGAGCGCGACGACATCACCTATTGGTACGACCGCACCGACATCCTTTCGTGGGGCGACCGGCGCGCGGCGGTTGCCGCCTGAGGGCTACGCCGCCGGCGTTTTGGCCGCGTTCTCGCGCCAATAGCCGCGCCAGCGGAACGCGAACAGAGCAAGGCAAAGCGCCGCCTGCGCCGCCGCCGGCAATATGCCGAGCAGCCAGCCGCCCTGTCCGGTGGGCAGTACGATGCCGAGCAGGTGCGTCTGCCGGCCGGCGATCAGCACGGCGGGCACGGCAAAATAGAGCACGAACCACGCCATGCCGCCCGACACGCTGGCGAGGCTGGCATCGCGGCCAAGGGCCAGCGCCTGCACGATCAGAACGTCGCGCGTGAGGAACAGGAACGTCGCGATCAGGATCAGAAGCGTATCCGATGCCGGCTCCCCCGGAATGCGCAAGACGCGCAGCGAAACCGGGCCGCCCGCGCCGAGCACGATTCCCCCCGCGACGGCGAGCGCGAAAACGGCGTAGGTGACGAGCCACAGCGGCACGAGGCCGGCGCCGTCGCGCCAGCGACCGCGCCCGATGTGCTGCAGGCTCTGGCGCAGCGTCAGAGGGTCTTTCGCCTCGATCAGCGTCACCGTCCACAGCATCACGGCCAGCAGGCCGGCCGGCAGCAGCAGCGCGATCTCGGGCTGGCCGCGGCCATAGGCGAGGCCTTCGCCATAGACGACGAAGGTGACGAGGAACAGCAGCCACGCCCAGGGCGCGCTGCGCATCTGCAATTCGCGCCGCATGCGCCGGTACACGCCGGCGATCGCCCAGAGCGCGAAGAACCAGATCGTGAGCAGCACGAGGCCGTCGCGGCCGATCTCGTAGCCGAACCAACGCGCCTCGTTGCCGAGGCCCCAATAAATGAAGGCGGCGAGCAGCGCGACCGCGACCATGCCCACGACATGGGCGACGGTGGTGCCGCCACCGCGATCGCCCGGACGCCCCGAGAGCCGGGCGAGGCTCGAAAGCATCCCCGTCGCCTGGCAGACGAGGCCGTAGCCGATCAGCGCGGCCGCGCCTGCGAGAACGCCGCGGATCGGCCGCTGATACGCATCGGCCGCGAGATAGGCGGCGATGCAGATCAGCGCCATGAACCACGCGAGCGACGTGGCGCCGAACAGCTTGCCCCAGGCCATCGTCCAGGGATGCAAGGTCGAGAGCCGCTGGGCATCCCAGGTGCGGCCGCGGATTTCGCGCATAACCGCGCCGGCCGCCTGGCGTCCCGCCCAGAAGATGACGATCGCGGCGGTCAGCCAATAGGCGACGAAGCCGGTGATGTCGGGCACGAACGCGTTCCGCGTCAGCCCGTAATCGACCGCCAGCGCGCAGACGAGCAGCAAACCGGTGAGCATGGAGGCCACGAGCACGCGCGTGCTCGTGAACTGTATCCAGAGGTTGCGCCGAAACTCGGGATTGGCAATCACGGCGCCGCCCCCTTCTTCGTCGTGTCTTGCGACAGCGCAAAATAGATTTCCTCGACGCGCGCGCGATCCTCGGCATAGGCGACGACGGGCAGGCCGGCGCCGACGCAATGGCGCAGCAGCGCCGCGCGCGCATCGGCATCGGCGGGAATGAACACGCTGGCGCTGGTGCCGTGCACGGCCACGCGCGCCGCGGCTTTGAAGCCGGCGAGCGCCTTCTCGAAGCCCGGATCGGGCGCCGCGATCTCGATGCGCATGCAGGTCTGGCGCGCCTCGGCGCCGCGCTCGCTGGCGCCGATCGCCGCGGCCGCCTCTGCGAGCGGCTTGTGGAGCACGAGCTTGCCGCCGCGGATGATCATCACGTGCGTCGAGTAGTCCTCGAGTTCCGAGAGGATGTGCGAGGAGACGATGAGCGTCATCCCGGCCTTGGCGAGGTCGGAGATCAGCGAGGAGAGGTTCCAGCGCGCCTCGGGATCGAGGCCGGCGGCCGGCTCGTCGAGCAGCAGCACGGCGGGATCGTGGATGATCGCCTGCGTGATCGCGAGGCGCTGGCGCTGGCCGCGCGAGAGCTGCGAGGCACGCCGGTCCATGAGCCCGGCGAGATCGAGCCGCTCGGCCGTGCGCGCGGCGGCCGCGGCCTGCTCGCTCGGCGCGAGGTCGTGGATCGCCGCGTGGTACCAGAGGCACTGGCGCACCGTGAGCTCATCGTAGAGCCCGTAGAAGTCGGAGAGGTAGCCGAGCTTCCGATGGCTTTCGCGCGGATGGCCCGAGACGTCGAGGCCGTCGAGGACAATGCGCCCCGAAGCGGGCCGGTCGAGCACGGCGAGGCAGCGCAGCAAGGTCGTCTTGCCCGCGCCGTTGGGGCCGACCAGCGCCGTGATCGTGCCGGGCTCGATGGTGAATGATACGCGGTCGAGCGCGCGCGCACCCGGATAGTCGTAGACGAGATCCTCGGCGGAAACGATGGCCATGCAGGTGCGCGCCTCGTGCGGGGCGCAGCAAGCTAGACGAGCGCGGCCTGGCACTCAATCGGCGCGGAAGCCCGAACCGCGCCGCGCTGCCGGGCTCAGAGCCCGCCGAGCGCCACGTACTTAACTTCGACATATTCCTCGATTCCGTACTTCGAGCCTTCGCGTCCGATGCCGGATTCCTTCATGCCGCCGAACGGCGCCACCTCTGTCGAGATGATGCCCGTGTTGACGCCGACCATGCCGTACTCCAGCCGCTCGGCGGCGCGCCAGATGCGGCGGTTGTCGCGGCTGTAGAAATACGAGGCGAGGCCGAACTCGGTATCGTTGGCGATGCAGATCGCGTCGTCGTCGGCCTTGAAGCGGAACAGCGGCGCGACCGGCCCGAACGTCTCCTCGCGTGCGAGGCGCATTTCGGCCGTGGCGTTCGCGAGGACGGTCGGCTCGTAGAACGTGCCGCCGAGCGCATGGCGCTTTCCGCCGATGACAACTCGCGCGCCCTTGCCCTTGGCGTCGGCCACATGTTGCTCGACCTTCTCGAGCGCCTGTTGGTCGATGAGCGGCCCTTGCGCCACGCCGGCCGTGAAGCCGTCGCCGACCTTGAGCGCGCTCACCGCCTGCGCGAGGCGCGATGTGAATTCGTCATACACGCCGTCCTGGATCAGGAAGCGATTCGCGCAGACGCAGGTTTGCCCCGTGTTGCGGTATTTCGAGGCGATGGCACCTTCGACGGCGGCGTCGAGATCGGCGTCGTCGAACACGATGAACGGCGCGTTGCCGCCGAGCTCGAGCGAGATCTTCTTCACCGTGCCCGCGCATTGGCGCATGAGCAGCTTGCCGATCTCGGTCGAGCCGGTGAACGAGAGCTTGCGCACGATCGGGTTCGAGGTGAGCTCGCCGCCGATGGCGACGGCGTCGCCGGTGACGACGTTGAGCACGCCCTTCGGGAGTCCCGCGCGCTGCGCGAGTTCGGCGATCGCCAACGCGGAGAGCGGCGTCTGCTCGGCGGGCTTGGCGACGACGGTGCAGCCGGCCGCGAGCGCGGGCGCGATCTTGCGCGTGATCATGGCGATCGGAAAATTCCACGGCGTGATCGCGGCGCACACGCCGATCGGTTCCTTGAGCGCGAACAGGCGCTTGTCGCCCCACACGGTCGGGATCGCGTCGCCATAGACGCGCTTCGCCTCCTCGGCGAACCATTCGATGAACGAGGCGCCATAGGCGACCTCGCCCTTGGCCTCGGCGAGCGGCTTGCCCTGCTCGGTGACCATGATCGCGGCGAGATCGTCGGCGTTCGCCATGAGCAGGCTGAACCACGCGCGCAGCACGCCGGCGCGCTCCTTGCCGCTTTTGGCGCGCCACGCGGGATAGGCGGCGTTCGCCGCCGCGATCGCGCGTTTCGTTTCGGCCGCGCCGAGGTCGGGCACGTCGGCGACGTGCGCGCCGTTGGCAGGATTGGTCACGGCAAAGTGCTTGCCGCTGTCGGCGGCGATCCAGGCGCCGTCGACGAAAGCGTCGTTGCGGAGAAGGGCGGGATCTTTGAGCTGCATGATTCACCTCACCGCCGCTTGATCGCGCCGCCGCGCGGTTTCGTCAAGACGCGGGCGCCGACGCGTTCGAACTATGGCGCCGGTAGCAGTCGGTCGATGCGGCCCGCGAAGTAATAGTGTGCGAGGCTGAGCCATTCGCGCAGCGCGATCGTGAGCAGATTGAGGCCGCGGCCGAGATTGCGGCCGAACGCTTCGTCGCCCTCGCCGAGCCGGCGGTAGTCGACGGGGTAGGGGATCACGGTCCAGCCGAGCTTGCGGAACACGCCCATGGCGCGCGGCATGTGGTTGGCCGAGGTGACGACGATCCACGTCTCGCCCGCCGCCGGCTTCACGAGCTCGCGCGTCAGCAGCGCGTTCTCGTAGGTGTCACGCGATTTCGTCTCGAGGATGAGCCGCGCCTCCGGCACGCCGAGCGTCATGAGCAGCGGCTTCGCGTGCTCGGCTTCGCTCTTCTGCTCTTCCATGATGAGTCCCGCGCCGCCGCTGTAGACGAGCTTCGCCTCGGGATAGCGCTTCGCGAGCGACACGAAGCCGGTAATGCGCTCGCCGCGGCCGTTGATCGCCACCTGGCGGAAGCGATTGCTCTGGCGCGTGTCGATGGCACCGCCGAGCACGATGATGCCGGCCACCTTCTCGGGCATTTGCGCGGGCGCCGCGAACCGCTCCTCGAGCGGCTCCATGAGCCACACGCCGGGCTGCGCGTAGGCGATGAACAGTGCGAGCAGTGCCGAGAGCGCCACGAAGAAGCGCCCGGTCCGCCGCCAGCGCGTGAACAGCAGCAGCGCGCCGAGCACGAGCAGAGCCGTCAGCACGTTCGCGGGATTGACGACGAGCCAGAACACCTTGCCGACGACCGGCGACATCGGCCTCTCCCATTGCTTGCCGTGGAGAGACTAGCGCCGCCAATGCGGCGGGTCAGTGGTGTTCGTCGTTCCGGTCTCGGGCGCCGCGGCGGAATTCCTCGTGCGTCGGCCAGTCCTTGGGCCGCAGCAGGCGCGGAACGATCGTGAAGGCGAGCGTCAGCACCACGCCCGCCGCGATACCGCCGAGATAAATGCCGAGCGAGAAGCCCTCACCGCGATGATCGCGCGACGGCGTCGCCATCGCCACGATGAAGAAGCCAATGATACCGCCCATGATCAGCCGGAAGCCGTAGAAGCGCACGCGCTGGAACGCGCTGCCCTCGGCATCGCCGCGCAGGAAGGCAATGAAACGTTGGAATGACGAATCAGCCGGGAGCATTGATGCCGTCCCGGCGCACTATTCGACGGTGACGCTCTTCGCCAAATTGCGCGGCTTGTCCACGTCGGTCCCCTTGATCACCGCCGTGTGATACGCGAGCAGCTGGACCGGTATCGCGTAGAGGATCGGCGCCACGAACGGATCGACGGTCGGCAGCTCCACGCTCGTCAGCGCGATGTCGCCGAGCTTGTCGATGCCTGCCTTGTCGGAGAGAAAGATCACCTTGCCGCCGCGCGCGACGGTTTCCTGCGTGTTGGAGGCGGTCTTGTCGAACAGCTCGTCGTGCGGGCAGATCACGATGATCGGCACCTGCTCGTCGATGAGCGCGATGGGGCCGTGCTTCATCTCGCCGGCGGCGTAGCCCTCGGCGTGGATGTAGGAGATTTCCTTGAGCTTCAGCGCGCCTTCGAGCGCGATCGGATAGGCGGTCCCCCGGCCGAGATAGAGCACGTCGCGCGCCTGGCTGATCACGTGCGCGATGAGCTTCAGCTGCTTGTCGTGCGCGAGAACTTCGGCCGCCCGCGCGGGAACTTCCGCGATCGCGTGCGAAAGATGGGCTTCGCGCTTCTTGTCGATGGCGCCGCGCGCCCGCGCCGTCGCCAGCGCCAGCGCCGCGAGAACGGTCAGTTGCGTGGTGAACGCCTTGGTCGAGGCGACGCCGATCTCGGGGCCGGCGCGCGTCGGCAGCACGACGTCGGATTCGCGCGCGATCGAGCTTTCCGGCACGTTCACGACCGCGATCACCTTCTGCCCGTGCTCCTTGCCGTAGCGCAGGGCCGCCAGCGTGTCGGCGGTCTCGCCCGATTGCGAGACGACGATCATCACGCCGCCTTCCGGCATCGGCGCGTTGCGGTAGCGCAGCTCCGAGGCGAC
>CAYZSG010000168.1:0-11934 GCA_964481045.1 uncultured Candidatus Odyssella sp. | reverse complement strand
GCGGCGTGAAGCTTGTGGACGGCGTGGCGCTCGATCTCGGCGTCTCGTCGATGCAGCTCGACCAGGGCGCGCGCGGCTTCTCGTTCCGGACCAACGGCCCGCTCGACATGCGCATGGAGAAAGCGGGCCCCTCCGCGGCCGATCTCGTGAACACGGCCAGCGAGAGCGAGCTCACCGAGATCATTTCCGAATTTGGCGAAGAGCGCCACGCCAAGCGGGTAGCCAAGGCGATCGTTCGTGCTCGCACGGGGGAAACGATCGCCACGACGGGGGCGCTGGCGGAGATCGTGCGCGGCGCGTTGCCCTCCTCGCGCGACGCGCACGATCCCGCCACGCGTACGTTCCAGGCGCTGCGCATCGCCGTGAACGACGAGCTCGGCGAGATCGATCGCGGCCTTGCCGCCGCCGAGCGCGTGCTCGCGCCGGGCGGCCGGCTCGCGGTGGTGGCCTTCCATTCGCTCGAAGACCGCCGCGTCAAGAATTTCCTGCGCGCGCGCAGCGGCCAGACGCCGCGCGCCTCGCGCCACCTGCCCGACGCGAAAGCCGCGCGGGCGCCGAGTTTCGAAGTTCCGCAGCGCCGCCCGGTGGGCCCGGGGACGGCCGAGATTGCGGCCAATCCCCGGGCCCGCTCGGCGCGTTTGAGAAGCGCCATTCGCACCGCGGCTCCCGCCTGGCCGCGCGACGAACGTTCGAGGAGGGACTAGGAATGAAGCGCGTGACTCGCCTGCTCTGGCCGCTGCTGTTCGCCGGCCTCGTCATCGGGCTCTACAACCTGAAGGCCCAGGTCGAGGAGCAGGAGAAGGATCTCGCCCGCATCCAGCGCGCGATCGAGGACGAGCGCGAGGCGATTCAGGTGCTGCGCGCCGAGTGGAGCTATCTCAACCATCCCGAGCGCCTGCGCCGCCTCGCCGCCGCGAAGCTCGACCTGCACCCGGTGGCGCAGCGCCAGATGGCGTCGTTCGAGCGCTTCGCGCAGCGCCTCGCCGAGGCCGCGCCGATCGAGAGCGCGGCGCTCGCCACCACCTCGCGCGATCCGGCCCCTGGCCGGCCCGCTCCCCAGCTCGGATTCCGATCGAGATGATGCTCCGCATCCGCGAGCTTTGCCGTCCGCTTTCGCCCGGGGCGCAATGCCGCCCCGGGCAACCGCGTTTCGAGGGGCCGCTCGGCGCCGCGATCGAAACCGGGCGCACGCGCCTGCTCGTGCTGGGCGGGCTGTTCTTCCTCGCCTTCGTGCTGGTCGGCGGCCGGCTCGTGGACGTGACCCTGCTGAAATCCGCGGCCGATCCGAAGCGCAGCGCGGCGAAGGCGGCATCGGGCGATCCCGACGCCGGCCGCGAGCATTCCCGCGGCGAGATCGCCGACGCCAACGGCGAATTGCTCGCGACCAATCTCGTCACCTGGTCGCTTTATGCCGACCCCAAGATGATTCTCGATCCGGCGGCGACGGCGGCGCACCTCGTCCGCCTCTTCCCCGAGCTCGACAAGAAGGATCTCGCCGAAAAGCTGAAGCCCTCGGACAAGCGCTTCGTGTGGCTGCGCCGGCACATGACGCCCAAGGAGTATCAAGAGGTCATCGCCGAGGGCCTGCCCGGCATCGGCGCGCGCAAAGACCGCCGCCGCGTCTATCCGCACGGCAGCCTCGGCGCGCACATCGTGGGCTACGCCGACATCGACAATCACGGCATCGCCGGCGTCGAGCGCCAGTTCGACGGACGATTGAGGCGCGGCGAGCGCATCCAGCTTTCGATCGATCTCCGCGTCCAGCACGTGCTGCGCGAAGAGCTGGCGGCGGCCGTGAAGCGCCACAAGGCGATCGGCGCGATGGGCGTGATCCTCGACGTGCAGACCGGCGAAGCGAAAGCCCTCGTCTCGCTGCCCGAATTCGATCCGCACGAGCCCGGCCGCGCCGCCGAGGAAGGCCGCTTCAACCGCGTGACGCTCGGCACCTACGAGATGGGCTCGACGTTCAAGATCCTGAACACGGCGATGGCGCTCGATTCGGGCATCGCGAGCCTGACGAAGGTGTATGACGCGCGCTTCCCGCTCAAGCACGGCAAGTTCACGATCAGCGACTATCACGGCAAGGGCCGCGCGCTCACCGTCACCGAGATCTTCCAGTTCTCGTCGAACATCGGCTCGGCGAAGATGGCGATGGAGGCCGGCACGCCGCGCCAGCGCGCCTTCATGGGCCGCGCCGGCATGCTGAAGCCCGTCCCGATCGAGCTGCCCGAGATCGGCGCCCCGCTTTATCCGCGCGACTGGAAGCCGCTCAACACGATCACGATCTCCTACGGCCACGGGCTTTCGGTGACGCCGCTGCATCTCGCCGCCGCGGTCGCCGGCATCGTCAACGACGGCAAGCGCGCGCCGGTGACGCTGGTCAAGCGCGACCCCAGGGAGCCGATCCCCTACATCCCGGTCGTGAGCGCCAAGACCTCGGCCGAGATGCGCCACCTGATGCGCCTCGTCGTCGAGAAGGGAACCGGCCGGCGCGCCGAGGCCCCCGGCTACGTCATCGGCGGCAAGACCGGCACGGCCGACAAATCCGCCGGCAAGAAAGGCTATCGCCGCAACACGCGCATTTCGTCGTTCGTCGCCGCGTTCCCGATGAACGCCCCGCGCTACGTCGTGCTCGTCATGATCGACGAGCCCAAGGCCAGCGCCGAGACGCCGGAAGCGACCGGCGGCGCGGTGGCGGCGCCCGTCGTGCGCGAAGTCGTGCTGAAGGCGGCGCCGCTGCTCGGCGTGATGCCGGCCGAGAACACATCCGAACTGCCCGACGAGAGGAAAGCGTCGCCGAAAACGCCCGCGAAAGTCCCCGCGAAAACGCCGGTGAAGCCGGCGGCGAAGCCCACGCCTTCGCCCGCGGGCCGCCTCGAGCGCGCGGCCACGGAGTGAGGTGATGAAGCTGGCGGCCCTGCTCGACGATCCGAGGCTCGCCTCCGAACCTTCGCTGCTCGATCGGGAGATCGCCGGCATCACATCGGATTCGCGCAAGGTCGCGCCGGGCTATGTCTTCGCCGCGCTCCCGGGCAGCAAGGCCGACGGGCGCGCCTATATCGCCGACGCGCTCGCGAAGGGCGCCGCCGCCGTGCTCGCCGACGCCGACACGCAAGGCCCCGGCCCGTTCGTCCGCGACCGCAACCCGCGCCGCCGCCTCGCGCTGATGGCCGCGCGCTTCTATCAGAGCCAGCCGGCGACCGTCGTCGCCGTCACCGGCACGAGCGGCAAGACCTCCACCGCCTCCTATTGCCAGCAGATCTGGGGGAAGCTCGGCCTCAAGTCGGCGAGCATCGGCACGCTCGGCATCCGCGGCCCCGGCGTCGACCGCTACGGCGCGCTCACGACTCCCGATCCGGTGGCGCTCCACGCCGATCTCGCGGCGCTCGCCAAGGCCGGCGTCACGCATCTCGCGATGGAGGCCTCGAGCCACGGCCTCGACCAGTTTCGCCTCGACGGCGTGAAGCTCTCCGCCGGCGGCTTCACCAATCTCTCGCGCGATCACCTCGACTATCACGCGACGATCGAATCCTATCGCGCCGCGAAGACGCGCCTGTTCGGCGAATTGCTGCCGGGCGGCGCGGGCGCGGTGCTCAACGCCGACTCGCCCGAATTTCCGGCCCTCCGGACTGTGTGTGCCCAGCGCGGCCAGGTCCTCCTCCCCTATGGCCGCGCAACTCCGGCGGCCGGGTTGCAGCTTCTCGACGTGGAGCCGCAGCCCGGCCGTCTTTTGTTGTCTTTCCGCTACCGCGACACTGCCTATCGCGCCGACGTGGCGCTGGCCGGCACGTTCCAGGCCTGGAACGTGATGTGCGCGCTCGGCCTCGTGCTCGCCACCGGCGCACCGCCGGGCGAGGCAGCCGCGGCGCTCGGCGCGCTCAAGGGCGCGCCCGGCCGGATGGAACTCGCGGCGCGCCACCCCAACGGCGCGCCGATTTACGTCGACTACGCGCACAAGCCCGACGCGCTCGAGGCCGTGCTCACCGAAGTGCGCCCGCAGGTGAAGGGCAAGCTCGCCGTGGTGTTCGGCTGCGGCGGCGACCGCGACCGCGGCAAGCGCCCGATCATGGGCGAGATCGCCGCGCGCCTCGCCGACCGCGTCTACGTCACCGACGACAACCCGCGCTCGGAGCAACCGGCCGCGATCCGCAGGGAAATCCTCGCCGCCGCGCGCGGCGCCACCGAGATCGGCGACCGCGCCGAGGCGATCGCGGCGGCCGTGGCGGCGCTCGCGGCGGGCGACGTGCTCGTCATCGCCGGCAAGGGCCACGAACAGGGCCAGATCGTCGGCGACAAGACGCTGCCGTTCGACGACATGGATATCGCGCGCAAGGCCGCGGCTTCGGTGGGAGGCCGCGCATGAGCGCGCGCACGCCGCTCTGGACCGATACCGAGGCCGTGGCGGCCACGGGCGGCCGCGCGAGCGCGCCGTTCGCGGTACACGGCGTTTCGATCGACACACGCACGCTTTCCAAGGGCGATCTTTTCGCCGCGATCGAGGGCGTGAGCCAGGACGGGCATCAATACGTCTCCGCCGCGTTCAAGGCCGGCGCCGCCGCGGCGCTGGTGCAGACCGGCCGCATCGCGAATCCTGAAGGCCCGGTGCTGGAAGTGCCCGACACGCTCGAGGCGCTGCGCGCGCTCGGCCGCGCCGCGCGCGCGCGCTCCAAGGCGCGCATCGCCGCCGTCACCGGCAGCGTCGGCAAGACTGGAACGAAAGAGGCGCTGCGCACCGTGCTCGCCGCACAGGCCGCGACTCACGCCAGCGAAGGCAGCCTCAACAATCACTGGGGCGCGCCGCTTTCGCTCGCGCGCATGGCGCGCGACGCCGCCTACGGCATTTTCGAGCTGGGGATGAACCACCCCGGCGAGATCGCGCCGCTGACCCAGCTCGTGCGGCCGCACGTGGCGCTGATCACCTGGATCGCACCGGCGCACACGGCGTTCTTCAAGTCGGTGGCCGAAATCGCCGATGCCAAGGCCGAGATCTTCACCGGCATGAGCGGCGGCACGGCGGTGCTGCCGCGCGACAGCGAATATTTCGACCGCTTGGCCGCCGCCGCGAAGAAAGCCGGCATCGCGCGCAACATCGCCTACGGCGCCCACAAAGCCGCCGAGGCGCGGCTCGTCGACGCCGATCTCGGCCCGACGCAGAGCACCGTGACGGCCGAAATCCTCGGCACGCGCCTCCGCTACACGATCGGCTCGCCCGGCAAGCACTGGGTCGCCAACAGCCTCGCCGTGCTCGCCACCGCCCACGCGCTCGGCGCCGATCTCGCGAAGGCCGCCGCCGCGCTGGCCCATGTGCAGCCGCCCAAGGGCCGCGGCCAGCGCCACCGCGTCGCGCTCGCGAACGGCACGAGCCGCAACGGCCCGCCCGGCTTCACGCTGATCGACGAAAGCTACAACGCCAGCCCCGAGGCCGTGCGCGCGGCGCTGGCGACTTTGGCCCTGGCCGCCCCCGAGCCCGGCGGGCGGCGCATCGCGGTGCTCGGCGATATGCGCGAATTGGGCGACGAGGCCGACGCGATCCATGCGGCCCTCGCGCCCGCCTTCGTGGCGGCCAAGGTGGATCAGGTGTTCACTTGCGGCACGCACACGGCGGCGCTGGCGGCGGCGCTGCCCGAGGCCCTCCGCGGCGCCCACGCGGCGGATTCGGCCGCGCTCCAGCCGCTCGTCGTCAAGGCCGTGCGCGCCGGCGACATCGTCATGATCAAGGGCTCGCTCGGCAGCAAAATGGCGCCGATCGTGCAAGCCCTCTTGGCGCTGGGCCGCGCGTCTCCTACGAAACAGGGGACGTGAACCGGGAGCGCCGCCATGCTGTTCGAGCTTCTTTTCCCCTTCAGCCAGGAATTCGGCGGCCTCCGCCTGTTCCAGTACCTCACTTTCAGGAGCGGCGGCGCCGTGATCACGGCGCTGCTGATCTCGTGGTTCATCGGCCCGCGCGTGATCCGCTGGCTGAAGAGCAAGCAGCCGCAGGGCCAGCCGATCCGCACCGACGGCCCCGAGACGCACCTCAAGAAGAAGGGCACGCCCACGATGGGCGGCGTGCTCATCCTGATCGCCGTCACGGTCAGCACCTTGCTGTGGATGGATCTTTCGAACGGCTATGTCTGGGCCGTGATGATCGTGACCTTGGGCTTCGGCGTGCTCGGCTTCTTCGACGACTACAAGAAGCTCACCAAGCGCTCGACCGCCGGCATTTCGAGCCGCGCGAAGCTGGCGGGGCAGATCCTCGTCAGCGCGGTCGCCACCTATTGGATCATGCACCTGCACTGGGGCGCCGAGTTTCGCCCCGGCGTCGACGCCACCCAGCCGATCGCGACCGGTCTCGCGATCCCGTTCATCAAGGACTACCTGCTGAATTTCGGGATCTTCTTCTGCGCCGTCGCCGTGTTCATCATGATCGGCGCATCCAACGCCGTGAACCTCACCGACGGGCTCGACGGCCTGGCCATCATGCCGGTGATGATCGCGGCGGGCGTGTTCGGCTTCATCGCCTATCTCGTCGGCAACGTGGTTTTCGCGAAATACCTGACCCTGCTCCACGTGCCGGGCACCGGCGAGCTCGCGGTGTTCTGCGCGGCGCTCGTGGGCGCGGCGCTCGGATTCCTGTGGTTCAACGCGCCGCCCGCCATGGTGTTCATGGGCGACACCGGATCGCTCTCGATGGGCGGCGCGCTCGGCGCGGTGGCGGTGGCGATCAAGCACGAGCTCGTGCTCGGCATCGTGGGCGGCCTGTTCGTGCTCGAGACCGTGTCGGTCATCGTGCAGGTCGCCTCGTTCAAGCTCACCGGCAAGCGCGTCTTCATGATGGCGCCGATCCACCACCACTTCGAGAAGAAGGGCTGGGCCGAGAGCACCGTCGTGGTCCGCTTCTGGATCATCGCCGCGGTGCTCGCGCTGGTCGGACTCGCCACGCTGAAACTGAGATGAGGGCATGATCCGGATCCCCGGCTATGAGAAGAAGCGCATCGCGGTCATGGGGCTCGGCGTCGCCGGGCTTCCGACCGTGCGCGCGCTCATGGCCAGCGGCGCGCATGTGCTCGCCTGGGACGACGGCGCCGACTCGCGCAACAAGGCCGCGGCCGAGGGGATCCCGATCGTCGACCTGATGTCGGCCGACTGGTCCGGCATCGACACGCTGGTGCTCAGCCCCGGCATTCCGCACACGTTTCCGAAGCCCCATCCGATCGCCGAGCGCGCGCGCAAGGCCGACGCGCAGATCGTGTGCGACGTCGATCTGCTCGGCCGCGCGCAGCCCGATGCGATCTATGTCGGCATCACGGGCACGAACGGGAAATCCACCACCACGGCGCTGATCGCGCACATTCTCAAGAGCGCGGGCAAGACCATCGAGGTGGGCGGCAATCTCGGCCCGCCGGTGCTCGATTTCGCGCCACTCGGCAAGGGCGGCATCTACGTGCTCGAGATGTCGAGCTATCAGCTCGAGCGCACCTTCTCGATCTCGTTCGACGTGGCGGTGCTGCTGAACGTGAGCCCCAACCACATCGACCGGCACGGCGATCTCGCCGGCTACGTCGCCGCCAAGGCGCGCATCTTCGCCGGGAACCGCAAGAAGAAGACCGCCGTCGTCGGTGCCGACGACGAAGAGACGCGCCGCGTGGCCGACACGCTCGCCGACCGCATGCACGTGATCCGCGTCACGCGCGAGAAGCCGGGCGCCGGCATGGTCGGTGCCGAGGGGACCAAGCTCATCGACCGCACCGGCGACACGCCACGCATCGTGCTCGACATGAACGACGCGCCCGACCTGCCCGGCCGTCACAACGCGCAGAACGCCGCGGCCGCCTATGCGGCGACGCGCGCGCTCGGCGTGGCGCCGGACGTGATCGCGGCGGCGATGAAGACCTATCGCAGCCTGCCGCATCGGCTCGAGCGCGTGGCGACGATCGGCGGCGTCACCTACGTCAATGACAGCAAGGCGACGTCGCCCGAAGCGACCGTCTGGGCGCTCACCTCTTACGACAAGGTGATCTGGATCGCCGGCGGGCTCTCGAAAGAGGTCGGCTACGACGCGCTGATCCCCTACCTGCCCAAGATCGCCCACGCATTCCTGATCGGCAAGGCGGCCGGCGAGATCGCGGCATTCCTCGCGAAACACGGCATCGCCTCGACCACTTGCGAAACGATGGCGCGCGCCGTGCCGGCCGCGCATGCGATGGCGGCCTCGGGCAAGGGCGCGAAGGTCGTGCTGCTCTCCCCGGCCTGCGCCTCGTTCGACCAATACCGCTCGTTCGAGAAGCGCGGCGACGATTTCCGCGCGCAGGTGAAGATGCTCGGAGGCGGCGCATGAACACCACCGCTCTTGCCCGCACCGATACCAGCATCGTCGGCCGCTGGTGGTGGACCGTCGACAAGATGACGCTCGGCGTGCTGCTTCTCCTCATCGTCTCGGGCGCGGTGCTGACGCTCGCGGCCGGCCGCCCGGCCGCCGCGCGCATCCAGCTCGACAGCCTGCACTTCGTGAAGCAGCAGATGGGCGTCATCGTCGTCGGCATGGCGGTGCTGGTCGGCACATCGCTGCTGACGCCGCGCTGGGTGAAGCGCATCGGCGTGCTCGGGCTTTTCCTCGTGTGGCTGCCGCTGACCGCGCTGGCGACGTTCTACGGCCCCGAGATCAAGGGCGCGCATCGCTGGCTGCACATCGGCTTCTCGCTGCAGCCCTCGGAGTTCCTGAAGCCCTGCTTCGCGATCTTCGCCGCGTGGATGTTCTCGCTGTGGAAGGAAGACCGCAGCTTCCCTGGCTGGATCATCGCCTCGGCCGTGTGCGGCGCCATCATCGTCCTGCTCGCCAAGCAGCCTGACGTGGGCATGGCCGCCGTCGTTTTCGCGATCTGGTTCAGCCAGCTCTTCCTGGCCGGCCTCGCCTATGTGTGGGTCGCGGCGGCGGTGGGCGCCGCGGCGGCCGTCGGCGTCGCGGCCTATTTCACGGTTCCGCACGTCGCGCACCGCATCAAGCTGTTCCTCGATCCCTCGAGCGGCGACAACTACCAGGTCGACCGCTCGCTCGGCGCGTTCATGAACGGCGGCCTGTTCGGCAAGGGGCCGGGCGAAGGCACCGTGAAGTCGCAGCTTCCCGACGCGCACAGCGATTTCATCTTCGCCGTCGCCGGCGAGGAGTTCGGCCTCATCGCCTGCCTCGTCATCGTCGCCGCCTACGCCACGATCGTGATGCGCGGCCTCGCGCGCGTGTTCGACGAGGGCAATTTGTTCGTCATGTACGCGGCGACGGCGCTGCTGACCGGCTTCGGCCTCCAGGCCTTCATCAACATGGCCTCGGCGCTGCATCTGATGCCGACGAAGGGCATGACCCTGCCGTTCATCTCCTACGGCGGCACCTCGTTCGTGGCGCTCGCCTTCGGCATGGGCATGGTGCTGGCGCTCACGCGCCGACGCTCCGGGAGCGTGCTGTGAGCGCGGCTCCTTCCTCCGTTGCGAAACGCCCCGCCGTGCTCACCGCCGGCGGCACCGGCGGCCACATGTTTCCGGCGCTGGCGCTGGCGGAAGAGCTCGCGCGCCGCGGCCGCCGCGTCGTCGTGTTCACAGACGAGCGCGGGCAGAACTACGCCGAGAAGATCGCGGGCATCGAATCGATCGTCGTGCCCTCCGCCTCGCCCTCGCGCGGCGGGCCGCTCGGGCGCATCGGCTTCTTCGCCACGCTGGCGCGCGGCGCCTGGGCGGCGAGCCGCCTGTTGCGGAAGCTGCGCGCCGAGATCGTCGTGGGCTTCGGCGGCTACGCCTCGTTCCCGGCCGGGTTCATGGCGGGCCGCTACCGCCTGCCGCTGATCCTGCACGAACAGAACGGCTTTCTCGGCCTCGCCAACCGCAAGCTCGCGCGGAAGGCCACGGCGATCGGCATCGCGTTTCCGAAAGTCGTGGGCATACCGCAGACCGGCGCCGAGATCGCCCAGGTCGGCAATCCGGTGCGCCCGGCGTTTCTCGACATCCGCGAGCATGCCTACGCGCCCTCCGCCAATGGCGAGCCGTTCCGCCTCATGGTGATGGGCGGCAGCCAGGGCGCGCGCGTCTTCAGCGAAGTGCTGCCCGAGGCGCTCGGCAAGCTCGACGCGACGTTGCGCGCCCGCCTCGATGTGGCGCAGCAGTGCCGGCCCGAGGATCTCGCCGCCGTTCAGGCCGCCTATGAGAAGATCGGCGTGAAGGCGACGCTCAAGAGCTTCTTCGACGACGTGCCCGCGCGGCTCGGCGCGGCGCATCTGCTGATCGTGCGCGCCGGCGCCTCGACCGTGGCAGAGATCACGGTGGCCGGCCGCCCCGCGATCTACGTGCCCTACCCGCACGCCGCCGACGATCACCAGCGCTACAACGCCGAGGCCGTCGCCGCCGCCGGCGCCGGCTGGGCGATCGCGCAACCCCAGCTCACCGCCGACGCGCTGGCCGCGCGCCTCGTCGAGCTCGCGCACCGGCCGCACGAGCTGGCGCACGCCGCCGCCGCCGCGCGCGCGTTCGGCCGCCCCGATGCCGCGAAAGCACTCGCCGATCTCGTCGAAAAACACTGGCGCCCGAGGACCGCATGATCAGCTCGATTCCGCTCAACGTCGGAACCATCCATTTCATCGGCATCGGCGGCATCGGCATGAGCGGCATCGCCGAGGTGCTGCACTCGCTCGGCTACAAGGTGCAGGGCAGCGACCAGGCCGAGAGCGCCAACGTGAAGCGCCTCGCCGCGCTCGGCATCAAGACATTCGTCGGCCACCGCGGCGAGAACCTCGGCGACGCGGCCGTGGTCGTGATCTCGTCGGCGGTGAAATCCGACAATCCCGAGGTGATCGCCGCGCGCGCGCGCCTCACGCCCGTCATCCGCCGCGCCGAGATGCTCGGCGAGCTGATGCGCCTGAAATGGGCCATCGCCGTGGGCGGCACGCACGGCAAGACCACGACGACGAGCATGGTCGCCCACCTGCTCGAGACAGCCGGCTGGGACCCCACCGTCATCGTCGGCGGCATCAGCACCGCGAGCGGCAGCAATGCGCGGCTCGGCAAGGGCGATTGGATGGTGGTGGAGGCAGACGAATCCGACGGCTCGTTCCTGAAACTGCCGGCGACCATCGCGGCCGTCACCAACATCGACCCCGAGCACCTCGACCACTACGGCAGTTTCGACCGGCTGCGCGAGGCCTTCGCCACCTTCGTCGGCAACATTCCGTTCTACGGCTTCGGCGTGCTCTGCACCGACCATCCCGAGGTGCAGGCGATGATCCCGAAGGTGGCCGACCGCCGCCTCGTGACCTACGGAACCTCGCTCCAGGCCGACGTACGCGCCGTGAACATCCGCTTTGGAACGGAGGGGGCACGGTACGACATCGAGCTCAAACAGCGCGGTTCCAAGGCCAAAAAGCGTTACATAGATATTGCGCTTCCACTTCTTGGCGAGCACAATGTGTTGAATTCGCTTGTGCCTGTCGCCATAGCCCAGGAACTAGATATTGATGAGGGCGTGCTGCGACGGGCGCTCGGCGGATTCCAGGGCGTTAAACGGCGGTTTACCAAAACCGGCGAGGCGAATGGGATTACGGTCATAGACGATTACGGCCATCACCCGGTCGAGATCGCGGCGGTTTTGAAGGCGGCGCGCCAGGCTTGCAAAGGCTCGGTGATCGCCGTCATGCAGCCGCACCGCTACACGCGCCTGCGCGATCTGTTCGAGGATTTCTGCTCGTCGTTCAACGCTGCCGACAAGGTGGTGATCGCGGACGTGTATTCCGCCGGCGAACCGCCGCTGCCGGGATTCGACCGCCAAAGTTTCGTCGAGGGCATCCGCGCGCGCGGCCATCGCAACGTGAAGGGCCTCGAAAAGCCGGAGGATCTGCCGTCGCTCATCGCCGACATCGCGGGCCCGGGCGACTACGTCATCTGCCTCGGCGCGGGCAACATCACGCAATGGGCTTATGC
>CAYZSG010000167.1:0-12008 GCA_964481045.1 uncultured Candidatus Odyssella sp. | reverse complement strand
AAACAGACATGCGCGCCACAGGCGCGCAAGACTTTCTCCGTGTTCTTCGTGTCCTCCGTGTTTTGCCTCTTTGCCTTCTCCCCGCCTCCCCGTCTCCTGTTCCCTTATCTTCGTCCCGATCGGTCTCGTCTTCTGCCGGGAGGCCCGATGATTCGCCCGATTGCTCTTGCCGCCCTCGCACTGACGCTCGCATGCGCCGATGCCGGTGCCGAAGCGCGCCGCGGCGCCTCGGGCCCCTGCGCCGCCGCTGCGGCGAAGCCCGACTACGGACGGGTGCTGCCGATCCCCGATTCGCTCAAGGCCGAGACCGAGGCGTATCGCGCGGCCTGGCGCGAGGCTTGCGCGAAGAAGAAGGGCGCCTCGCTCGGCGCGCTGCTGGCCAGGGGCGACGCGCTCGGCAAGGCCTATGTCGCCGTGATCGACAAATCCGGCATCAAGGAGACGAAGTTCGAAGAGCTCCACGATCTGCTCGGCACGGCCTATCCGAAGTTCATCCCGGCCTTCGCCGGCTCGATGATCGAATACGAGTATTTCGAGCCCGACCTCGCCGCCCTCGCGCGCCTCGCGGCGTTGGGCGATGCCGAGGACCGGCTGTTCTTCGCCAGCCATCGCGCGCTCTACGGCACCGATCCGCACGCGTTCCCGTGGCTGAAGCGGACGACGCATTTCGGCGGCTGCGTGCGCTTCGGCGAATTCGACTGGCCGGGCGCGGTGGCGCGGATCGAGAGCCTCGAAGGCAAGGTGAAGGCCGCCGCCTATCGCACGCGGCTCGCCGAACTGAAGCAGCGCATCCTGGGCTACCTCTCGAAGCCGGCCTTCGAGCGCGAGGCGGGCAAGAAGCCGGTCGTGGATTCCTGCGCGCCCAAGGCGCGCACCTTGGCCGAACTCGAGAAGATCGCGAAGGCGCTGGCGGCGCGCAAAGGCTGGGAAAAGGCCGCCGCGGGCCTGCGCAAGGCCGCCGACGACATCCGCGCGAACCGCGTCGAGGTGTGCAGCGGCTGCAGCGCGAATTAGCGCGCGACGGCCGGTGCCTCGGCGGCGGCGCGGCGGCGGTCGAGCATCTGGTACGCGACGATGGCGCCGAGCAGCCCGAGGCCGATGAGGTCGGTGAGCCAGCCGGGCTTGATCAGCAGGAACGCGCCGGCGAGCAGAACGAAACGCTCCCACAGCGCGCAGCTCCGGACGAAGTATCCGTAAAGCCCGCCGGCGAGTGCCACGCAGCCGATCGTCGCGGTGATCGCCGCGATGACGGCGACGTGCCATTCGCCCGGCTTCACGATGAGCATCAGCGCCGGCTCGTAGGCGAACATGAACGGCACGATGAAGCCGGCCGCGCCGATGCGCACGGCGGCCCAGCCCGTCTTCCAGAGATCGGCCTTGGCCAGCGAGGCCGCGGCATAGACGGCGAGCGCCACCGGCGGCGTGATCGCCGAGAGGATCGCGAAGTAGAACGCGAACATGTGCGCCGCCGGGATCGGGATGCCGAGCTTGGCGATCGCCGGCACCAGCAGCGAGACCATGATGATGTAGGCCGGCGTCGTCGGCATGCCCATGCCAAGCACGATGCCGGCGATCGCCGTGACGATCAGGGCGAGCAGCAGCGTGTCCTGCGCGAGCGCGAGCACGAACTGCGTGAAGGTGAGGCCCAGGCCGGTGAGCGCGATCACGCCGATGATGATGCCGGCCGCCGCGCAGGCCAGCGCCACCGAGAGCGCGTTCTTGGCGCCGTCGACGAGCGCCTCCATGACCAGCACGACGCTGCGCCCGAGCCGCTCGCGCGCCGGCGCCTGCACGAGTGCCGCCAGCAGCGAGCCGCCGACCATCGTGGCGCTCGCCCACACCACCGCCGGCCCGCTCACCTCGAAGCCGCCGAGCGAACGCATGCCGACGGCGACGAGCACGCCGAGCGCCGCCAGCAGCGGCACCGCGATCATCGGCCCCCTGAGGAAAATCAGCGGCACGCAAGACGCCGTCGCCGCCAGCGCCGCCAGCGGCGCGGACGAGCCGGTGAACATCACGACGAGGATGATGACGATCGGCAGGAACAGGTGCCCGCGCTCGCCGAGCACCCGCGAGAGCCGCGGACATTCCTCGCGCGGCAATCCCTTCAAGCCCTGGCGCTTCGCCTGGAAATGCACCGCCGCGAAACAGGCGACGTAATAGAGCATCGCCGGAATGATCGCCCAGACGACGACCTGGAGATACGGCACGTTGAGGAACTCGGCCATCACGAACGCCGCCGCGCCCATGATCGGCGGCATGATCTGCCCGCCGGTGGACGCCACCGCCTCCACCGCCGCGCCGAAATGCGCCGGGAAGCCGGTGCGCTTCATCAGCGGGATCGTGATCGGCCCGTCGATCATCACGTTGGCGACCGCGCTGCCCGAGATCGTGCCGAACAGGCTCGAGCTCACCACCGCCACCTTGCCCGGCCCGCCCGCGCTCGTGCCGGTGAGCGACAACGCGAAATCCATGAAGAGCTGGCCGGTGCCGGCGCGCTCCATGAACGCGCCGAACAGCACGAAGATCAGCACGTAGCCGGCCGAGACGCCGAGCGTCTGCCCGAAGATGCCCTCGGTCGTGAGATAGAGCTGGTTGACGAACTTCGAGAACTCGATGTTCGTGAACGCGAAGGCGTAGCCGAGAAACAGGACGACGGTGATCGGCAGCGCCCAGCCCAGAATGCGCCGCGTCGCCTCGAGCACCATGACGACGCACAGCACCGCCATGATCTTGTCGGGCAAGTCGGGCGTATCGACGAACGGATCGCGCTCGAAGATATAAGGTTTGTAGAGAACGAGGATGTAGACGCAGGTGCCGAGCGCCAGCAGCAGCGCGATCAGGTCCCACCAGCGCGGCCGCGCGCGCTCGCCGGTCTTCACGAGCGGATAGAGCAGGAAGACGAGCGTGATCGCGAAGGCGAGGTGCGCCGCGCGGACTGGAAACGCTTCCGGCGGCGCGATCGCGATCGCGGAGAGCTGGTACAGCGCCAGCGCGCCGCCGCCGAGGACGATCGCGTAAGCCGCCCAGGAGCGCGCGGGGGGCGCCGTCGGCGCCACCTCGGTCATGCGCGCGCGCCCGGCACGCGGGCTGCTACTTCTTCGTCGCTTCCTTGTAGTACTTGGCGGCGCCCGGATGCATCGGCACGCCGATGTCCTCGGCCATGGCGGCCGGCGTCAGCTCCGCGATCTGCTTGTTGATCGCCGCCATGTCCTTCAAGTTCGCGTGCATCGCCTTCGTCATCGCATAGACGCGATCCTCGGGGAGCTTGCACGAGGCGACGATGTGCGTCGCGTAGCCGATCACCTTCACGTCCTTATCCTGCTTCGCATAGGTGCCGGCCTTGATCGTCACCAGCGTGTAGCCGGGGTTGATCTTGCGCATCGCGTCGTGCTGCGCCGAAAGATCGATCAGCTTGATGTCGCGGCTCGTGGCGAGATCCATCACCGCATTCGCCGGCACGGCGGTGCCGAGCGTGAAGATCTGCGCGTGCCCGTCGCGCATCTGGTCGACCGAATCGTTGTAGGAGCTGAAGCTCACCTTCATGTCGCTGTAGCTGAGCCCCGCGACCTTGAGCACGTGCTGCGTGATCAGCTCGCCGGTGTTGCCGCGCACCTGCGTGGTCAGCGATTTGCCCTTCATATCGGCGAGCGTCTTGATGCCGGAATTCGCCAGCACGACCATCTGGAAATACTGCGGATAGAGCGTGGCCACGTTGCAGACGTTCTTGTGCGCCTCCTTGAACGGCGCGTTGCCGGCGATGGCGTCCACCGTCGTGATCGAGTTGCCGAACCCCACATCGGCCTTGCCCTCGTGCACGGCGCGCACGTTCGAGATGCCGGCGCCCGGCAGCGCCTGGATCGAGAGGCCGGGGATGCTCTTCTCCCACATGTTCTTGAGCGCGCCGCCGAGCGGTATCCAGATGCCGCCCTGCGGGCCGGTCATCAGCTTCAGCTCTTCGGCGGCGGCGGGTGCCGCCAGGGCGGCGGCAAGCGGAAGGATGGCGGCGAGGCGGCGGATCTGCATGGCGTGGCTCCCTGCTCGATTTATGCGCCCGGCTTTAGGGCCGGCTTTCAGGCCGCGAAGATTGCCCGAGTCGCAAAACGGGCGCAACGGGCCCCGTGCCCTACTCCAGATACGCCACGCAATCGATCTCGACGTTGACGCCCTTCCGGTGCGGGGTGCCGCCGATGCAGGTGCGCGTCGTCTTGTGCTCGCCCATGATGTCGCGGAACGTCTCGTTGAACTTGGGAAAGTCGGCGACGTCGCGCAGGCACACGCGCATGTTGACGATATGGGCGAGCGTGGCGCCGCCCGCCTCGAGCACGGCCATGAGGTTCGCCATCGTGCGCCGCGTCTGCACCTCGATGTCGCCGGCCACGACCTCCTTCGTCTCGGGATCGAGCGGCCCCTGCCCCGAGACGTAGAGGAACGGCCCGGCCTTGATCGCCTGCACGATCGGCGGCGCCTTGGCCTTGTCGGTGAACCCCGTCGTGGGCGCCTTGCTGCTCGAAATGATCTGCTTCGGCATGACTTTCTCCCTCGTCCTAAGAATAAGGTAACAGGAGGCGGGGAGACGGGGAGAAGATCAGGTCGCGCGCCTTTGGCGCGCAGATTTTCTTCTACCCGCCTCCCCGCCTCCTGTTCACTTCGACTTACTTCGCCCCGTACACGGCAATCGCGATGAGGCCGATCGTGCCGACCGCGATGCGCCAATAGGCGAATACCGCGAAGCCGTTGCGCGCGACGAAATCCAGCAGCGTGCGCACGACCAGCACCGCGGCGACGAACGACGCCACGAAGCCGACGGCGATGAGGCCCGCCTGGTCGAACGTCATCGTCGCGTAGTCCTTGTAGAGCTTGTAGGCGAAGGCGCCCACCATCGTCGGCATCGCGAGGAAGAACGAGAACTCCGCCGCCGCGCGCTTGTTGGCGCCGAGGAACATCGCGCCCACGATCGTGGCCCCCGAGCGCGAGACGCCGGGGATCATCGCGAGGCACTGGCAGACGCCGATCGCCAGCGACGTGAGGACGGGGAACTTCTGCGCGTCGGTGTGGCGCGGCTGGAACGGGATGCGATCGACGATCAGCAGCACGATGCCGCCGACGATGAGCGTCACGCACGGAATCCAGAGATGATAGAGCAGCGCCTCGACGTATTTCCCGATGACGAGGCCCACCAGCACCGCCGGCAGGAACGCCAGCAGGATGCCGATCACGAAGCGCCGCGCGCCGGGGTCGGAGCCGAGCGAACGCGCAATGCCCCAGAGCCGGCCGGTGTAGACGAACAACAGCGCGCAGATGGCGCCCAATTGGATCATCACCTCGAAGGTGCGGTTGGGGCTGTCGAAGCCGAGCAGCGCGCCGCCCAGCAGCAGATGCGCCGTCGAGGACACCGGCAGGAATTCCGTGAGGCCCTCGACGATGCCGAGAAGCAGCGCTTGCAGGATGCTGGAAAGCGTCATCGAAAATCCGTCTCCGCTAGGGACGATGAAACAGCCGGCGCACCGCATCGGGCACCGGAATGGCCTTGATCCCGCGCGGCGAGCCGGGATCGAGCACGACCCAGGCGCGGTGCTCGCGGCAGGTGGCGGCGAGATGCTCGCCGTTCTTCATCTCGTGCTTGACCGTGAACTTCCGCCCCTCGAACGCGTCGATGCACGTCTCGATCGCAACGAGATCGCCGAAGCGGCAGGGAAACTTGAACTGCACCGAGATGTCGAGCAGCGGCATGCCCTGCGGCTCGTTCTTCGCGAACATGTCCTCCCACTTCAGGCCGACCGAGCGGAACAGCGCGTCGGTCGAATGATCGAACCATTCGAGGATGCGCGGGTAATACGCCATCCGCGCCGGATCGCAATCCGAGAACGTGACGCGGTGGGTGTAGGTGGTCTTGTGAACGTGCATAATCCGGCGTGCGGCAGCTTTGGTCCGTTATCTACCTAGCGCCCGCAGCCGGTGCACCGCAAGCAACTCGGAGCCGCCTCGGTTCCGGCAGCGCGCTCCTTCGATGCTGCAGTATCAAAGAAGCGCTAGTGAGCCGATTCCCGGCTCGCAATCAACCGCGCCAATCGCTTACGGAGCTCGAGCGTGAGATGAAGCCCGGGGACATCGTTGGTCAAGGCGGCGAGATCGAGCAACTCAAGGGCGCGATCGTGGTCTCCCGCGGCGAAGTAGGCGATCGCGGCATTCCGCAGTGACGCCGGGTGATGCTTGATCTCGCGCCATCCGAACCAGATCTTGCCGGGTCGCTCGCCTTCTGACATCAGATAGTCGCCGACATCCCTTGCCGTCTTGAACTTCGAAAACCACGGCAAGACGACATCCTCGAGCAACCGGGTGCATGTCATTGCCAGCGCGGCAACGTCGTCGTCCGAGTCCTCGGCATTGATTTCGAGGTTGGAAGAACCCCTTGTCAGTACTGCCGGATGGACCCGGATTTGCGCCGACGCGGCACACGGAATCCAATCAGCAGCCGGCTGCTCGAGTGTTGTGGGGACGATCCGCACGACCATGCCGCAATCCAAATTGAATGTGCACTTGTTTGGGTTCCATTGCGGGCCTCTGCTCACGTAAATTGCGAAAGCCACCGTTGGATCGCAGTCGCGCCAAAAGTAGAGGTTCTTCCTGCTGAATCCACGCTTGCGCAGACACTTGGCGATTCCTTCGCGAACCACCCACATGAATCTGCGGTTCAAGCGCTTGCGTGTTTCCGTCATCGCCACGAGGTCGATCCTTCACTCAACCGCCGGGAGGGCCCGAAACGCTCTGGCGAGCGCGCCCGGAAACGACAGAACTACTCCAACAGATCCCACGGCGTTCTGGGCAATTTCGGGTTTCCCAAGCGATTGCTGCCAACGCCCCATGGCCGCGTCAGCTTAGGTGTTCCGGCGCCGCCGCGTGAGCCGGTGCTCGAGTTCGGCTGATAGTAGATGACCCGGCAGCGCTTGCCTGTCACCCGCGTATATTCTGCGCACTGCTTTGCACCGGCAGCCCGACCGGAGGGCGTGTCCGGCTTCAATTCAAGCAGATATCCTCGCCGCGTCGTCGCGTCCGGAAAGTACCATCTTCCGTTCACCTTGTAGCCATCTTTGTGCCACCCGCGATCCTCCCTTTTTAGAACGCGCTCCTTCAGCTCGTCGTGGCGGCGCTTTCCTTCCCTTGCTGCTTCCCGCGTCCTTTCGTTGTGCATTCCCCGAGGCCTTCTGGGGTTGTCCGGATCATCGGCAGCGTGCTCGGCGCGCACGTCATGGTCTTCATCCTCATCGCCATCCTCGCCCTCCTCGGGATCGTGGACCGACCAAGGGACCTCGCCGTTCAGCCCCGCAGCGAATGCCGCGATCGCCGAATCGGCTTTGCCGCGAGGATCTGGGCGACCAGCAGCCTTCGCCTCGCGCTCTTCCATTTCATAGACGGCAAGAAGGCCGCGCGCGTGCAGGCGCTGGTCCGGTGTCGCGGCGTTCAACGCCGCTTCGGTCAGCATGTCCTTGACGCGGCTGCGGCCGCGTGACGATCCGTGCAATTGGTTTTGGGCAATGTCCCTCGTGATCGATGCGATCTCCTCGGGACTGGTTGGGCGGTTGAGCAAGGCGTTTGCGACCACCGCCTCCCGAATGCCCGCATTAATTCGGGACATTTCGTCGGCAGGATGTTGCGAAGTCGCAGAGCTCCGAATGGAAACGGCAACCCGAACATCGCCTTCACCGCGCTTTACGTAGGCCGCTGCCGTGTCGAGGTCGTAGGCGAGATTCTGGAAGGTGGACTCGATCCGACGCGCCGGCGCGGATGCCCGGGCGGCGACAACCGTCACGCCTTGCGTGCCGTGCACGTTGGCATTGTTGGCGAGATCAGGGCTCGTACGACGCGGTGGCGGTGTCTGGTGTTGACGAGCGATCGAGTGCGCTTCGTCCGAGCCGATACGATCGCCTCGCTCGTTGACCCAATCGCCTTCGTCAACGCGGCCCATGGGATCCGGCACGTACCGGAATCCTCTTGTTTTCATGATTTGTTCCACGGCATCAACCGCACGACCGATCGGCAGCGATGCGATCGCACCTCCGAACACGTCGCCACGACCGGAGATTCCTTGAGCCTTGGCCAAATTGCGAGCCGCCTGCTTCGAGATAGCCGGCAGATCGCGGAGCTGGTCCTTTGCTGAGGCAACACGGCGCAGTGAAGGAGCGAGGTCCTCACCTCGGAATTCCTCGATCGTCCGCGCTTGCGCGGCTGAGTTACGGGGCCAAGCAACACCTGATGGTCCTTCGTCCTCGGCCGGAAGCAGTGACGGCCCCGGACGATGCTCTCTCAGTGAATCGTTCAGCGAGTTCTGCGTTGGTCCGTTCGGCAGCAGCACGCCATCGGCATCGAGATTATTCTCCGATTGGTACGTACGAATCGCGCCGTCGAGACTGTCACCGAATTTTCCGGATTGGACTGCTTCCAAGGCATCGAAAAGCCCGAGCACTGCAAGAGCGTTCCCCGTCCGGGCAACATCGTTTGGATCGTTGTCTTCGTCGTAGCCAACCGAGCCAGAAAGAACGAGCGGAATCATGAACCTTCTCCAGTTTCACGCAATCTCCAGAGCGCCCACTCTTTTCCGGAAGCATGGAGACATAGTGTGAATACTAAGGATTGTCAAGAACAAAAAGTGAACTTAAACCTGCTCAAAAATTCCAACCGCTCCAATTCACCGTACCGCGCTTTCGTATTTCTGCCTGAGCACGAAGCGTTGCGCCTTCCCCGTGGCCGTGCGCGGGATCTCCGGGACCGGCTTGATCCATTTCGGGATCTTGTAGGGCGAGAGATGCGCCTTCAATGCGGCGCGCACGTTCTCCGCGAGCGCCACTTCGTTGGCGCCGGCTTGCGGCGGCACGACGAACAGCATCACGCGCGGCAGGCCATCGGCATCGGGCAAGCCCACGGCGCAGGCGTCGCGGACGCCGGCATGGGCGAGCGCCGCGTCTTCGATCTCGCCGGGGCTCACCCATTGGCCGCTGATCTTCAGCATGTCGTCGGCGCGGCCCTGATGGTGCCAGTAGCCCTCGGCATCGACCGTGTACATGTCGCCGCTGCGGAACCACGCACCCGGGAACGCCTCCTGGCTCTTGGCCTGCGCATTCCAGTAGCGGTCGGCGCGCGAGGCGACCTTGGCCCAGAGGATGCCGGGCTCGCCCGCCGGCACCGGGTTGCCCTGCGCGTCGGCGAGCTTGCATTCGACGCCGGGCACGGGCCGGCCCGAGCTGCCGGGCCTGGTCGCATCGGGCCGGTTCGTCAGCATCATGTAGATCGTCTCCGACGTGCCCATGCCGTCGAGGATCGAAACGCCGGTGGCCTCCTTCCAGCGCCGCCAGAGATCCTCGGGCAGCCGCTCGCCGGCCGAGACGTAGTGGCGGACCTGCCGGAACGCCGGCGACTTCGCGACGTTGCGTTCGAGCATGTTGCGGTAAAGCGTCGGCACCGAGAACACGAGCGTCGGCTTGTGCGTCTCGATCACATCGGCGACCGCATCGGGATCGGGCCACGAATCGAGCAGGATCGTCGTCGCGCCCTTTTGCAGCGCGGCGAACATCGCGTTGCCGAGCGAATAGGCGAAGAACAGTTTCGAAGTCGCGAACACCGTGTCGCCGGGGCCGAGGCCGAGCACGTTGGTGTAGTCCGTGGCGTTGCGCACGTCCTTGTGGAGATGCACGGCCGCCTTGGGCGCGCCGGTGGTGCCGGACGTGTAGATCCAGAAAGCCATGTCGTCCGGCGACATCGGCACGGGCGCCGCGAGCGGTTCGTGCTTGCCGACGAGGGCCATCCAGGCGTCGCGGCTGGGATTATCGGCCTGCGCGAGAATCACGGCCGGGCGCGGCGAAACGCGCTCGAGCGCGGCCTGCGCGGTGATCATGAATTCGCGGTCGAGGATCAGGAGGCGCGCGCGGCTGTCGGCCAGCACATGCGCGAGATCGAGCGCCGTGGCGCGGAGATTGATCGCGATCGGCACCGTGCCCGCGGCCATCGCGCCGAGATAGGCGATGACGAGACCGGGATAATCCTTCATCAGCAGCGCCACGCGCTGCTCGGGCTCGACGCCATGCTCCTTGACGACGGCGGCGGCGCGCAACACGCGCTCGTGGAGCCGCTCGTAAGTGATCGCCTCGTCGCGCCATTTGAGCGCGATCTTCCGCGCATGGCCCGCCGCCAGCGCCGGCCGCAAAACCGCTTCGGCGGCGTTCATGGTTTCCGGCAAGTGAGATCCCCGTGCTTCGCCGGGGAAAACCTAGCACGGCGCGGGCGCCGCGCGGCAAGCCGCGGCGCCCGCCGCGGCGCTACTTCGGCTGATCGACGATGCGCAGATAAGGCTTCGGCGCCTTCCAGCCCTGCGGGAATTTCTTCTTCGCGTCCTCGTCGGACACCGAGCCGGCGATGATCACCTGGTCGCCCGGCTTCCAGTTCACCGGCGTGGCCACGCTGTGCTTCGCGGTGAGCTGCAGCGAATCGATCACGCGCAGCACCTCGTCGAAATTGCGGCCCGTGGTCATCGGATAGGTGATCATCAGCTTGATCTTCTTGTCCGGCCCGATGACGTAGACGTTGCGCACGGTGGCGTTGTTGGCCGCGGTGCGGCCCTGGGCGCCGCCCGCCGTGTCGGCCGGCAGCATATCGTAGAGCTTGGCCACCTTGAGGTCGGCGTCGCCGATCATCGGATAGTTCGGCGCCTGGCCCATCGTCTCCTCGATGTCCTTGGCCCAGCGCTTGTGATCGTCGACCGAGTCGACGCTGATGCCGATCACCTTCACGTTCCGCTTGTCGAAATCGGCCTTCATCTTCGCGACCTGGCCGAGCTCGGTCGTGCAGACCGGCGTGAAGTCCTTGGGATGCGAGAACATGATCGCCCAGCTATTGCCGAGCCAGTCGTGGAACTTGATGCGGCCCTCGGTGGTGTCGGCCTCGAAATCGGGCGCGGTGTCGCCGATGCGGAAACCCATGAGTGCTCCTCCGTGACGGAATTCTTGCGGGGGTTGCGGGGCGCCGCAGGCGGCGGCCCGCTCGGGGACCGGCGATGTGGCACCGTTTCGCCGCGGCGGCAAGTGCGGGAAGTGCAGACTTTTGCGCGCCGGCGAGGCACGCGGCCTCGTCGATACGCACCGCGCGCCGCTCGGTTGGGCAGCTGCCCGCGACAATGTTGCACTGCGAAATTTCTTGCTGCGATGCAATATTCATGCCAATATGTTGCGTATCGCGCTGGCGGTGGCCCAAAATGTGGTCCCTGCCTGGACCCTCCGCCGCCCGCGTGCGGATGAGGGTTGTGCGATGTCTCTGCGTTCGGACTACCGCGTGATCGTGCTCAGCCTGGCACTCGTCGTGCCGGCCCCGACTGCCTTCGCGCATGGGGCCGCTCGCCCAGGGGGCGAGCTAGGGGCGAATTGGCCCTGGGCCAATTCGCCAGAAGCCGTGCACTTGGTGCACGGCGACTACGACTGGATCAACAAGGGCAAATATCGCAGCGGCGCCGGGGAGCTCTGCTGCGGTGTCGATGATTGCTACGAAGTCGCGCCCGAGCGGGTGCAACAGAACCGCGAGGGCTACTCCCTCCCCGACCACAACATGACCGTCCCGGCCAAGGAGGCGATCCCCTCGGAGGACGGCAAATACTGGATCTGCAAGGTCGGCAGCCGGCGCCGCTGCTTCTTCGCGCCGCTGAACGGCTTCTGATCCCGCGCGGCGCTCACGCGCCGCGCACGCGATCCGCGAGCGCCAAAGGATCGGACGGCGCCGCATCGCCCCGCCAAAGGACGATCTGGTCGGGGCCGATCAGCGCGTAGTCGCGCCCATAGAGCGCGCGGGCCTTGGCGTCGTCGAGCGCCAGCACCGCGAGCGGCACGCGGCGCGCCGCAAAAGCAGCCGCGATCGCCGCCGCCGCCGCGCCATTGCCGCCGATGCGCAGCAGCGTGAACTCGGGGCCGAGTTTGTCGAACAGCGCCACGCCCGGCGCGAGCCACACATGCGGCGCGCGATGGCCGGGC